>VBHA01000139.1 GCA_005889495.1 Chloroflexota bacterium
GCGTTCGATGAGGCCGTGAACCGCCGGCTGGAGGCGCTGGTCGCCCTGGCGGGCGCGGACAACGAGCCGGTGGTCGTGGTTTCTTCGCGCCGCGCGATCACGCGCCAGACCATCTCGCGCCGCGACCTGGTGGCGAGCACGGTCGTGCTGCGGCCGGGCGACGGACCCGACCCGGTCACGGTCGCGGGTCGCTTGATCGAGCTCGGCTACACCCGCGAGCCCCTGGTCGAAGAGCGCGGCCAGTTCTCACTGCGCGGCGGCATCCTCGACGTTTATCCAGCCGCGGCCGACGCACCGATCCGGGCCGAGTGGTCGGGCGACACGGTGGAGACGCTGCGGCTGTTCGACGCCGAGAACCAGCGCTCGGTGATGCCGGTCCCAGACGCGGTCATCAGGACCGGTCGCGAGCTGCTGATCGGGCCCGACCTCGGCGGCCGGGCCGTGGAACGGATCCACGCTTCGCTGTCGCTGGACAGCCTCCGCGGTGATGTGCGGTCGGAGTGGGAGGACGAGCTCACTCGCCTTGGCGAGGGCGCCGCGTTCCCGGGCGTCGAGTTCTACGCCGCCTACCTCGACCCGACGCGGCCGTCCCTGCTCGAGCACCTGCCGGACAGGACCGTGGTCCTCGACTTCGAGCCGAGACGTCAGCTGACCGACGTCCGCACGCTGCTAGACGAGACGGCGATGCTCGCGGCCGCCGAGGCCGGCGGGGGCGAGCTTCCGAGGCAGTTCACGCTGCCGATGGTGGAGCGGGTCGACGACTTCGGCGCGAGGCCGCGTCTCACGCTCACCGCCGGCGAGGGGTCAGGCGAGTCGATCGACCTCGGTTGGTTTGCCGGCGAGCCGCTGGTGGGCCAGCCGCGGGCGCTGTCCGGGTTTGCCGACCGTGCGGACGCCTCCTCGGTGGTCTTCACGACCGAGCAGGACGAGCGGCTCCGCGCCTTGCTCGACGAGGCGGGGGTGAAGGCGCCTCTCCAGGAGGTGGACCTCGACCTCGACATGGAGCTGAAGCCTGCCCTCCGGCACGCCGCGGTCGACCTCGCGTCAGGCTGCTCGCAGCCGGCGCTCGGCCTGTACGTCGCGACCGACGCGGAGCTGTTCGGTCGCGTAAGGCGGCCATCGCGCGGCGGGCGCCAGCGGACCAGGGCGGAGGACCTGACCCGAGAGTTCACGCTCGACTTCTCGACCGACGAGCTGGTCGTCCACGTCGACCACGGCATCGCCCGCTTCAAGGGCATGCGCCTGATCGAGTCGGAGGGCGCTCACCGCGAGTACCTCGAGCTCGAGTACGCCGAGGGGGACCGGCTGTTCGTGCCGGTCGAAAACCTCGACCGCGTGCAGAAGTACCTGGGCGGCGAAGGCGCTCCGGGCCTGCACCGGCTGGGCACCTCGGACTGGACGCGCGCCCGCGGCCGCGCGCGCAAGGTCGTCCAGGACGTCGCCGAGGACCTCTTGAAGATCTACTCCATGCGCGAGGCGCGGCCTGGCATCGCCTTCGCCCCGGACACCGCGTGGCAGCAGGAGCTGGAGTCGACATTTCCTTATGAAGAGACGCCGGACCAGGTCGCCGCGCTGGCGGAGATCAAGGCCGACATGGAATCCGACCGGCCGATGGACCGCCTGCTGTGCGGCGACGTCGGGTTCGGCAAGACCGAGCTCGCCCTGCGCGCCGCGTTCAAGGCGGCGATGAGCGGCAAGCAGGTCGCGGTCCTGGCGCCGACGACCGTGCTCGCGCAGCAGCACTTCCACGTCTTCCGCGAGCGCCTCAAGAACTTCCCGGTCGTGGTCGAGATGCTGTCGCGCTTCGTCGACGACGAGGCGCAGGCACGCACCGTCGAGGGATTGAAGAGCGGCCACGTCGACATCGTCGTGGGCACTCACCGGCTGCTGCAGCGCGATGTCCGCTTCAAGAGGCTCGGACTGCTGGTCGTCGACGAGGAGCACCGCTTCGGCGTCATGCAGAAAGAGCGGTTGAAGAAGCTCCGCACCCAGCTCGACGTGCTGTCGCTCTCGGCGACGCCCATTCCTCGCACCCTGCACATGGCCGTCGGCGGGATCCGGGACATGAGCGTGATCCAGACGCCGCCGGAGGAGCGCCAGCCGATCAAGACCTACGTCACCGCGGACGACGACGAGCTCATCCACGAGGCGATCGGCCGGGAGCTTGCTCGGGGCGGTCAGGTGTACTTCGTGCACAACCGGGTGCGCACCATCCCCAAGGCGGCCGAGCGTGTTCGCCGGCTGATGCCCGACGCGAGGGTCGCCGTCGGCCACGGCCAGATGTCGGAGGACGACCTCGCGACGGTGATGGTCGATTTCGAGGCCGGCAAGCACGACGTGCTGGTCTGCACGACCATCATCGAGTCCGGCCTGGACATCCCGAACGTCAACACGATCGTCGTCGAACGCTCCGACCGCTTCGGCCTGGCCCAGCTCTACCAGCTGCGCGGCCGGGTCGGTCGTTCGGGGCGTCGCGCATACGCCTACTTCCTCTATGACCCGCGGCGGTCGCTCACCGAGGAGGCGGACAAACGGCTGGACGTGATCTCGGGGCTGCACGAGCTCGGCCAGGGTTTCAAGATCGCGCTTCGCGACCTGGAGATCCGGGGCGCGGGCAACCTGCTCGGTACCGAGCAGCACGGCGCCATCGCCGCGGTCGGCTTCGAGATGTACCTGCAGATGCTGCAGAGCGCGGTTTCGAAACTCCGGACAGGGAGCGAGGAAACGGCGGTCGCCGACGTCCTGTCGACGGCGGAGATGAACCTCGACCTGCCGCTGGACCACTTCATCCCGCGCTCCTACATTCGGGACGAGAAGCTGCGGCTCGGCGCGTACCGGCAGCTCGCCAACGCCGAAGACGAGCAGGAGCTCGACTCGATGCTGCGCTCCTTGAAGGACCGGTATGGGACCGCGCCCGAGCAGCTCGACAACCTCGCCTACTCGCTCAGGGTGAAGCTGCGAGGACAGCGCATGGGCCTGCGCGGCGTCATCGCCGAAGGCCACGACATCGCCATCCGCGTCGACCCGCAAAGGTTCCTGGACGTCGAAGAGCTCTCACGCCGGATGGCCGGGCGGATCGCGGTCGGCCCGAACCGGATCAAGATGCGGAGGAAAGGCGAGGGCTGGCAGGCGGACCTGCTCACCCTCCTCGACGAGATGTTCTCGCTGTACGAGTCTGGACGCGGCGCCGCGGTAATGTCTCGGCCGTGACCGACAAGCCGTTCTCCGACGGAATCGAGGCGATCTTCGAGGTCGTGCACCGGCTGCGAGCGCCGGGCGGATGTCCGTGGGACCGGGAGCAGACCCATGAGTCGCTGCGGCCCTACCTGCTCGAGGAGACCTATGAGCTGCTGGAGGCGATCGACGCCGCCGACGACGCCAAGATGATGGAGGAGCTCGGCGACCTGCTCCTCCAGGTCGCGATGCACGCCGAGATCGCTGCCGGTGAAGGCCGGTTCGACGCGAAGCAGGTCTCTGAGGCGGTGGCGGCGAAGATGGTCAAGCGGCATCCGCACGTCTTCGGCGACACGTCGGTCGCGAGCGCGGACGAGGTCCTGCGCAACTGGGAGCACCAGAAGATGCAGGAGTCGCGCAGCGCCGGCAGCGATGAGTCGGTCGTCGACCGCGTGCCCGCGACCCTCCCCGCCCTGGCCTGGACGCTCGGCCTCCAGAAACGCGCGGCCCGCGTCGGCTTCGATTTCGCCACGCCCGCGGCGGCCGCGGAGTCGGTGGCGGAAGAGGCGCGCGAGCTGGCCGCGGCCGCGGGTGACCGCGACCGCGCCTTCGAGGAGATGGGGGACCTGCTGTTCGCGATCGTGTCGCTGGCGCGCTCGCTCAAGGTCAACCCGGAAGACGCGCTACGCGTCGCGGGGCAGAGGTTTCGCAAACGGTTCGCGGCCGCGGAGGGCGAGCTGCGACGGGATGGGAAGACCTTCACGGACCTCGACGATCAGGCCACGCGCGAGCTGTGGGAGAAGACCAGGTAACCATTTGATATAGTCGGCGCCTCCGCCGTCCTTCACAAACGTCGCAGCATGAGATACAGCAAAGCTTTGACAGTCGCGGGCAGCGTGCGCACGAACACATTCGGCGTGCGGCAAGCCGTCATCGTCCTCGCGGTCGGCATCGGGCTGGTCTGGGGTGGTGTCGCGTTCGCTCAAGAGGCCTACATCAGCCATCGCCTGAGCCAGCAGGTCTCCGACCTCAGAAGGCAGAACACGGAGATCGCAGCCCAGAACGCCGGCTACAAGAAGGACGTGAAGGCGCTCCAGTCGGGGACGGCCGACGAGGAGGAGGCACGGCTCAGCGGATTCGCAAAGGCGAGCGAGAAGCTGTACCTCGTGACGGCCGCCCCGAGCCCTTCGCCCGCCCCCTCCGCGTCGCCCAAGAGCCACCAGTAGGCGGCGGTATACTTCGAATCGCGGAGTGGAGCAGCGGCAGCTCGTCGGGCTCATAACCCGAAGGTCCTTGGTTCGAATCCAAGCTCCGCAACCAAACTCCAGGCATTCACGATGCGTCGTGCGCGGATTCCGCCCCATCGACCAGGTGGCCCCTGCGGCTTCACCTACCCCTGATGGAGTTCCACCCTACAATTTCGAGGCTGACCAATGAATAAGAGAAAGCGGGTGGCGATCGACAAGCACCGGAAGAAGAAGCGCAAGCTGAAGGCGCGGGCCCAACAGCCGGCGCGGTAACCTCTGCGGCGCGGTGCCGTAGCTCAGGTGGTAGAGCGCGCGACTCATAATCGCGTTGTCGGTGGTTCGAGTCCACCCGGCACCACCACCTTGAGGTACCGCCAGATCAGTGGTGCGACAGGACGACGAGAGCGAAGAAGGTGACGACCGCCACCGCGAGGATCGCCGCCGTCGCCGGGACCGCCACCTGAGGCTGATGGACGCTCGGTGGCGCATACAGGGGACGTGAGGGGTCGGACGGCCGACGGCGCGCCACCACCAGACCGACGACCCCGCCGATGATCGCCAGCGCCGACAGCCCGGCTGTAATCGTCGCGTTGGCCGCCTCGAAGACCGTCTTGTGCTCGGGATGGCGAAACCAGTCGCTCGTGTGGAGCGTCTTCCCGATTCTCATGGCGAGAATCTCTCCGGTGTCGGGGTCGACATAGAGCACCACCGCCTCGCCGATCAGGGAGGAGAAGCCCGGCGCCGGCGGATCGTAGGACGACTCGCTGTCGGGCGTGAAGGCGTTTGGGTAGCCGGCGACGTAGAGGTGCCTCCCGGTGCTCTTGCCGTGGGTCTCCACGTAGTTCGTGACGCTGGACTCGATGATCTGCGTTTGTGCCGGATGGGCGAGCACCAGGTCATGGGCGCCGACCAGCAGCCCGACGGCGCCGATCGTGATCGCGACCCAGGCCCAGCGCAGCCGGTTCCAGGCATGGGCCGAGTCTGGACCAAACCCGTGGTCGGGCTTCGGCTCCGCGGCGGAGGCCGGCTCGAGCGACAGCAGGCGCCGGCAGCCGGGCGAGTAATAAAGGTGAAACGCGATCCCCTCGCGGAGCGATGCGTAAGCACGCGAGCTCACCCGCTTGCTCACGGGACCGATGACCGCGTAGTACGTAGTGCTGTAACGGCCCTGTACCAGCTTTTTGCGCATCGGCCCGGACACGAAAGCCACCCTGGCGACGATGGCGTCGGTCAGGAAGGCAAAGCCGCGCCAGGCCAGGTACAGCCCGACGGCCGCGATGGCAAGGCCGCTCACCGTGATGAAGGCCAGGTCGCTCGCGAGGGCGATGACCACGCCGACGATCGCGATCGGAGGCCCGAGCACCAGGCGCCATGTGCCGGACCACACCAATCGACCCCTCTGGCCGGGGCTGAGCGCGCCGTCACGGTTCGCGGCGAGGTCGGCGTCGCCGAAGCCGAGATAGTTTTCCAGCAGTCGCTCGTCCAAAGCGAGTGATGGTATAGCGCGGAAAGCGTGATGCTTAACGGGGTGAACATCGAAAACCCGCCGCCCGGGCGCCTCCTCGTCGCTGTTTCCGGTGGCCCCGACTCGACCGCGCTCGTGCTCTCCCTGCACGAGGCCGGGCAGCAAGAGATCGTGGCGGCGCACTACGACCACGCGCTGCGCGAAGGCTCGGACGTCGTGGCCCGCCAGGTCGAGCAGCTGTGCCACCGCCTCGGCATCGGCCTGCTCACCGAGCGGCGAGACGAACCCATGCCGAATGGCTCGCTCCAGGCCGCCGCGCGGACGCTCCGATACGCGTTTCTCGAGCGTGCCCTGGTCGAGGCGAAAGCCGAGTGGGTCGCGATCGCTCACACCGCCGACGACCTCGTCGAGGGCGTGGTCCTGCACCTCCTCCGAGGCTGCGGCCTCGCGGGCTTTCGCGGCATGCCCGCGCGTCGCGGGCGCTTCGTCCGTCCTTTATTGAATGTGTGGAGGAGAGAGG
>VBHA01000140.1 GCA_005889495.1 Chloroflexota bacterium
CGAGCATCGCCGCGACCTGGTGGTCGACGGTATGAACGACATCCCGGGCGTCCGCTGCGCCCGGCCCCAGGGCTCGTTCTACGTCTTTCCCAACATCGAAGGCACCGGGTTCGACGAGCACGAGCTGGCCGCCCGGCTGCTGAACGAGGCCGGCGTCGCCGTGCTTCCGGGCACGGCGTTCGGCCCCGCGGGCAAGGGGTTCATCCGGCTCGCCTACACCCAGTCCGAGGACGAGCTGAAGCTCGGCCTGCGGCGGATCAAGGACTTCATCGCCGCCCACAAGTCATAGGATGGTTTCCCCATGGATGGTGGCCTCCGCCGTCTGACCGAGCCGCTGGTCAGGGAAGGCGATGGCCTTCGACCGGCGTCGTGGGAGGAAGCCCTGACCCGAGCCGCCGCCGGCTTCGAGGCGGCGCGGAAGCAGGGTCCGCAAGCGTTCGGCATGTTCAGCTGCTCGAAGACGACCAACGAGATGAACTTCATGGCCCAGAAGTTCACGCGCGCGGTCATGCACAGCAACAACATCGACAGCTGCAACCGGACTTGACACGCGCCCAGCGTCGCCGGTCTGGCGACAGTGTTCGGAGCGGGTGGGGGGACGTCGTCCTACCGCGAGGCCGAGGAAACCGACCTCATCGTCCTCTGGGGCTCAAACGCGCGTGAGACCCACCCGATCTTCTTCCACCATGTTCTTCGGGGCGTCCGCAACGGCGCCAGGTTGATCGCCGTCGACCCGCGCCGGACCAGCTCGGCGGAGTGGGCGGACGTCTGGCTCGGGATCGATGTCGGCAGTGACATCGCCCTCGCGAACGCGATGGCTCGCGTGATCATCTATGAGGGCCTGGCCGATACGAATTTCATCGCTCACGCCACCACCGGCTACGAAGACTTCGCGCGGTGCGTGGAGGCCTACACGCTCGAGCGGGCGGAGGCCGAGACCGGCGTCCCGGCAAGCGCGATCCGCGAGGTCGCCCTTGCCTTCGGCCAGGCGCCGAAAGGCATGATCTGCTGGACCCTCGGCATCACCGAGCACCACAACGCGACCGACAACGTCCTGGCGCTGATCAATCTCGGCCTCCTCACCGGCAAGGTGGGCAGGTATGGGTGCGGGCTGAACCCGCTGCGCGGGCAGAACAACGTGCAGGGCGGCGGCGACATGGGTGCGATCCCCACCCGCCTGCCCGGGTTCCAGGACCTCGAGATACCTCAGATCCACGAGAAGTTCTCGCGCGCCTGGGGCGGCGCCGATTTCCCGCACCAGAAGGGCTGGCACCTGAGCGAGATGTTCGAGGCGATGGAACGAGGCGAGCTGCGCTCGCTCTACATCGTCGGAGAGAACCCCGCGCGAAGCGAGGCCGACCAGGGTCGCGCGGTGCGCCTGCTGAGCGGCCTCGACCAGCTGGTCGTCCAGGACATCTTCCTCACCCACACCGCTGAGCTGGCGGACGTGGTCCTGCCCGCGGCCGCAGGTTGGGCGGAGTCGGAGGGGACGGTCACCAACAGCGAGCGCAGGGTGCAGCGGGTGCGGCGCGCCCTCGAGCCCCCGGCAGGCGCTCGCGACGACGTCGACATCATCTGCGACCTCGCCGCGCGCCTCGGGTCCGACTTCGGGCGCCCGACGGCCGAGCAGGTGTGGGACGAGTGCCGCAGCCTCTCGCCGATGCACGCGGGCATGGCGTACCGGCGTCTCGAGGAGCTCGCCGGCATCCAGTGGCCCTGCCCCGACGAGTCGCACCCGGGCACGCAGTTCCTGCACGCCCGGTTGTGGAAGGACCCGGTCGAAGGACCCCTCGCACCGTTCCACGCCGTCGAGCACGACCCGCCGGTCGACCGCCTGACCGAGGAGTTCCCGATCCGCCTGACCACGGGCCGCCGCCTCGACTCGTTCAACACCGGCGTGCAGACCAACGAGTACACGTCTCCGCTGCGCCGGGGCGAGGCCCTGGTGATCTCGCCCGAAGACGGCGCGCGGCTGGGCATCGAAGACGGAGAATGCGTCCGCGCGAGCTCGCGGCGCGGCTCCGTCGACGTGCACGTGCGGTTCGATCACTCGATGCGGCCAGGCCTGGCGTTCATGACGCTGCACTTCCCGGACCAGGTCGCCACCAATGTGCTCACCATCGACGCGACCGACCCGAAATCGGGCACGGCGGAGTTCAAGGCCAGCGCGATCCGAATCGACAGGATTCCGGCGTCGGTGCCCTCCATCTAGTTGGACATCCGCACCACCGGAGGCCCCGCGACGGCCGAGGAGATGGCCGCGGTCGACGGCCTGCTCGGCGAACCGCAGCCGGCCGACCACCGCGTCGTCCACGGCGGTCGCGCGATGCGTTCGCAGCGGCACCTGCTCCTGCCCGTGCTGCACGCGATCCAGGACCGGGCCGGGTGGGTGAGCCGGGGTGCGCTGGAGTACGCGTGCCGCCGTCTCTCCATCCCACCCGCGGAGGCTTATGGGGTCGTCACCTTCTATGCGCGCTTTGCGCCACAAGAGCGAGGCCCGGTCGCCCTTCACGTGTGCGACGACATCGCGTGCATGCTTGCCGGCGCGAAAGTGGTCGAGGGGGCGCATGGCGCGCCGTGCCTCGGCCTGTGCGATCGTGCGCCCGCGACGCTCACCGAGCGCTTCGGCGAGGCTTACGAGGCTGTGCAGACGCCTGCGCGTGAGGCGGCCCGACAACCGGGCTCAAGGCTCCTGCGCCGGGTCGGAGTCGTCGACCCCGACAGCATCGACAGCTACCTCCAGCACGGCGGCTTCGCAGCTTTGAAGCTCGCGCGGGAGATGGGACCGGCGGCGGTCATCGACGAGGTGACCCGGTCGAAATTGCTCGGTCGCGGTGGCGCCGCATTCCCCACCGGCCGCAAATGGCAGTCGGTGGCCGACGCGCCGGTGCGCCCCCACTACCTGGTCTGCAACGCCGACGAGTCGGAGCCGGGAACGTTCAAGGACCGCGTCCTGATGGAAAACGACCCCTTCGCCCTCGTCGAGGGCATGGCGATAGCCGCCTTCGCGACAGGCTGCGAGAAGGGTTACGTCTATGTGCGCGACGAGTACCCGCTGGCACGCCGGCGGGTGGGCGAAGCCATCGCCCAGGCGCGCGAGCGGGGTTACGTGGATTTCGAGGTCGAGGTCCGGCGCGGAGCGGGGGCGTACATCTGTGGCGAGGAGACGGCGCTGTTCAACTCCATCGAGGGCAAGCGCGGAGAGCCGCGGAACAAGCCGCCGTTCCCCGTCGAGGCCGGCCTGTTCGGCAAGCCGACGCTGCCCAACAACGTGGAGACGCTGGTCAACGTGCTCGACATCGTCAACGGTGAGTTCGCCGATACGCGGCTCTTCTGCGTTTCCGGCCAGGTGTTGCACTCAGGCGTCTATGAGGTCGCGATGGGGACGCCGCTGCGCGCGCTCATCGACCTTGCCGGCGGCCTGCTCCCCGGGCGCACGATGCGGGCGGTCCTGCTCGGCGGCGCGGCGGGGTCCTTCATCACCCCCGACCAGCTGGACGTGCCCTTGAGCTTCGACGGCACCCGGGCGATCGGGGCGACGCTGGGCTCCGGCGCCGTCATGGTCTTCGACGACACCGCGGACATGAGGCAGGTCCTCCTTCGGATCGCGCGGTTCTTTCGCGACGAGTCCTGCGGGCAGTGCGTGCCCTGCCGCGTCGGGACCGCGCGCCAGGAGGAGATCCTCGAGCGCATGCTGCAATCGCCGAACGGGGATGGCCGTGCCGACGTGATGCTTCTCAGCGACATCGCACAGGCGATGAGGGACGCATCGATCTGCGGCCTCGGCCAGACCGCCGCCAACGCGATCGCCTCCGGCCTGACGCAGCTGAAGGTCCTCAATGGCTGACGTCACACTCACCATCGACGGGCGCGAGGTCCAGGCTCGAGAGGGATCGACCATCCTGGACGCGTGCCGCCGCATGCGGATCGACACGCCGACGCTGTGCCAGCTCGACACCCTGACGCCGGTGAACGTGTGTCGCGTTTGTGTCGTCGAGCTCGAGGGCGCGCGGGTCCTGGTGCCGGCATGCTCGCGCAAGGTCGAGGCAGGCATGAAGATCAGGACCGACTCCGAGCGCGTGAGGCACAGCCGTCGGCTCGTGCTGGAGCTCCTCGCCTCGTCGGTCGACATGTCGTTGTGCTCGCCGCAGGTGCGCGGCTGGATGGACCGCTACGGAGCCGCCCCAGGGCGCTTCGGCAAACAGGTCGCGACGGTCGCGCAGCCGGTGAAGGTCGACAACGACCTCTATGTGCGCGATTACTCGCGCTGCATCCTCTGCTACAAGTGCGTGGAGGCGTGTGGCGTCGACGCGCAGAACACCTTCGCCATCGGCGTCGCGGGCCGTGGATTCGACGCACACATCTCCACCGAGTTCGACGTGGGGCTGCCCGACTCGGCGTGCGTCTACTGCGGCAACTGCATCGGGGTGTGCCCGACCGGCGCGTTGATGTTCAAGAGCGAGCACGACATGCGCGCGGCCGGCACGTGGGATGAGTCAAAGCAGACCGTGACCGAGACCGTGTGCCCCTACTGCGGCGTGGGCTGCATGCTCGAGCTGCACGTGCAGGAGAACTCGATCGTGAAGGTGACGTCGCCCCTCGACCACAGCGTGACCTCGGGTCATCTGTGCGTCAAGGGGCGATTCGGTTTCGAGTTCGTGCAGCGGCGCGGCGCTAAGGGTTAGTCGCCGCCTCCGTCGCCGCCTCCGTCATGCTCGCCGCTCGACGACTGGGCCGCGTTCTCGTTGTCGTTCTGGTCGTTCGTCTCGTTGTCGTTCTCGTCGTTGGTCTCGGTGTCGTTATCCGTCTCGGTCGTGGCCGGCTTCTGAGCCGGCGTCGCCTCCGGTTTCTCTGTCGGTTCGGCCGTAGGAGTCGCCTCCGGGCTCTCCGTGGGCTCGGGCGACTCGGTGCGCGCCCCGCTGGCTTCCTCTCCGAGCACGCCGGACTGTGTCCCCGCTCTCGTCGCGAGGTGGAGAACGGCCGTATGGGCGGAAGCACCTGCCCCGGCGACCAGAAGGGCTCCCGCTGCGATGCCGACCATGAGTACGACTGGTCTTTTCATGCCCCTAGGAACGCTCGTCGCCGCCCGAGTCGGAAGTCGTTCCTCCAGACGAGTCTGAGCCTGCTTCGGGAGACCCGCTCGGCTCGGGGGACTCGCGAGGCTCCGGGGATTCGGTCGGCTCAGGCCTCTCGCTCGGCTGTGGCGACTCGGGGTGCTCGGGCGCCTTCGAGGGTCTCGCCGTGGGGCTCTCGTGGTGGCTTGCGGGCGGGACCTGTGTCGGGGTCGGCGAAGCCTTGGGCGGCGCCACGACCGTCACGACTCTCTGGCTCCAGACCACCGGGTTGGGGCTTCCGGTCTCGGCGTAGGCGCTGAGGGCGAGAAGGCTGAGCAGCGTGACGGCGATCGCAGCCGGCGCGAGGCGCAAGGCGATGGCGCGCTTGCGCACGGTCGCGTAGCGCGGGCTGGTGTGCAGCGGCTGGACGCGATCCAGCTGCCTGCGCAGCCGTTCCTCCAGCTCGGGGCTCAGCCCCTGTTCGTCATCGCTGGGCAAAGGACTCATCCGATTCAGAAGGGAACGCTTCAACGACCTCGAGTGAGAAGCTCGGCTCGAGCTCGGAGCGAAGCAGGTCAGCGGCCTTGCGAAGGCGGGTGCCGACTGTCCGTTCCGAGACACCGAGGGCTGCCGCGATCTCGCGGTTGTTGTAGCCGTGGTAGTGGCGCAGGACGATCGCCGCCGCCAGCCTGGGCGGGATCGCCCTCAGTGCCTTCAGGAGGTCGGGCTGGACGACTGCGTCGGCGGGGTCGGGGGCGTGTCCGGGCCTTCCCAGCCGGCGCAGCACCTCGCCGACGCCGCGGAGCCTTGCGCTTCTTCGGTGGCTGATGGCGCGGTTGACGGCGATGCGGTGGACCCAGGCCTCGGCGGGGGCGTCGGGCCGCCAGCGGTCCCAGGCTTGAAAAGCCTGGGTGAAGGCGTCCTGGGTGCAGTCCTCTGCGGCCGCGGGGTCGGCGAGGATGGCGGCGACCGTGCGGTACACGCGCGGGTAGGCGACGCGGTACAGGCGGTCGAAGTCCTCGCGTGAGCCGGGTTGGTAGGACTCGGGCACCGGACAGGTATAACGGTTCGGGGTACGGGGAGGAGTCACTCCGACGGACGGGCTGTGAAGGGGGCGTGGAGGGGGGTCTGGGTGGGCTGGCAGAGTTCGCTGGCGAGTTAAGATGCTTGTAATTCGAACGTGTGTTTGATATAATCTAATTGTGCAGGATCTGCGGGCTGCGATCGAACGTCTCGAGGCTGAGGGCGCCGCTTTCCTCGATCTCAAGGAGCTGGCTTCGCTCGTCGACCGGCTCCAGGGCCTGCTCTGCCAGGCGCTCTACGAAGGCAAGAAGCGCGGCGACAACCTGGTCGAGGGCAAGACGCCCTGCGGCTGGGTCAAGGCCACCTGCCGGCTGTCGGCTCCGGCGGCCGCCGAAAGGCTGCGGGTCGGCGAACAGCTGGAGGCGATGCCGCGAGTCGCCGAGGCCATGCGCTCGGGCGAAGTGGTGGGTCGAGCAGGCCAAGGAGAGCTCGATCGAGAACCTGCGCTGGCTGGAGGAGCACACCCGCTACGTGGTCGACCCCGACAGCTTCGACCACCAGATCGAAGAGGACTGGGAGAAGCGGTTCCTGCGGATCAGCGAATCAGGCGGCATGTTCCACCTCTCCGGGGTGCTCGACCGCGAAGGCGGGTCGGCCCTGGAGGCGGCGATCGAAGCCCTGTCCAAGTCTCTGGGCGAGACGGACGAGCGCACGCCCAAGCAGCGCCGGGCGGATGCCCTGACCGAGATCGTCTGCCACGCCATGGGCAAGGGCACGCTGCCCAAGCGCCACGGCGCGCGCCCGCACATCAGCGTCCACACCACTCTCGAGGCTCTGAGGGGTGAGCTGGGCGCGCACGCCTCGGAGCTTGCCAACGGCATGCCGGTCTCGAGCAAGACGGTCCAGC
>VBHA01000159.1 GCA_005889495.1 Chloroflexota bacterium
CTGGGTCGCGGGCACCGCCACGGCGCCCTGGACCTGGCCAAGGTCGAGGACCAGGCTCGGGCCGCTGAAGGTCACGCGGTAGACGCCCGCGGAGACCCTGACGACGCTGATGCCGGCGAGCCCGTAGAGCTGGCTCAGGACGGCCTGCACGGTGGCCCCGCTGTCGCTCGTGTTCATGGTCACGGTGCCGCGGCCGGGGACGGTCAGCTGGTAGCTGCCGTCGGCGCCCGGGCTGGTCGCCGTCATCGTCCACCTTCGGATCCAGGTCAACTGGTCGAAGCGCGTGCCGGCGTGCGTGCCGACGAAGCTGACGTTGTAGGACACGTCCGAGCTGGTGCGCGACTCTGTGACCTCGATCCCACCCGCGCTGAAGCGGAACGCGGCCTCGAGCGCCGACTCGACCTGCGCCGCGGTCATGTCGTAGCCCAGCGTCGCGGGTCCGCCGTTGAGCGTTTCCAGGTCGGCCGAGTCCAGCAGGTAGAACCCGCCGCCGCCGCGCACGTGGATGGTCTGCTCCGCCGCCAGCGTCGGCATGTTGAGGCCGGTCAGCGTCGAGCCCGTCAACGTCGCCTGCGTGTCGCGTGTCTCGGCCGAGTTGTCGACGTTGACCGTGCCGCCGCCCGCGCCCGTCGAGCCGGTGTCGATGCTGAGCAGGCCCCCGATCCTGTCGACCAGGCCGAGGTCGCCGACGTTCACGACCGTCTGCGGGTTCGTCCCGGTGTTGATCGTGGTGTGGCCGTTGATGGCGACCACGTTGAAGGTGTTCGCGCCGGCGCCGGCGGAGATCTCGGTCGTCCCGTCGTGGGTGCTCTTGATCGTGAACAGCTGGTTGCCGCTGCCCAGGTTGATGTTCAGCGACTCGAGGTTGCGGTAGGTGATGCCGCCGGGAACCGTCTGGCCATCGATCACCGTGTCGCCGCCCATGCCCAGGCCGGTGAGGGTGCTCTCCGTCAGGACGCCGGCGTCGTTGGCGGGGCTGCCGCTGTTGACGACGTTGAGCGTGTCGACCGCGGTCGACTCATCGACGCGGGTGTTGAGGTTGACGGGCTGCAGGGCGTACTCGACGCCGTCGCCGGGCTGCGCCGTCCAGGCGGTCTTGAGCGTGACCTGGCTGCCCGAGACGAGGGCCCCGTAATCGGAGGTCAGGCCCTGGCCGAGCTTCTGCGCCAGGACGGAAAGGTCCTCGCTCACCGCCACGGTGTGGGTCGAGGTCAGGCCCGCGACCTGCAGCGTCCACACGTCGCCGGCGGCCGCCGGCTTCAGGAACCGGTACGCGCCCATGGTCCAGGTCGTGGTGTCGGTGATCTTGGGCAGGGATGCTGGGGTGCCGGTGATGAGGGCCGTGCCCTCCGAACCGGACGAGATCGCAAAGCCGGCACGGAAGGATTGGCCGTCGGTGCGGTCCTTGACCAGGATGCGGGCGTCGCCGAGCAACCCTGTCCGCAGCTCCGTCTCATAGAGGGCCGGGATGCTCGCGGCCAGCAGCTGGGCGATGTGCGATGCCACGTCGCCGTTGGGGTCGGTCACGTTGACGCTGTAGGCGGTCCCGTCGAGCGTCAGGGTCCAGGTCTCACCGTAGGCCGCGAATCCGCCCAGGGCGATCCTGGCCGAGGCCCAGTCGACGCTTCCGGCCGTCGCCGGGTCGGGCGTGCCGATGAACTGGACGTCGGCGCTGGTGGCCGGGCTCCCGTTGAGCAGCAGCCCGACGTTGAACGGCGTGTTGTTGGCAAAGGACAGGATGTCCTTCGCCACGGCGGTCACGTCGATCGCGGTGCCGGCCGCCGGCCCGTTGAGGAGCTGGAGCGAGAACGTGGAGTCGTTCATCCGCGGGTCGAAGCCGGGACGCTCGCCGTGCTGCGCGCTGATGTGGGTGGCGAACAGGTCGATGATCGAAGCCAGGCCGTTGACGCTGACCTTCGTGGCGGTGCCGTCCGGGATGGGCAGGTTCGTCTCGTGCGGCAGCATCAGCGGGCTGTTCAGGAACGGCTCGGGGTTGGGTCCGATGCCGCCGTCGATCGTGATCGGGCCGCGGATCTGGTTCACGCGGTTCTCCATCGGCGGGAAGACGAGGGCGTCGTGGCCGTCGACCACGTTGTTCGGCACCGCCTGCACGGTGACGGACTGCTTCTTGCTCCAGCTCGTCGAGGTGAAGACCAGCTGCGGCGACACGGACGCCCCGCCCTGGCTGTCCGACGTGATGGTGACCGAGGCAACCGGCGCGGTGCCGTCGACGCGGTCGAGCGTGATCACGCGGCCCTGGACGACGACGTCGTACTTGGTCAGGTCGATGCCGGTCGCGAGCTTGCCCGCGATGGTGGCCAGGTCGTCGCGGAAGGCGACGGTGTACGAGTGCGCCGTGCCGTCGAGCATCAGGGTCCAGACCTCGCCCATCGCCGGAGCCCCGCCGAGGCCGACCATGAGCTGCCCCGCGCCGACGGTCGACACCGCGGCGCCCAGGGTCGAGACCGCGATCGAGCCCGTCAACTGCCGCCTGTCGCGACGGCTGATCGTGATCGACTTCGCCGCCGCGTTGAAGACCGACGAGTAGGTGCCCGTGGGCGGCAGGGCCGCGAGCGCCGCGCCGATCGTCGCGAGCGTGTCGACCGCCTTGACCGTGTACGGGTATGCGTTGCCGTCGACGGTGAGCGTCCAGACCTCGTTGACCGCCGGCGTGTCGGCGAGCGTGACCTTGACGCTCGCGCCGCCGCCCGTGACCGATGCCGTGCCGGCCGTGTCGGGCGTCACCTGGAAGCCGGAGTAGAACGGCGCCTGCGGGTTCAGCGCCGACATCACCTTCAACGAGTACGGGTTGGTGGCGCTGACCGTGGCCGAGTACGCGCTGTTCGCGTTGACGGCGGCGGCGACGCCGGCGACCACCGTGGCCAGCGTGTTGCCGTGGGCGACCGTGTACGAGTAGGGCCGGTCGTCGAGCAACACGGTCCAGGTCTCGCCCTCGGCCGGCATCCCGGCGAAGAGGAAGGTGGCCTGTGGCGTCCTGACCCGGACCTGGACGTCGTTGTTGATGCCGAAGTTGGCGCTGGCGTTGAATGCCTGCGACGAGTCGTACGTGGGCGTTGCCTGCGGCACCACGTTGACCACGACATCCTGCTGCGGCGCGCTCGTGAGCACGACCTGGTACTGGGCCTCAGACGGCGTGTAGGTCAGGCCCGCGGCCAGGGCCGCGTCAGCGATGGGCTGGCTGATCTCGTACTTGACGTTCCTGAGGTCGTCGCCCGCCTTGAACGTCCACGGCTTGGTGGGGTCGAGCGTGAACTTCCCCTCCTCCGGGTCGTAGTGGACGATCTTCGAGCTCTGGCCGGCGCCGGGCCCGGAGACGATCTGGATGGTCTGCCCGTCCAGCGAGATCTCCGCCGGGTTGGTCGGGTGGCGCTGCAGGGAGACGAGGAGCGAGTAGGCCAGGCCCGCGGCGAGCGGGTCGGGCGACGTCGAGTCCTGCCGGAAGGTGTTGAACACGCCCAGGTTGTCGGTGAACTGGTTCCACTTGCGCAGCGAGCCGACCCTGATCCGATACGTGCCCGCCGCACCGAACGTGTAGCGGATGACCGGGTCCTGGGTCGTGGGCAGGTTCGGGTCGCCCATCGAGCACAGCCGCCCGGTCGGGCTGACGTTGGTCGGGACCGGAGAGCAGGTGCTGGTCGCGAGCACGGCGCCGCTGCTGTCGAGCAGCTGGATGACCGGCACCGAACTGAAGCCCAGCGTGTCGGTGGCGAAGAAGAATCGGAAGAACGGGAACAGGTTGATGAGCCACTGGTACTGAGGCGGCACCACGGACACCTGCTCGCTGCCGTTGGCGTTCGGCACGCCGGCCGCGTTGAAGACGCCCGTCACCTTGCCGCCGCCGCGGGAGATCGTGTCGACGAACGGGTCCGTGCCGCCGGTGGCGAGGTCCGTGTCGGCGATCGTGATCGTGGCGCTGTTGGCGGGCGCCGAGGCCTTGATCGGGTCGGATGTCTTGTTGATGGCGGCGACGATCCCGGCGGCGATGGTCGCCAGCGTGCGCTGGGCGATCGGCGTGTCCGTCGGCACGGTGTAGCTGTATTCGACGCCGTCGATCGTCACCTTCCAGACCTCACCCGCGGACCAGCCGCCCGTCTGGGTGTCGCCGGCCAGGTTGAACACCGAGTTGTAGTGGTGGATCCGCGCGTCCGGGGTCGAGGTCGTGGGATCGCCTGGCAGGAACACCATCGCGCTCGGCCTGTCCTGGGTGACGGGCCCGATCGACAGCGGCTTGCCGTCGGCGGAGCTCACGACGATGTCGCCCGCCGTGCCCTTGGTGGCGCCGAATGCGCCGAGCTGCCCGACCAGCGCCTGGACGATGGAGTCGAGCGTCTGCGTCCCTGAGGTCGCGATCGTGGTGGCGGTCACCGTCTGGGTGCCGTCGCTCACAGGCACCGTCCAGGTGTCGCCCCTCTGGACCGTCGCCGCGCTCGCCGGCAGGAGGGCGATGCCCTGGGTCCAGCGCAGGACCGGCGTGCCGCTGACCGTGGCCTGGCCGGCGCCCGGGTCGCGGGAGACCGCGATTCCGATGCTGAAGACGCCACCCGCGATCCTGGTCACGTAGATCGCCGCGCCGGACGCGAACACCGTGTAGCCGCTGACCGGCGGCACGGCGCCTGCGATGGCGGACGCGAGGGCGACCATGTCGGTGGTGTCGGCCGGAACCGCGTACGCGACGCTCTGGCTGCCGAAGCCCAGGGTCCAGACGTCGTTCTTGTAGGCGGGTCCGGCCAGCGTCTCGGTGTTGGTGGTCGCAGTGCCGGCGACCGGGAGCGCGGTCGCCGCCGTCACCGAGGTGCTGACGGCGTCGCCCTTGGTGACCAGGCCGATGCTCGAGCCCTGCCGCAGCGCCGTGAAGCCGTTGTTGCCCAGGGCGGTGACGAGGCCGGCGGCCACGTCGTCGGCCACCGAGCCCGTGGCCGTGAACGACACCGGGACCGCCACGCCCACGGTCGGTGTCAAGGTGACGTTCCACGCCTGGCCGGAGACGACCGGCGTGTTGACGGTGAGCAGGCTGGCCGCCACCGCCGCCACGGCCCCGCTCACGGCGGTGGTCGTGTTGCCGTTGGTCTTCGACAGGCTCGGCGCCGTGACGCCCGAGACGAGGGCGACGATCGTGACCACCCCGCCGCTGGAGGTCGCCACGAGCTCCGGGTTCGCGTTGGCCAGCCCGGCGATCTGGGCCGCGACCTGCGTCGCCGTGGTGCTGGCGGACGAGCTCGTGTAGTCGTGGCCGTCGACCTGGACGGTGAACGTGTCCCCGGAGGCGGGCGTCGGGATCGTGACGGTCCAGGCGTTCGTGGAGGCGGTCGCCAGCTGCACGTCGGGCGTCAGCGTCACGGTGGCGGTGAAGTCCCCGCCGGCCAGCCGTGTGAGTACGAGCGTGCCGGTGCCGAGGTCGGTCACATTCACCCCGCCGACGGCGGCGAGCCCGGCCGCCACGTCGGCCGCGGTGCTGGTCCCGTCGTCGTGGAAGCTCAACGAGTCGATGGCGGCGGTGCTCGTCGCGTCGGCAAGGCTGAGCCTCCACGTCCCGGCCTCGCCCTGTGGCGCGAACGTCACGGTGTGGGAGTGGGCGCTGCCCGCCGCGCCGCTGCCTGACGCAGTGACGGTCACGGCCGACCTGAACGAGGTCGTGCGGCTGACGTCGAGGACGCCGGCGCTCGCGCTGATCGTGTAGCCCGTGGCCGAGCCGAACCCGGTGACGAGCGCGGCCGCGACCGAGGTCGCCGTGTCGGCGCCGGTGACGGTGTGCGTCGCCTTGGTCGATCCGGGGCCGAGCAGCTCGACGGACCACTGCTCACCCGGACGAAGGATCGTCGGGAACGCGACCCTCACGTCCGTCCAGTTGATGGACGAGGCCATCGCCGGGGTCGGCGTCCCAGTCACTCTCACGCCGCCGGCGGGCGACTTGCCCGAGACGGAGAGCTGGATCGTCGCCGCGGTCAGAGAGGCGAACGAGATCGTGGCCGTCGTGGTCGTCAGGCCGAACGCGGTCGCCAGCGCCGATGCGACATCGGTCAGCTGGTCGCCCGACTGGGTCACGTATTGGTGGGCGATGCCGCCGACCGTGAGCGTCCAGGTCTCGTTCGCGGCCACGGAGCCGGTGAGCGTCACGTCCGCCGAGCTGAAGGTGATCGGCGTCACGCCATCCGCCTGCCTGGCCTGTGTGGAGCGCGTGATCGTCGCGGCGTCGTTCGCCAACTGGGCCACGCCGTTGTAGTGGAGCCCGGCCAGCTGGAAGCCGAGCGTCGTGTTGTCGATCTTCAGATAGGTCCCCGTGCCGTCGGTCGTGACCGAGTGGCTGAACGACGCAGGCAGCAGGGCGCCGAGGCCGTTGGCCACCGACTCGAGGGTGTCGCCGGCAACGGCGTGGTACGTGTAGTCGTGGTTGCGGATGCCCAGGTGCCACACGTCGCCGGCTGAGACCCTGCCGTCGAGCTTCAGGGTGACGCTGAAGAAGAACGGACCCGACGCCTCGATCGTGCCGGTGTGATCGCTGGTCACCGCCGTGGGCTGCAGCATGCTGGGGCCGATCGTGAACGAGTACACGTCGAAGCTCTGGCCGTCGCTCGTGCCGTTGATGGTCGCGAACGGCGTCTGCCAGTTGATCGAGCCGCCGAGCTCGGCGTCGCCGGCGAGGGCGTTGAACAGGCGATAGAAGTTGTTGCCGTCGGGCTCGCCCTGCGTGGTGACAGGGCCGTCGATCAGCTGTGAGCCGGTCCCGGTGCTCGGCTGTGAGGCGGTTCCGTCCTTGGGCACCGCGATCGGCGAGAAGATGAGGTTCGCGACCGGGTGGTTCGGGATCGAGACCTGCAGGTCGTAGTTCGCGCCGACCGGCACCGTGGTCGAGAAGAGCCAGCCCGCCACCACCAGGTAGTAGTCGCCCGGCTTGCTGAAGGTGTAGGACAGGTAGTCGTTCAGCCAGCTGCCGCGCCCGGTGCCGAGGCTCGGGTCGTTCGGGTTCGAGAAGCCTGGGCCCTGCGCGAGCAGGTTGTGGTCCTTGTCGTAAAGGCGCAGCTTGCTCGCCCAGATCACGGAGTCGCCGAACTGGAAGCCGTGCGTCATGCCGAACGTGGCCTGGATCGGGGTCTTGCTGGCGCAGGTGTCGTCGCCCAGCTCGCGGCAGGTGATCGTGACCTTGTAGTAGTCGGCGTTGCCGCTGCCGGCGCCGTGGACGGTCAGGTGGGCGACGCTCGTCGACCTGACGATGTCCGAGTTCCCGGCGACGCCCCACGCCGCGGTGTCGAGGTCCTGGGCGGTGGCGAACGTGGCGTGGTACTTGACCGCGTTCACCTCTGAGGTCCCGAAGTCGCCGCCGAAGCAGGTGAGCGTGAGCGAGCCGGTGAGCGGAGAGCTCGGCAGCGGGCAGTCCTGCGGCTGCCTGGCGACCGGCCGGATCGACCCGTCGCCCAGGACCACCGTCGTCGTCGGCTCGATCACGCTCGTCGACCCGGTGGGCTGCAGCACCAGCACGCCCGGCGTGTTGGCGTCCGTGACCTTGACGTCGAACGGGCTCAGCTTGGTGAAGGAGTGCCTGCCGGCGACCCACGTGTAGTCGACGGCCGTGTTCGTGTCGTCCGTGCGGTTGAGCCTGACGGACCACCGCTCACCCGAGGGCACCGTGGCCGTGAGCGTGACGTCGTAGGCCAGGGTCGCGTACCAGTCGGCGGGCGGCTCCGTGCCGACGACCACGCCGGTGGCGGCGGTGCCGCTGACGAGCGGGAGCGCCTGGGAGTTCGTCGAGCCGAGGGTGGCCGCGAACGGCTCCCCTCCCACCTTGGAGACGCTGAGGGTGTTGCTGTTCGCGGCCGCGGTCGCCAGGAACACGCCGCTGCCGTTGACCAGGTCCGCCAGGTCGCTCGCCACCTTGGCGGCGGCGCCGGCCACGTTCTGGGCCTGGACGCTGTACGGGGTGCCGTCGAGGGTGATCGTCCAGGTGTCGCCCTGGGTGATCGCGCCGCCGACCGTGGCCGTGAACGCGCCGTCGCTGCGGTACGCCTTCGTCGAGACCGCGTCGATGGCGATGGTGCCCGAGGCGACGACCGTCGTGACCGCCGTGAAGGCCGGTCCGGTGATCTTGAGCACCGACCCGCCCGGAGTGCAGGTGCCGTTGGCGCCGATCGTCCCGGCACACGCCTTGAAGCGGCCCGCCGGGTCGCCGTTGATCGCGGCCGCGAGGCCGGCGGCGACGTCGTCCGCGGTCAGGCCGAGGAATCCGCCGCTCGGGCTCGTGATCGTGTTGGTGATGCGCGAGAAGTGCAGGCCCTGCGGCAGGTGGTCGTTCACCGCGCGGATGTAGACGAACTGGACCTGGTTGTAGTTGCCGGCGGTGAAGGTCAGGTCGACCGTCGAGCCCCACCCGGTGTTCGTGTTGAAGTCGCACGTCCCGCCGCAGATCTGCGATCCGGCGTCGGTCCTCGCCTCGACGATCACATTCGTGTTGACGGCCGGCGCCTTGCTCAGGACGACCGCGTAGGCGTCGGTCTTGGGCAGGTCGCCCTGCGGGTTCTCCGACACCAGCAGCTCGTTCTGGACTCCGGCGCCGGTCGTGTCGTAGGGGCTGAGCACCACCGAGGCGGTGTTCGGGTCGACGACCTCGACGCTCACGCCCTCGACGGGCAGGTTGTCGTACGGCAGGCCGCCGGTGCCGCCGGCCGCTTCCTGGACGGTGTGGACGATGTCGACGAAGTGGTTGCCCTGGGAGACCGGGTCGTCGTGCTGGGTCTTGACCTGGATCTCCTGGGGGAGGAACCAGTTGCCCGGCGTGAAGAGCACGGTCGTCCCGCCTTCCTGGCAGGTCTGGGTGCCGCCGTTCGGGGTCGTGCACAGCAGCAGGGGCTTGGCGCCGGCGCGCTGCAGACGCTGGTTCGGCGGTGTCGCGGCCGCGGTGACGATGACGTTCTGGGTCGGCCGCTGGGTAAGCACGATCGTGTAGCGGTCGACGGCCAGGTTGGCGCCGCTCGGCGGCGAGGAAGCGCCGAACACGCGCAGTGCCGCGATCTCGGTGACCTTCACGCCCGGCGCCTCGCTGTCGTAGACGTGCGCCGAGACCCACGGCGCCTGCAGGTTCTTCCACGCCTGGTCGGCGCTCTGGATCAGGGTCGCGATGAGGCCGCTGTGGCCGGACAGGCTGTTGCTCACCACGGTGATCGGCTTGCCGTTGTTGCCGCCGCCGACGTTGAACGTGTCGCTGCCGCGGCTGCCGACCAGCACCAGCTCCACGCCCGGGCTCGTGCTCTGGACGAAGAACCGGTCGTTGCCGGCCTGGCCGTCGACGACCACGCGCTGGACCCGCGTGAAGGTCACGAACAGGCCGGCGCCGAAGATCCCCTTGTCGGTGATGTAGTAGTCGTCGCCGTAGTCGGTGCCGAGCACCACGAGGGTGGCGAAGCCCTCGCCGCCGTCGATCCGGACCGGCGCGTCGACCGTGTAGCTGATGAAGCTGTTGCCGCTGCCGCCATTGATGTTCGTGACCGGCGCCTTCGGGTCCTTCGGGTTGACCCGCACGAACGACCGGATGGTGAACGTGTTGTTGCCCGCCTGGCCGTACAGCCAGAGCTCGTCCAGGTTGTGGTAGACGGTGAAGCTGTCGTCACCGTCGCCGCCGTACAGGGTCGTCGGCTTGCTGATGCCGTTGCTGAGGAAGCCCTGCGTCACCTGCGTGGTCTGGAGCCAGTCGTCCGGGTTCGGCAGGCCGAGGTTCGGGTTGCTGCCGTCGCGCGGTGACTTGAACAGCTGGCCCACCTGGAACGTGTTGTCGCCGTTCCCGCCGAAGATGGTGGTCGGCGCCAGGTTGTCGTCGAGCACGAAGGTGTTGCCGCCGTCCTGGCCGTAGATCGTGAGCCCGCCGTTGATGCCCCGGTCGTAGAGCACGCGGTCGACGACGCCGTCGAGGATGGGCTTGCGGCTGGCGTTCTCCTGGAAGGCCGCGACCGTCCCCTTGCCCCTGCTCTGGTTGGCGCGCAGCAGGAAGTAGACGGGGTTGGCGCTCCCGTAGACGTTCAGCTGGTTGACGTTGCCGAGGCCGGCGTGCGGGTTCTGGACGTCGATCACGGTCTCGTCCGCGCCGGTCGACGAGTGCTTGCCCGAGAGCCCGATGTCGTAGCGGTTGCTGCCGTCGGCGCCGATCAAGGTCAGCCGACCGTTGATGCCGTTGAGGAACGTCTGGTCCTTGGTGATGGTGTAGTTGACGAGGATCCGGACGTTGCCCTGGCCGCCGTTGAAGGTCGTGTCACCGCCGACCGACCGGATCGTGACCACGTCGTTGAAGTGGTTGACCCTGGGCTGGCGGGTGCCGCCCTTGATCGCCAGGACGGTGCCCGTCTGGGTCGAGTCGACGAACAGCTCGTTGTCGACGTTGCTCAGCGCCATGGTGATGTTCTTGACCATGCTGGTGAACAGGATCCCGAGCGTCATGCCGAAGCCGCTCACGCTGCTGGAGTTGAGCCGGCCGGTCTTCTGAATGACGCTCTGGTCGTGCTGGCCTGAGTCGTAGGTGAACAGCGAGGTCGTGTTGCCGCCGCCCGTGAAGTTCACGTAGCCGTAGCGGATGCCCTCGAGGATGCCGCTCTTGTAGTCGTCGGGGTTGGTCGAGCTGGTCGTGCTGCCGACGCGGAGGATGTTCGCCAAGGCCCCGACGCCGATGTTGGTCGGCCCGCTGATCATCTCGACGTTGACGACGTCGAGCCCCGCGCCGATGCTCAGGTTCGTCGTCTGCACGCGGGTGTTCGACCCGTGGGTCTGGTGGACGTTGAAGGTGTTGCCCCGGTCGCTCATGTTCACGTTGAGCGTCGACAGGTTCCGGTACGTCAGCTGGCCGTTCGCGCCGAACACGCCCCGCAGGGTCGTGGCCGTCAGGTCGGCGGTGCGGCTCTGGGCGTCCTGAGTGTCGTCGACCAGCAGCGTGTCGAGCCCGGCCCCGCCGTCAACCGTGAGCTCGGCCTGGATCGAGCTTCCGTCGCCCTTGACGTTGGTGAACCCGCCCGACCACTGGCCCGCCTCGCTGCCGACGTAGACCAGGTCGCTGTTGCCGCCGGTGCAGCCGGCGAAGGTGCCGGCGGCGGGGTCGCCCGTGCACACGAACGTCGGCCCGTTGATGCCCCTCACCGCCAACTTGTCGAGGCCGGTGCCGGTCCAGATGTTGGTGGCGCCGAAGTGGGTGGTGAGGACCGTGACCAGGTTGGCGCCGCCGCCGAGCTGCAGGTTCACCGTGCCGACGCCCGAGTACAGGATGTCGCCCGGCACGCCGTCGATCAGGACGCGGTACATGAGCGCCCCCGGCAGGGGCTGGACCGGGTCGGCGGTCGAGTAGAGCGCGTTCTCGCCGCCGATGTCGAGGACGGCCTCGTTGCCCAGGGTCAGCACGGGCTCGCCCCCGGCGTAGGTGTCGACGACCCATGTCTTGGCCGTGCTGCCGTCGACCCAGACCGGGTCGCCACGACCGTGGAGGACGGGGCCGATGTAGCTGACGGCGATGTGGCTTCCGGTGGTCAGGTTCTCTGTGGGCGTGAGCATGAGGTCAGCGCCGTTGCGCGAGTAGTCGTTCGACCCAAGCGTGACCGCGTTCTCGCCCGTGCCGACGACGATCGTCAGCCCGGAGACCGGGACGGCGTTCAGGTGGATGAGCATGTGCCCGTTGCCGTCGGGGATGAAGAAGAAGCTCTCGTGCTTGACCTCCGTCGTCGCCAGGGCCGCGCCCGCGGGCAGGGTCTGGTCGTACAGGACCACGTCCTTGCCGCTGTCCAGCTGCAGGTTGCCGCTGACGTCCACCACCGGCTGGCCGTTCCCGACCGGCTCGTTCCCGTAGTACTGCTTGTGCTCGCCAGCGGCGTGCTTCAACGGCGTCAGAATCTGGAGCTTCACGGTCACGCCGTGATTCACCGCCCCGACGACGGTGCCGGCCAGGATCTTGTTGTTGGCGACGTCGATGCACCCTCCGGTGCAGCTGACGTCATAGATCTTGGCGCTGTCGTAGACCGTGATCACGACCTGGTCGTTCGCCGTCAACGCGTAATGCTTCGCGAGCGTGCCCGTCAGCGCCGCCACGTCGAGGGTCGTCGCCGCCGTTATGCCGGAGAGGACGACGGTCGGCGGCGCGAAGTTCGGGCTCTTGGTGGGGTCGATCGCGACCACAGTCCCGTCGTCCTGGACCAGGCCATACACCTGCTGCTTGCGGTTGTCGATCTTGGGCTGGCCGGGCTGGTAGGTGAACGGCTGGCTCCCCGTGTAGACCGGGTTGCCGTTCTCATCGACCACCGGCTCGCCACCCAGGTAGGTCTGGACGTCGCCGCGCAGGGCCACGGCCCTCTCGCCCTGGATGTGCAGCATCGGGTCGCCGAGCTTGTGGGTGAGCGTGACCCCGAACGGGTCCATCATCGGCATCCCGGTGAAGATGTCGAGGACCGGCTCGCCGCCCGCGTAGGACATGGGCTGGCGGGTCAGGGGGTCGACCACGGGCTCGCCGCCGAAGTATTTGCGCTGGTCGCCGGCGTTGTGCAGGATCGGCAGGCCGTCGCTCAGGCTCGTGTCCGGGACGCGGTACGTGCCGAGGGTCACGTTGGTGGCCGATGAGGTCGTGTCGACGATGTTCAGGGTCATCGTGCCCGGGGTCACGTTCTGGACCACGTCCGCGACGTGCACGAACGGGATCGGCTGGGTCTGGTTGACCGGCAGCAGCGACGGCCTGCCCGTGTTGTCCGAGGTCTTGCGGCCGGAGTCGTCGATGAACAGGTCCCGCGGGCAGCTGGCCGCGCCCTGGGCGCAGTGGCTCTGGTCGAAGTCGGTCGCGTAGCTGCGCGTGTTCTCGACCGTCAGCGACACGCCGGTGACGTAGTAGTCCTTGAAGTCGCCGTTCAGGTTCGCCTGCAGGGTCAGCAGGCCGGAGGTCGACGTTGCCTCGAACCTGCCGGTGAAGGTGTGCCACGCGTAACCGTTGACCAGCTCATTGCGGCCGACCTGGCGGATCGTCTGCGACGCGGGCAGGCCGCCGGTGCCCGACTGGCTGACGAAGGACGCGCCGAAGGACTTCACCGTGTCCGTCTGGGCCAGCGCGCCCGACGGCCAGAGCTGGAAGCTCAGGTCGTACCAGGCGCCGGGGGCGAGGTTGTCGATCTGCTGGGTGAGGGTCGGCACCGCGGTCGCGCTGCTCGTGCCCTTGAGCAGGAACCAGCCGCAGCTGCAGCCTCCGGTGCTGGCGATGTTCAGGCTGCTCCATCCGGCCGCCGTGCCGTTGTTCGGCACGAACTCGCCGAAGCTGCCGTTGGTCACGAGCTCGGGGCCGGTCGGGCTGAAGACCCTGTCGAACGTCGGCGTCACGTACACCGCCTGGCCGGTGGTCGACGTGGCGCCGATGATCACCGGCAGGCCGGTCAGGCTCGAGTCGAAGACGAAGCGGTGCTGCGAGTCGTACCAGACGGACTTCGCGCCGGTGGTATTGGAGCCCACGGCCAGGATCACGGGCACGACGCCCTTCGTCAAATCGGTCGTCTCCTGCTCGAACGCGTCGAGGAAGACCGGGTTGCCGTTCAGGTCGGTCTTCTGCTTGCCGTTCATCTGGAGGCCGAACTCGGGCACGCCCTTCTCCTGGACGAGGGTCTGAACCGGGGTGCCGAGGGCGTCGAGCACGACGCTGCGGACGTCGATCGAGGACCCGTTCGGGCAGCTCGCCGTGCAGTTGCTGCGCAGGATCGGGTCGAACTCGGCCTCGTAGTAGAAGGTCGTCGTCTCGCTGAGCGTGAAGGCGGTTGCGGAGCTCATGGCGAGCACTCCGCCGGCGTTGAAGACCTTGAACCCGGGCAGGCCCGCGCTCAGGGTGCCCTGGAAGCTGCCCAGGATGTTGTCCAGGGTCGTGCCCTGTGACGCGGTGACGCTTGTCGTGACAGCGTTCCCGCCATTCGGAGTCACGCTGATGCTCCAGACCTCGCCTGGGGCCACCGCCGCGGAAGGCGCCACCACGGCGGCGCTCAGGGCGGGCGGATCCAGCGCGGGCAGCGTGATCCCGAAGCCGTTTGGCGAGACGGTCCGGGTGAGGATCAGGAGGCTGCCCGAGGACACGGCGGCGAATCCGCCAAGCCCATTCGGGCCCGAGAAGTCCGCCGCCAGGGCGGACGCGGCCGCGGCCGCGCTCGTGGTGGCACCGAAGTCGTGGGTGACCGCGCCGATCTTGCCCCGGTCAGTCAGCGTGACGACCCACTCGTCGCCGGAGCTCGCGCCTGGCAGCGCCAGCGCTTCGACCGCGATCCCGGGCAGCGAGGCTCTGACCAGGCCGGTGGTCCCAGTCGTGGACGGCCCGGCGATGAACGCGCCGTCGAGGCGGCTGATGTCGACCACCGCGCCGGCGGCGCCGGCGATGAAGCCGGGGATCACGTTCGCGGCCTGTGCGATCTGCGTCGCCACGCTGTCCGCGGTCGGGTTGGCCCCGACCGTGACGATGATGGTCCCGTACAGGGTCGGATTGGCCGACGTGCCGAGCGTGATCCTGATGACGTCGCCCGTGCTCGGCGTCGACACCGAGTACTGGAGAGTGCCCGCGTTCTTCGCCAGCGTCACATCGAACGGTTGAGGCGTCAGCGCGACGATCGTCAGCGTCGCACCGGACGCGAGCGCCCGGAAGCTGGGCGACGTGTTGAGCTGGGCCGCGAAGTCGGCGGCGACGTCCGCCGGGGTGAGGTCGGTCAGGGTGCTGAAGTACTCGGCTCCGCCCACCGCGAGCGTGAACGAGGTCCCGATCGACGGGATCGTGACCTGACGCGCCGAGGTCGTGTTCCCACTCGAGCTGATGCTCTTGGGAGTGCCGGTGGGCACGATCACCAGCGGCGTGGTGAGGAAGTGCTGCACCAGGCCGGTCGGGTCGGGATCGGTGTCCTTGACCCCCGTCACGCGCGTGAACACGGTTGTGTTGCCGTCGACCGTGAGCCTGCTCAGCAGGCTGCCCAGGCCGGCGGACGTGCTCTTGACGGTCACCGTGTCCGCCCCGCCTCCGCCGTGGATCGCTGTCGCCGCGCCGACGCCGTAGACGTCGAACGTGTCGGCCGCCGAGCCGCCGTAGGCCTCGACAGTCGGTGCGGCCACCGCGCCGGTGGTCGTGCAGCTCATCGTCTGGCCGGCCAGGTTCTGGCAGATCGAGCTGTCGTTGATCGCGAGCGTGTTGGACGTGTTCGGCATACGCAGCTGCAGGTCCTGCACGTTCTTCATCTCGATGCCGAAGTAGGTCTCGTTCCGCACGTTCTGCTGGCCGATCAGGTCGATCCCGAGACCCAGGCGCTCGAGGCTCACGTACGTCTCCACCCTGCCGGACGGGACATACACGGGCTTGCCCTTGCTGTCGACGCCCGACTTCTGCATCAGCTGGACCCGGCGCTGCACCAGCTGTCCGGGCGAGGACGTGCCCTGCTGGTTCTCGTAGATCACGGTGTTGTGGTGGCCCGACAGCTGCGAGCCGCCGTTGACGATCAGCTGGCCCTTGATCTTCGAGCCGTCCAGGCTCGGCGGCGCGATGAAGGCGAACGGCGTCGGCTGGACCAGGACAGCCGGAGGCGTGACGACCTTCGAGCGCTGCTCCAGGTGCGACGACTCGAGCGTCCACTTGAACGTGTCGATGGTCACCACCACGCTCGGGAAGAAGAAGTAGAAGAAGTTGTCCCAGACCAGGTGGTATCCCACGCCCGTGGCCGCGAAGGAGTTCGGGACGATGTGCGCGTTGGTCCCCCACTTCGCCAGGAAGAAGCTGACGAAGGTCGCGAAGCCCTGCGCCAGCCTTTGCGCGGCGCCCGCCGGGTCCGAGATGCCGCCGCGGGCGATCCAGTCGAAGATGCTCAGCTCGAAGACCAGGTTGTGCAGGGTGATCTGCTGGTCGTCGGTCACCTGAACCGGCGGCAGCGCCACCCTGTAAGACGGAGGCTGGTAGGTGAACGGCGGCGGGTTGAACACGAGCGGTGGAGGCGTGCCGCCGACATGGACGGTGACGCTGCCTGAACCACCGTCCACCGTCAGGATGCGGCTCGCGTCGGTGCTCAGCACCCAGACCTGGTCGTTGCCGCCGCCGCCGAAGATCTGGATCGACTGGATGCCGATGAACGACACGATCCGGCCGGCGCCCGCGACGTACGTGTTGGTGACGATGAACGTGTCGTCGATCGGCGTGCCGTCGATGACCAGCGTGTTCACGCCCGTGCCGCCGATGATGATCACCGGCCCGTTCTGCAGGTACTCGTAGCGGTTGCTGCCGCCGCCGCCGAACAGCTTGATGAGGTTGGTGACCTCGTCCGGGTTGTCCGGGTTCTCCTTGAGGACCAGGAACGTGCGGATCTCGAATGTGGCGTCGCCCGAGCCGCCCGCCAGGTAGACCTTGCCCCGGTTGTGGTTGACCTCGAACACGTCGGTCCCGCTGCCACCGGTCGCGAACAACGGGGCCGTGGTGCCGTTGGTCATGTGCGCGGTGTCCGCCACGGGCACGCCGTTGGGGAACTCGAGCGTGCGGTTGCCCGGGTCTGGGATGAGCGGAACAGTGCCCACGACCAGGTGGTCGTCGCCGCCGCCGAAGCCGACACGGGTGAGGACCGCGGTGTCCTGCGAGAGGACGAAGTCGTCGCCACCCAGGGTGAAGAGCTCCATCGTCTGCACGCCCTGGTAGGTGATGTTCATGTTCGAGGTCCCGGTCGTCTGCACGAAACCCACGGCGAAGCTGCCGGTACCCGCGGCGTTCAAGGTGATGTTGTCCGCCTGCTGCGAGCCGAACACCACCACGTCGGCCGAGCCGCCCGAGCCGCCGCGGCTGTCGGCGACGTCGATCTGGGCGGTGCTGCTCGGGCCGATCGTGACCACGTAGTGGTCGGGCCGGTCGATGTTCGGGTTCAGGATCGTCGACCCGGCGTTCAAGATCGCGTGGCCGTTGAACGCCTGGACGGAGTGTGGCACTCCGCCGACGTAGATCTTGCCGTCGGCCGAGTTGACGACCAGGGTGGTGTTGGCGTCGCCGCCGTTGATCCGCGCCATCTGGAAGATGCCCTTCAGGTTCTCAACCGTCGCGCCCGCCGCCCAGCGGTTGCCGTAGCCGGGCTGCGGAAGGGCGATGTGGTTGGTCAGCGCCCTGGCCATGTCCTCTTCCTTCAGCGGCAGGCCGGCATCGGTCGCGTACGGAATCGTGCCCGTGTTGTCCATCGCGTGGCCGATCACCAGCGTGTCGTTGTAGAGGCCCATGTCAGCGTCGCGGGTCTCGATCAGGGTGTTGGTGTAGCAGTCGGAGTGGAACAGCTCGTTGGGCGTGCACAGCTTCTCGCCCGCGGCCTTGCTGTCGCTGGCGGGGTCGGAGCTGAAGAAGGTGTCGAGGCCGCCGCCACCTGTCACGGTGCAGTTGCCGAGGCCGCAGTCGATCGTCTCGTCGAACGGAGAGCCGATGAACCGGTTGTCCCCGGTGCCGCCGTTCATGCTCAGCGCGCCGAGGAGCTTCACCGGCGCCGCGTTCGGGTTGGTCGAGGACTCGCCGAGCGCACTTGCGTCGAACGTGTCGTTGCCGCCCTGGCCGTTGATCGTCAGCGAGTCGCCCTGGGCGGGCAGCGTGTGCTTGACGAAGATCTGCTCGTTCCAGCTGCCGACCGAGCGGACGATCTGGACGCCGGTATTCGCGTTCGTGCCGCTCAGCGTGAAGGTCTCGTCGGTGTTGACCGCGCCGTAGATCGTGATCGCCGACTTGCCCCGGTGCCCGCCGGTGAGGATGACCGGCTGCTGCACCTGGACTCCGGGGTTGTTCGGGTCGCTGACGAGCTGCGTCTGGCCGGTGTCGACGACGTTCTGGCCCGCGTCCAGGCTCAGCTGCTGGACGGTGCTGCCGCTGAGGTCGGCGACCGTGATCGTGTTGGCGCCGGCGCCACTGTTGAGGACGAGCTCGGTGACGTTGGTCGCGCCGACCGCGCCGAGGTTGACGATGTTGTTCTGGGCGTTGCGGACGATGTGGTCGATCTCCACACCGCTCGTCAGGGTCGTCGACTTGCTGATCAGCATCTCGTCGCCGTTCGGCGTGCCCGTGATGGACAGCACGTTCCTGGGACCCGACAGGCCGCGGAAGCTCGGCTGGTTGGCCGCGCTCGGCATGTGGATGGTCACGGCGACGTCGCCGGAGCCGCCGTAGATCTGGTCGTTCACGCCGTTGTCGGTGATGACCGTCTTGCCGGAGCCACCGGTAAGGATTCCGTTCCTGCCGGTGCCGCCGATGATCGTGGCCGAGCCCGAACCGCCGGTCATGGCGACGTTGTCGGCCGTGCTGTGGTTGACCATGTACATCGTCCCCGAGCCGCCGGTGAAGGTGATCGGGCCCGCCGCGTCGGGACCGGCCTCGATGTAGTCGGTGCCCGATCCGCCGGTCAGGTCAGCTCCGCCGCGGCCGTCGTAGACGACGCTCGCGACGTGCTCGATCGTCCACTGGCCGCCGCCGCTCGACACGCCGCTGCCCGGGTATCCGCTGTGCGCATTGCTGCGGGCGCCCGTGTTGAGCCAGAGCGTGGTCCCGCCACCGTGCCAGGTGGCCTGGCCGTCGGCCGCGCCACCGCCGGCGTCGCCCGCCAGGTACACGGGCTTGGGCAGCTTGATGGTGCCGATGTTGAAGTTGGCGTCGGCGTCGATCGAGAAGAAGAGGAAGGAGACGCTGATGTGGACGCTAAGGATGAGCGGGATCTCGCCGCCAGGGCCGTCGGCATGCAGGCTGCCGGAGATGGAGCAGCCGGCGAGCGAGATTCCGAAGGCGCGGACGCTCACGCTGCCTCCGAACGAAAGCAGGAAGTGGTAGTTGATGATCGGCCGCTCGATGTGGAGGTAGGTGCGGAAGTGGATCGAGCCCGAGAGGCCGAAGCCACCGCCCCCGATCTCGATGCCACCGTTCAGCGAAAGGTCGTACTCGCCGAAGGAGTCGACCCACCCGGTGGCGGAGAGGCCGATGCCGAAGAAGTTCGCGCTCGCGCTCAGGTAGAACAGCCAGTCGCCCTCGTCGAGAGGCACCGTGTACGAGCTGCCGTCGACACTCACCGTGTGCGGTCCGCCGCCGACCACGAACTCGATCGTCGTCTGCAGGTGGATGACGTCGAGGAGCGAGATGGTGCCGTTGATGTGGAGCAGGAACGATTTGCCGCCGATGTTGAGGCCGTTGGCGTTCCGGGTGATTAGAGTCGTGTTCATCCGGATCTCGCCCTGGCCGACGATCTTGATGATGTCGAAGACGTTGAAGTTGACGCTGATGGCGAGGCGCAGGACAAGGCCCGGGTTGTCGTCGAAGTAGATCCCGGCAAAGCCGGTCGCCTGGACGCTCAGCGGACCGAGCGACAGCGACACGTCGAAGGCGATCGTGAACTGGCTGCTGTTGACCGCGATCTTGACCGAGCCGGTCGCCGAGATCAGGCCGAGGATGTCGACCTCGCCGCTGATCGCGAGCGTGAAGCCCGAAGGAATCGACAGCTTGGTGTTGCCCGTCAGGTCTGCCGGGTCAGTGATCTGCTTGGTCGCCGAGGCCGTGGTGAACGTGAGGAGCGCGCAGGCGGTGAACGTCAGGCCGATACCGCCACCGAACCCGGAGTTTGCCGCCGCGTTCGAGCAGTCGCCTCCGCACGGCGTCCCAAGGCACATGCTGCCGTAGATCGACACGCCGTCCTGGTCGATCTGGAGCGCGAAGACCGCGTCCGCGATGGTCCCGATCCCCTTGAGCTGGAGCGACGCGTGGCCCGCGATCAGGAGGAAGAAGGATGGCGTGGTCTTGAACTGGAAGATGAAGTCGCCCTTGAAGTCCACCAGGTCACCCGCGACGACAAGGTCGCCGTGGAGCTTCAGGAGCAGGCCATCGGCGATGGTCACCTGGCCGAAGATCAGGTGGCTGTTCGCGTCCAGGGCGAGCTGGTAGGAGTTGGGGTCGGAGCAGTTCGTGGCCCCGGACGGCAGGTCGGCGCACGTCTTGAACGTCGAGATCTGGAGGCTCGCGATCGGGTTGACGAACAGGTTGACCTCGAGCAGGAAGAAGCCGTTGAACTTGACTCCGGGGACCACGCTCGCGTTGAGCGCCAGCGTCACCCGGCCGACGATGCCGGGGTTGATCATGACGATGAAGCTCGGCGTCCCGACCTGCAGCGTGACGCTGATCGAACCCGTCAGGACCAGCAGGTCCTGGATCGTGATCGTGCCGGAGATGATCGCCTTGATGTAGACGCCGGTGCTGTTCAGCACCTCGCTGCCGTCGTCGTTCGGAGCGCCCGCGTAGATGGTGATCGTCGTCGGGAAGGTGCTCGGCAGGACCTGGAGGAACTCCTGCGGCACGTTGAACACCTGAGTGTTCAGGGTCGTGTTGAGCACGACCTCCGCCCGGCCGTCGAAGTGGAAGATGCCGGGGATCGCGCCTGGGTCGTTCGGGCCGGCGCCGGCACCGATCTCGAGGCTGAACTTGCCCGCGATCCCGTTGCCGCCCGGGCCACCGCCGTACTGGATGACAAGGAGGCCGATCGCGCGTCCGGTCAGGGACAGCGCGTCGATGCCCACGTCGGCGACGAAGAAGAACGTGGTCGTCGTCGAGTTGATGCTCAGCAGGAAGCCGCCGGACATGTGCGCCCACAAAGTCGAAGGCGAGACCGGTAGGCCCTGGCACTGGCCGTTCGGCCCTGTCACAACCTGTCCGTCGCAAAGCGTCTTCGGGTTGTAGAGCCTGGCTCCGCCCACGACCTCGAGCAGGAACGAGGTCGGCGCCAGGTCGAAGGTCCGGTTCTCGCCGCGCACGATCAGGATCGGGTCGCCCGCGAGGTCGGTCGCCGTCTCGATGAAGTACTGCTTGCCGTCGCCGTTGCGGATCCGCCACCTCGACCCGGCGAGCGTGCCTTCGACCTTGGCGTTCTGCAGGTTGATGCCGCCGGTCAGATCCTCGAGCGTGTAGCTCTGGCCGGTGCTCAGCTTCAGCAGCAGGTGGCCGTTGGCATCGGTGCCGCCGCCCAGGCCGCGGTCGGAGGGCGGCGTCTGGAACAGCTGCAGCCAGGCCGCGGGCACCGGCACGGGGTCGAAGGTGTCGGTCGGCAGCGAGGCCAGGAGCGACGCGTTGCTCCCGGTCGTCGGGATGGCGAACAGCCCGCCGCCCGGGATGCCCTCGAGGGTCAGCGTCTCGGTGTGCTGCTGTTTCGTGGCGTTGATCTCGAGCAGCGCCGTGCCCGACAGGAAGATGCCGTACTGCTGCAGGAACTCGAGGTTGGTCGAGAACGTCGCGACCCCCCAGAAGGCGACGCTGTTGACCGAACCGCCCGTCTCGAGCACGAACACGGCCGCGCCCGACGCGAGGTTGCCGATCTTGATCACCTCGATCGTGCCGGAGGCTGTGAGCTCGAAGCGGTTGACGGTCTGGCCGTTGACCGTGCGGGTGCCGAAGTCCAGCTCGGCGCCGCCGCGGATCGCCAGCAGAGGCGTGTCCTTGTCATCGCTGAACAGGCCGCCCGCGCGCAGCTCCATGCCGCCGCTGATCGAGATGAAGAAGATGCGCGACTGCGACTGGTTGCCGCCACCGCCGGTCGTGCCCGCGGCCGCCGCCTGGTCGAACAGCTGGAAGGAGTCCGTGCCCGCGAGCCCGCCGTTGCCTGCCTTGTCGTGCCAGGTATCCGGCACGAACGAGACCTGCACCGTGCCGGCCGCAAACTGGCCGGTGAGGTAGTAGCGGACGGTCTGCGCGTCGGCGAGGATCGTCGGCTTGATCGTGTCGAGCTGAGCCGATCCCTTGCCGGTGCCCTGCAGGTTCTGCACCTGTACGGGCGTGGCGAACGAGGCCGGGTTGAGCTGCACGCCGCCCGCCGTGTCGAAGTGGACGTCGAAGTACGTGTCCGTGCCAACGGTCCAAGTCGGCACCGGCTGGTTGACGGCCGTGCCCTCGAACTTGAACTTCGTCTGGTCGAAGGTCACCGTCACCGGCTGGCCGGAGGTCAGGGTGGTGCTGCTGAGGCGGAAGCGGAACACTCCCGGGGCGGGGTTCGTGGACTCGACGCTGCCGACCGCCAGCGCGGTGTTGGTGGCGTCCTTGACCGAGATTGCGTCGCTGCCCACGGTCGAAGCGTCCAGCGCCGCCGACTCACCGAAGAAGACGTCGACGTAAGCGCCGTTCGTGTCCTTGCCAACCTTCAGCTGCTCGGGCCCGAAGAACGAGATCGACTTGCCGCCCGCGTCCAGGTAGGTGAACGTGCCGCCGACGAAGGTCAGGTCGACCGGCTTGCCGTGCGCGCTGCCACTCGTGAAGTAGCGGAACTTGTTCGTGGCCGCGTCGATCAGGACGGGCTTCTGCGTCGTGTCGAGGGCGATCGTCCCGTCGCTCGAGGTTGTGGCCTTGATCGTGAACTGCGGCGCGCCGTCGATGACCGAAGCCGCGTCCACGCCCTGCGCGTACGGGGGCAGGCCGAACGTCACGTCGACGAAGCCGCGGTTGTTGATCGCGACGAGCGAGCTGGTGGTGCCGCCGGTCGGGTCGGCGAGGTGGGCGGTGAGCTGCTGGACGGTGAAGCGGCTGGTGGACTCAATGCTCGGGATCGGGCTCACCGCACCGACCGGCCCTGAGGTGACGAACCCGTCGGGGAACCGGACCTCGGTCAGGCCAGGCGCGAAGTCGCCCTTGAAGAAGTACCGGTAGACCGACGTCCCAGTCAGCAGCAGCGGCGCGGCGTTGGCGGCGACCGGGGTCGCGCACGTGGCGCCCGCGCATCTCAGCACCGGCGCGATCGGGGTGGTGAGGATCACGTCGCCCGAGGTCGGCTTGAGCTGGAAGTCCAGGTAGTGCAGGTTGGGCGTCGCCACGCCGTCGACGGTGAAGTTCACCGGCGACACGGGCCCGGTGAACGAGCTCGGGGTGGTGGTCTCGTTGAACCGAACCCTGCCCGCGACGAAGGAGACCTGCACGTCGCCACCCGTGTATGAGCCGACGGTCCAGAAGCGGTAGACCCAGGTGTTGCCCGACTGGCTGACCAGCACCGGGATCTTCTGGTTCGGGTCGAGCGCGAACCCGGCCGCTCCCGGTCCGCCGAGGGTGATGGCGTCGCTCGTGACCGAGGTCGCATCCAGCGTCAAGCCGGCGGGTGCGACGAACGGCACGTCGATGTAGCCGAGCGTGTTGACCTGGTTGGCACCCACGATCGACCCGTCGTTGGGGCCGACAATCGTCGTGGTGCCGTCGGGGTCGACGAGCTTCGAGGTCGGACCCACGAGCCGGGCGGTTGGCCCGAGGACGGCGAACGACACCGTGCAGACCAGGGCGACGGCGCACTGGCCATTCGTGTATTTGCCGTCCGAAAGCTTGTCTTTCGTGAAGACCACGGAGGCGGTGCCGGTCTTGAACTGGCCGGACACGTAGTACCGGAACAGACCGTTCGTGAAGTCCTTGGAGCCCAGCACCGTCATCGGCGTGCTGTCGGAGTTGTGGAGCGTGAACGGCACGCCGGTCGGCACCACCGTGGCGCCGCCCACCGTCGGTCGGTACTGGATGTCGATGTACGTGGTCGGCTGCGCGGGGATGGTGGCCGTGGTGGTGGTTCCGGAGATGTTTGTCGTGTACGACCACGTTCCGGGGACGAAGTGAGCGTCGACCTCGCCGGACGTTCCGAGCGTGCCGCCGACCCGGTACTCGACCACGCCGCCGGAGAGCAGCACCGCGGGCGTGCTCGCGTCGATGGCGAGGGCTCCGATGCCTGAGCCGTCGAGCGTGACCTGCTTGAAGGTCTGCAGCGAGGCTGCGTCGAGTGTCGCGCCGACGGGCACCGGGAAGGTGACGTCCAGGCCGAACGCGTCGTTGACGTTGACCAGCTCGGTCGTGGTCGAGGTGATCGTCTGGCTGGAGCCTCCGATCACCGGAACCACGTCGAAGGTGTGGGTTCCGCCGACGAACGTCGCGCTGACCTGGCTCTCGTCGGTGGGCACGCCGGCGACGTAGTAGCGCACGGTCTTCCCGTCAGCCAGGACCTGTGGCCGGACGCCGGAGTTGATCTGGAGCTGGGTGGCGCCCGTTCCGATCCCGGTGCCGCCGAGCGTGAACTCGGTGAAGTCGAGGCTCGAGCTCACGACCTTGTCTCCGGTGGGGACGCTCGGGAAGAGCACGTCGATCGTCGCCGCGCCCTGGTTCACGAGCCCGGAGCTGGTCACGTTCGCGATGACTGTCGCCTTCAGGGCCGGCGCGCCGGTGACCCAGTTGAGCACGACCGCGCCGGTGCCGAACGAGCCGGTGATCCAGTAGCGGATCGTGCCCGCGCCGGTATCGACGAGAGGAGCTTGGGAAGTGTCGAGCTTCGCCGTGCCGACGCCTGGTCCGCTCAAGGTGAAGAGCGCGGTTCGCTGCCCCATCGCGGCCCAATCGGTGGCGAACCCGGTCGGGGCGGCCGGCACGGTGACGTCGAGGTACGTGCGGCCGTTGAGCGAGTTGATGTCGATGCCCGAACCGCCGGCTGCAGTGACCAGGACGCCGGTCGGCCCGGCGACGTGCACGGTCGCGCTGCCGGCGCCCGGCGCGTCGCCCATGCTGTCGAGCCACGTGCCCGCGAACGCGATCGTGATGTCGCCGGCAGGAAGCGTCGTGCTCGGGTCGGTGAAGTCGTACCGGAAGCGGGTGACCGCGGCGTTCTGCAGGGCCGTGAGGTCGTCGGCGGTGAGGGCCGTCGGGTTGGCGAGCTTGATCCCGACCGGAACCTGCGCGCCGGTGTTCGGATCGGTCGTCATGGCGAGGGCCACGGGCGTGTTGAGCGCGAAGGCGCTCCCGCCGCTCGGCGTCACCGTGACCTGGGAGGCCGCGTAGATCGAGCTGTAGTCGAGGGTGGTGCCCGTGGCGGGCGCGAAGGTGACGTCGATGTACAGGGGGACGTTGACCTCTACCACCGGCGACGACGCGTCATGGGCGCCGACCAGGGACGCGTCCAGCGTCACCTGCGCACCGGCGACGGTGATGACCTTGCGGACCTCGGGGGCGGCCTTGCCCGTGGCGACCTGCCCGATCTTGATGAACTCTCCCGCCTGCAGAGTGTTGCTGCCGCTGATCGTGATCGACGTCGCGCCGGCGTGGATCGCGTTCGAGTCGGTCGCGCCGGTGAACCCGTTCATGACCGCAGTCGCGGTGCCGGTTTCGTCGCGAGCACCGTTCGCGACCGCGGCGTCGATCGTCTGGCCGTCGCTGACGGGGCCGTTCAGGGCCTGCGACGGCGCGACCACGTTGAATGTGGCGACGCCGGCCGCGCTCGGCCCGGCGGAGTCGCTCCACTTGCCGGCCGGGAAGGTCAGCTTGACCGCGCCGACGACGAACGTGCCCGAGAGGTAGTACCGGTAGACGTGCGTCCCGGGAATGTTCGTGGGCGTTACGGCGGCGATCGTCGCGCCGGCGCCTGTACCGGCCCCGCTCAGGGTGAAGTCATCGGCGCCAAGCGTGTTCGGGTCGACGTGCTGGTTCGCGGTCGGCGCCAGCGAGACGTCGATGTAAGGCGTCTTGAGGTGTACGTCGGCAGCGTTTACCAGCCCCGTCGCATTCGTGTTCGTGAATGCGCCGGACGGGGTCTTCGGGTTGTCCAGCGACTGGCTGCTCGTCGTGTCCGTGAGAGTCCAGCTCTTCTCTTTCGGGCTGATGGTCACCGCGTTGTTCGTGCCGCTGCTGACGACCCAGAACCGGTAGGTGTGCGTGGTCGCGTTGATCAGGACCGGCGATTGCGAGAGGTCGAGCGCGATCTTGCCGCCGCCGGTCGACGTGATGTCGAACTTCTGGTTCAGGCGCGTGATCGTGTCCACGTCCAGCCGCTGTCCCGTGTCCTGCTTGAAGGACACGTCGACGAAGCCGCGGCCGTTGAGCTCGCCGCTCGAGATGTTGCCGCCTTCTTGCGGCCCGCCGAGCGTCGCGGTCGGGCTCGCGGGCGGGACCTCCGGCACCTGGAACGCGACCTCCTGGCCCTGCGGGTCTTTGAAGCCCATCTGGAGCTTGCCGTAAAGCGTCAGCACCCTCACCTGGTCGGGGATGTCCGCCAGGAACAGCACCGTGGCCGCGCCCTGGCTGATGTGCGAGAGGTCGGCGTACAGCCGTCCGCTGATGCTGAGATGGTCGTCGGCGAAGTTGAGGGTGCCGATGATCAGGAACTTGCCGTCGGTGCTGATGAGCAGGGTGACCCGGCCGTTGAACACCTCCTTGGAGGTGTACTGCGAGTAGATGGTCGACAGCCACTCGTCCGGCGTCAGGTTGGTCGGCGCCTGGAAGGCGGCGCCGCGCAGCGCCATCGGGTCCGTGATCGAAGGCAGGGTGTGGAAGAACTCCACGCCGGCCACGAAGTCGTTCAGGGTCAGGCCGAACGGCGGATAGAAGATGATCCCGGTCGGCAGCTCGACGGTGATCATCAGGGTCAACGGCCCGAGGTCGGACAGGGCGAATCGGATGCCGAACCCGGCCATGCCGAGCATCGAGAAGGAGCCCTGGACGCCGGCGTAGAAGATGCGCTTCTTCACCGCCGTGGTGATGTCGGCGTCGTCGATGACGTTGTTGTTGTTGTCGATCTTGATGATTCCACCGATCAGCGCGGCGTCGAGCTCGCCGCCGAAGAGCTCGCCCTTGACCTCGATCCCGAACGACGCGATGCCGATGACGGGGAACTCGCCGTTCAGCAGCTTGTGGACGTCGATCTGGATCCCTTCGATCGAGCCGGAGAACGTCAGGCCGCCGATCCCCTGGATCCCGGTGACGCTTGCCGACAGGGTCAGGACGAAGTTGCCGGGGTCGGAGGTCGGGTCGCCGTTCGGCCACTGGATGCCGATCTCGTTGATGTGGACCGGCAGCCAGGACGGCCAGGCGAAGCTGTCGCCGGTCGCGCCGCCGACCGAGAGGAAGATGCCGAAGCCGGGCAGGGCCTTGAACGAGCCGTTGCCCAGGAACTCGAAGTTGCGCGCCTCGCCGGCGATGTCCAGACCGGCGACCGCAAGCTCGGCTTTGATCGAGGTGAAGCTGACCAGCGGGTCGGTCGGCCCGGCGCCGGTATTGATCTTGAGGTTCTCGGCGCTCAGGACCAGGAAGGCGCCGAACTTGACGTCGAGCTCGTCGGCGCTGAACAGGAAGGACGAGAAGCTGTCGCCCGAGAAGACGAAGGTGGCGCTGAGGCCGATCTTGTCCGCGTCCGGCCCGTCCGTGATCTCGCCCTTGATCGGGCTGTTGGGCAGGAAGTCGGCGCTCTCGGCTCTCAGGACCAGGCCGGTCTTGCCGTCCGGTCCGCCGCTGAACTGGGCGTGCCCGTTGTCGAACGTGACCTTGAAGTCGGCGATGCCGAGGCTGAGGTTGTGGAAGTTGAAGATGCCGGGGATGCCGACGTCGCCGGGGAAGGTGATGGTGCCCACGCCGAGCTGGAACCCGTTGTCGTAGACCGTCAGGCCCGGGATCGTCGTGCTGCAGCCCAGCGCCGGCGTGCACGGTACGAGCGTGCCCTTGACCCCGTTCAGCGCGGGCAGCTCGATGCTCGCGCTGTTGATGACGAGGATCGTCTGGTGCGCGCCCGGGTTGTTCTGGGCGAAGTTCGGGTCGTAGGAGATCTGGATCCCGGTCGCCTTGACGCTGATCGCGTCCGGGATGTTCACGGCGAGTGTCGCGATGTTGAGTGTGAACTTGCCGCCGACGCTGAACGCCTTCAGGAGCTTGCCGGGGTCGTTCAGGGCCTGGAGCGCCTGGAGGACGTCGACCTGGACCTGGAAGGTGCCCAGGATGCCGGTCAGGTCGGCGCCGATCAGGCTGTTGGAGCCGCCGAAGTTGAGCCCGGCCTCGTTGGCGCCGAAGCTGATCGTCAGGGTCAGGATCCCGTCCTTGAAGTTGGTGTCGGCCAGGCCGATCGACGGGTTCTTGAAGATGATCGGCGAGCTCGAGGGGTCGCCGGCCTTCGCATCGCCGCCAGAGGCGCTCATGTCGCCCGCGGCGGCGGTGATCGTGAAGCTGGCGAACCCGTGGACGCTGTTGAGCGTCGGGATGGCCGCGCCGCCACTCGGGTCGGGGACATTCTTCGCCTGCCAGCCGCTTGCCCGGAAGTCGACGTCGACCTCGCCGGCCTTGAACATCTGGCTCGGGTCGACGCCATTTGGCTCGAAGAAGAAGCGGTAGCTGGTCGGGCCGAGCTTGGTGACCAGGTCGGGCTTCTTGGCCAAGTTGTCCGCGCCCGGGCCGCTCAGCGTGATGAGCGCGTTGGCGGCACTCAGTGTGCAGGTGCCTGACGGGTCATCGCAGACACCGAACACCGTGCCGCCGGCGGCGTCGAACGTGACGTCGATGTAGCCCTCGGTGCCGTTGACCGTCTGCGCCTCGCGTGCGGTCAGCGTCTGCAGGCTGACCTTGGCGCCGTTCTGCGGGCTCGACAGGCGGGTCTTCGCGATCGCCGGCGCCGGGGTCGGCGTCGGCGGGTCGTACAGGTAGAACTCCTGCATCGACGCGTCGCTGTTGTTGCCCTGGATGTCGCTCGCCGCGCCGGCCAGGAAGCGCACCTGGACCGTGCCGGGCGCGGCGCCGTCGAAGCATTTCGGCGCGCTGGGGCAGGAGAAGGTGTAACGGAACAGAGTCGGGTTGTTGACAGGGTCTGGCTGTGTCGCGGAGCTGAGCGCGAGCGTCGTCGCGACGCCTGGCCCGGAGATGACGATCTTCGGGCCGCTGCCGGTGATCGAGGCCACGTCGAGGCCGGCGCCACTCGGTGATGAGTAGTTGACGTCGATGTGGCCGGCCTGGTTGAGGGCGGTGTCCTGGACGTTCTGCCCCTCGAACGGATCGGCGAGCTCGGTGACCGGCGGAGCCGAGGCGCCCGACGAGGACAGGGTGAGCGTCTGGCCGAAGATCGTGATGTTCGAGAGCGAGATGCTGCGCAGCTGGAAGCCGGAGTCGCCGCCGAACGAGAAGCTGGCGTTGCCGCCCAGCGAGAAGACCTTCGTCAGGGTTCCATTGATCGGGACGCTCAGCGAGATCTCGGCGCTGGTGACATCGACGTCGACGCGGCCGCCCGGCTTCAGGTTGAAGACGACGTTGCCCTTGATCTTGAAGATTCCGGCGGCGTCGATCGTCAGGTTGGTCCCAGTGACGCGCTCGACGTGCGTGCCGGTCGCGAACGTGATCGACACGCTCGTGCCGTCGGTGAACG
>VBHA01000160.1:0-18330 GCA_005889495.1 Chloroflexota bacterium
GCGAACGGTTGCGAAGGTTCTTGTAGTCGATTCCGATGGCCGCCTCCGGGGTCATGAGCCACCGCCGCTCCTCGATGATCGGTCGCTCCAGCGGGGCCTGCTTCCAGTCCTCGCCTACGATCTCCTCGAGGTAGTGGTTGTAGAGAATGCCGCCCATCACGTTCTTCGCGCCCGGCTTCGCACCTCTCTCGAGCAAAGCCACCTGCAGGCCGGCCTTCGCCATGGTGAGCGCGGCCGCCGTCCCGGCCGGCCCGGCGCCGACCACGACGGCGTCGAATTTCTCGTCGTCAGCCATGCACACAAATTGAAGCTGATTGGGCTGACGGGCGGCGCCGGCTCCGGAAAGTCGACGGTGGCCGGAATGTTTCGCGACCTGGGCGCGGCGATCGTGGACGCCGACGAGGCGACGCACGCGGTCTACGCGCCGGGCACTCCTGGCTTCGACGCGATCGTCGAGGAATTCGGCAAGGAGTTCGTGCGCGACGGCCAGGTCGACCGCGCCAGGCTCGGCGACCTGGTCTTCCGGGATCCCGGCGCACTCGAGCGGCTCAACGCGATCGTGCATCCGCTGGTGCGGCAGTGGATGGCCGATCGCACGGTGGAGGCGGCGGGACGGGGCGCCGAAATCGTCATCCAGGACGTCCCGCTGCTCTTCGAGAACAGCCTGGAGGGGCTCTACTCGAGCGTCGTCCTCGTATACGTGCCACCAGAGGTGCAGCTGCAGCGCCTGGTCGAGGGCCGCGGCCTCCCGCGTGCACGGGCCGAAGCGATCATGGCGTCGCAGATGCCGATTGACGAGAAACGTCCACGTGCTCAGCACATCGTCGACAACAGCGGCGCACGCGAAGAAACGCGGCGGCAGGTAGAGCAGGTCTGGGCTAGAGTCCGATCTCTCTGAGCAGCTCTTCGGTGTGCTCGCCAAGCTGCGGCGCACGCCCTTGCGGGCGGGGCTCGAGCAGGCGCCGGGCCACGATCTGAGGATGCTTCGCCACCTCGTCCAGGTCGAGGACCGGCTCGCAGCAAGCGTCGAGCGAGGACAGCCTCTCCTCCCACTGGTCGCGCGTCATGGAGGCAAAGATCTCCTCCATCGTGCCTTGCACGGCGAGGTCCTCCGAGTACTGCAGCTCGACCAGGTCGGCCCGGTCCAGGGCTTGGCACAGGGCCTTCCAGAACTTGGGCTCGAGCGCGGCCACGCTGTAGTAACCGCCGCCTCCGCACGCGTATACGCGGTAGCACGGGTAACGGCCGGCGAGCCGCTGGTCGCCCCTCGCCACGCGCTCGCCGGCAGCCTGCGCGGCGAAGGCAAGGGCAAGCGCCCCGACGGCGCCGTCGGTCATCGATACGTCGATCCATCGCCCTTCGGAGCCGCGCTCCACACCGACGAGCGCGGCAAGGATCTGGACCGCCGGCCCAAGCCCGCCACCGCCGATGTCGGCGACCTGGACGGAGAGCGGAACCGGCGGGCCGTCCCGAGTCCCGTTCAACCCAAGACCTCCCGCGATCGCCATGTAGTTGAGGTCGTGGCCGGCGCGGGACGCGTAAGGCCCGTCCTGTCCGTAGCCCGTGATCGAGCACATGACGAGGCGAGGGTTGCGTTTGTGCAGGACCTCCCAGCCGATCCCCAGCCGGTCCATCACGCCGGGGCGGTTGCCCTCCACCAGCACGGCCGCGGTTTCGACGAGGCGCAGGAGCGCCTGGTGGCCTCGGTCGGTCTTCAGGTCCAGGGCGATGCTCCGCTTGCGACGGTTGATCGCGTTGAAAAGGACGCTCTGCCCATCCACCAGCGGCGGCGTCAGGCGCATGTAGTCGCCGGTGCCTGGCTCCTCGACCTTGATGACGTCGGCGCCCAGGTCGGCCAGCAGCTGGGTGCAGTAGGCGCCCGGCAAAAGCCGCGTCAGGTCCACGACCCGGATCCCGGTCAGGGGCATCTCGATCTCATTTTCAGCGCACTACTGCGTTGGTAGGAGACTTTCGGCAGGCACGCATGCGTTAATACGACATGGCAGAGTCCGGTTCCAGCATGCGTCCCACCCCAAATCTTGGCGAGATGTCCATCAAGGTGCCTGCACCGTTCGCGGGCATCTCCGACCTGGGTTTCACGGCCCAGTACCGCGCCCAGCGCTTCAACGAGCCGCAGCGCGACGTGCCGCTGCTGTTCGAGGGGCCGCCACCTCCGATGGAGCGGCTCGCCGAGATCCTGCAGGCGCTGAGCGCTTCGAGCTCGAGCTCATATGTCTGGACCAACCCTGTCCTGCTGGGCGACGGTGTCGTCGTGCTCGCCTATCGGGACAGGAGCGTCGAGGGCCAGACGCTCTCCGACGGCGCGCACATCGCCGACTACGTGCTGAACCTGGTGCGCCCGGTCGTGTTCACCTTCCTCCATGACTGCGCCGCAATCGCGCACCTGCGCCTGTCGGACGTGATCGAGATGCGGGTCACCGCGGACAAGAGGTCGGTGGCCGATTTCTCGCTTCCGCTGGCGGACATCGTCCGGCCGAACGGAGACCGACTGCTGTGGGGAGTCGCCTCCTAGCGCGGTCTCAGTGAGTCGGCGTCGGCGAGTGCGACGGTGTCGGCGAGTGCGACGGTGTCGGGGACGGTGAGGGGCTCGGGCTGTGCACGGAGCTGGCTCGCGCGCTGCTCGAGGTTGTGAGGTTGGGGGTCGTGATCGGGGCCGGGCTCACGTTCGCGAAGTAGAGCGCGAGCGGCACCACGATCATGCCCGCCACCACCGTCAGGACGAAGGTGACCGCCCCCCACTCCCGACGCAGCACTGCCCAGTTCACGAGCCGGTAAGTCTACCGACGACTAGTAGTCGTCGTCGGAGGAGTTGAGGCCTTCCTCTTCCTTCTTCTTGCGCTGGTTCAGGAGTCGGATGAAGTCCTGCGCCCGCGCGAGCGCTTTCCAACGTTCCGGGTAGAAGTCTTGGACCACGATCTGGCGGTCCGGGCGCTGGTAGACGGTGACGCACCATTTGTTGAGCGTGCGCGAGACTTCGACCTCGAAGTCTTTCTCCGCGGTCTCATACCGGACAACCTTGTCGTCGTCGAATCTCTTTCGTCCTGAAACAGCCATAGGTAAATCACTCGGGCGGGGATTCGGCTCATTGAGCGTCTACAGATTATAGGACGGGGATCAGACGCTCTCGGGCGAGGTTTCGAGCAGCTCCCGAAGCAGCGGGGCGAGCTCCTCCCGGAGCCCGTTTCGCTTCATGGCCAGCATCAGGTTGGCCCTCAAGTAGCCCGGCACCGTGCCGGTGTCGTAGTAGTCGCCCTCGAACTCGACGCCGACCACCGGCTGGTGGCCGATGGTGCGCTTGATGGCGTCGACCAGCTGGATCTCGTTTCCGGCGCCAGGCTCCCCCCGGTCGAGCTCGCCGAAGACAGCGGGCAGCAGGACGTAGCGGCCGAGGGCGGCCAGGTCGGACGGCGCATCGCCGGCCGGGGGCTTTTCGACGATGTCGACGATCTCGTGGATCCCACCCCTGGAGCCACCGGTGGCGATGATGCCGTAGCGGCTGACCTCGCTCTTGGGCACGCGTCTCACGGCCAGCACCGTCGCGCCCGTGCTGCGGTGCGCGTCGATCAGCTGCTTGAGGGCGGGGCGGCCCTCACAGAGGATCACGTCGTCCGCCAGCAGAACGGCGCACGCTTCGTTCTCGACCAGGCGGCGCGCGGTCCAGACGGCGTGGCCGAGACCCAGCGGCTCCTTCTGCTGGATGTACGTGATGTCGAGCTGGTTGCTCAGCTCGTCGACCTCGCTCAGGATGTGGAGAAGGTCGCTCTTGCCTCGCTCCTCGAGGTAGTGCTCGAGCTCGAGCGAGCGGTCGAAGTGGTCGACGATGGCCCGCTTTCCGCCGCCGGTGACCATGATCACCTGCTCGATCCCGCTCGCGATCGCCTCCTCGACGCCGTACTGGATGGTCGGCTTGTCGACGAGCGGCAGCATCTCCTTCGGCTGGGCCTTGGTCGCGGGCAAAAATCGAGTCCCCAGGCCTGCCGCGGGGAAGATAGCCTTACGTACGGAAGGGAGCGTCACCAAAGACAATCTATATGGTGGGGACGAGCGAAGGCATCCAGCCTGGCGTCGAAGGGCTTCTGGAACGCGTCGTCGACGGTGACCTTCTCACCCACCACGTGGGCGGCAAGGGGACCTTCGCCACGCCGGCCATGATCGGCCTGATGGAGATGACCAGCCATCGCTCGGTAGAACGCCTGCTTCCGGAGGGACACACGACCGTCGGTTACGAGGTGCACGTGCGCCACCTCGCGCCGACCGCGCCAGGCCACACGATCACCGTCACCTCTCGCCTCATCGAGGTCAAGGGCAACAAGCTGTACTTCGAGGTCGAGTGCCGCGAGGGCGAGATGCTGCTCGGGTCGGGCATCCACAAGCGGGCCATCGTGCCCTCCACCTTCTAAGTCATGCCCTACTGGGAGTGCGTGACCCGGTCGTTCCGGATCGCCTGGGCCCGCAAGTACCTGTGGCTGATCGCCTTGTTCTCGGGAGAGGCCGGGGGGTTCAGCTTCAACTACTCCCAGAGCACCTCGAACACAAGCAGCCAGACCGACTTCGCGACCTTCCAGAACCAGGTCACGACCTGGCTTGCCGACCACGTCGCGCTGATCGTGCTGGTGGCGGTCGTCTGGCTGTTGCTGGTCATCGCCTTCTTCATCCTGGCCGCGGTGTGCGAGGGAGCGACCGTCCGCGCCTCGGCGGAGCACGACGCGGAGCGGCCGTTCGGCCTCGGCTGGGCGTGGCGTTCAGGCGTCGGGACCATGTGGGTCGTCATCCGGTTCCGCCTTCTCTTCCTGCTGCTCTACCTCCCACTCTTTCTGCTGTTCGCCGGCTTCGTCGTGGGGGTCCTCGCCGGCCTCGGACACCAGAACGGAGGGGTGGTCGCCTCGTTCGTGGGCCTGGGCTTCCTCCTGGTCCTGATCGCGATCCCTTACCTGATCTACCTCTTCCTGCTCGACCGCCTGGGGACTCGGGCGGTGGTGCTGGAGCAGCTCATGGCGTGGCCGGCGATCGTACGTGCGCACCGGCTCGTGTTCAAGCGTTTGGGCCGGACGCTGCTGGTTTGGCTCCTGGGTATCGCGGTCGCCATCGTGGTTGGGATTGCCCTGGCCTGCGTCTTTGCCCTCATCTTCGCCCCCCTCGTGCTCGTGGGCGTCGCCATCGGAGCGACGAACTCGACGGCGGTCGTTCCCCTGGTGGTCGTGGGCGTGGTCGTCCTGTTCGCGATCTCGCTGGTGGTGCAGTCGTTCTTCGCCGCCCAGGGCTCGACGTATTGGACGCTCGCGTTCAGGCGCCTCGACATCGACTACGTGCCGGCGCCCAGCTATCAGTTCCAGCCTCCACCGCCCGCTCCGCCGGCCCCCGCTCAGTGAGCGACGAGCTCGACCGGGTCGCTCCTCGGGAGAGCGCGCGCGCCAAGGCCCGGGACAAGAAGTCGCGCGGGCCCAAGGTCGTATCCGTCAACCCGGGTCTGAAGAAGCTCGCCCAGCACCTGGCCGACAAACGCCGCAAGAAAAAGTAGATTGAGCGAAGTTCCATCCACAAAAAGAGTTGGGGGTTAAGCGATGAAGGCGTACGTACTCATCAACGCGTCACCCGGGCGTGCACTGGAGGTGGCCAAAAAGATGGAAGGCGTGCAGGGAATCTCAGCCGCCGACGCCATCACGGGCGAGTACGACGTGATCGCGGTTTGCGAGGCCCCCGACGTCAACTCCATCGGCTCTTTGATCGTCGACAAGATCCAGAAGATCGACGGCGTCTTCAAGACGATCACCTGCCTGGCGGTGAAGTAGCTTCTCCTCCCTGCTAGCGGGGAGGGTGGCCCCGCCCGCTCGCGGGCTCGGCCGGGAGGGGCCGCCTTCCTCCCCGCTAGCGGGGAGGGTGGCCCCGCCCGCTCGCGGGCTCGGCCGGGAGGGGCCGCTGCAAGCTCTCCGCCAGCGCCGCCGCAACTACGGGAAGCTGGGTCAGCCACCGCGCCATCGCGGGCAGCTCCTGCTCGAAGCTGCCGATCGAAGGCGACCAGGTGAGCTCGCGCCGGGAATGCGAGTCGTCGTAGTGGTGGGGCTTGCCGAGGACGTCGAGGGCGTAAACGCCCGGCCACACCGCGGCGCCCTGTGCCGTCACCGTCTCCAGGCCAAGCGCCCATAGGTAGGCGAGGTCGTAGGGGATGGCACCAATCTCGGCGGCGAACCCGACCGCACGCGCGGAGGACGTGACGAAATCGCGCCAGGTGGAGTCGAAGCCTCCGACCAGGTAGCGATGGCCCGGCCGGCCGCGGTCGGAGGCGGCCAGGCAGGCGCGGCCGACGTCCTCCGCGCCGACGAAGGTCTGGGTCGCCTTGCCGCCGCCTGGCAGCCACACGCGTCCGCGCACCGCCGCGGCCATCAGCCTGGGCAGCAGCCAGTCTTCGCCTTCACCGAAAATCCGCGCCGGGCGGACGATCACGACCTCGAGGTCGCCGGCAGTGTCCAGCAGCCACTCCTCCTCGAAGAGCTTGATGCGCTCGTACGCGTGGACCGGCTTGACGGGCGAGTGCTCGGTCACGCGTGCAAAGTGATCCGGGCCGAAAACGTCGGCGGTGGACACGTGGACGAGCCGGCGCACGTGCGCCCGCCGGGCCGCCTCGACCGCGCGCTGCAGGGCGGGCGGCGGCCGCCTGCGGTATCGCAGACGACGGGCGGGCGATGCGGTTTGGGCGCAGAAGACGACAACCTCCACGCCGCTTATCGCGTCGGCCAACGTCTCCTCGTCGGCGTCGGCGTGGAGCTCGATGACCGGAACCTCCGACGCCAGCGCCCGCGTGACATGCGTGCCGAGAAACTCTCCCGCGCCGATCACAAGGTGCAAAGCCGAACGATTCTAGGCGCGGCGCCTGGCCAGGGCGGTGGTGATGGCGCCGCGCACGCGGTCCACCATGCTGGTCACCCGACGGCTCAGCTCCCACCACGCCGGCACATCCGGCAGGACCGCCGGCCCGATCGTCACGTCGATTCGCCGGAACGGCCACAGCGCATCGGTGCCGTTGACCGCGACGGGGCATATCGGCACGCCCGCCTGCAGGGCGAAGTAGCCGATTCCGTTCTTCAGCGGGCGCAGCGCTCGGCCGCGCGAGTAGCGGCCCTCGGGGAACATCAGCATCACACCGCCGCGATCCAGCACCTGGTAGACGGTGCGCAGGCCCTGGTCGTCGAGCTCTCCGCGGTTGGGTGAGATCGGGAATACGCCGATGCGCGGCAGGAGCCTTCGCTTCCAGCCGCGGTTGAACACCGTCTCGCGCTTGGCCATCGTGTAGATGAGAGGGCGTTCGGGAAAGAACGGGATGATGAACGCCGGGTCGAACCAGGCCTGGTGGTTGGCGGCGATGATGTAAGGCGCGGGCGGGATGTTCTCGAGGCCCGTCACCGTGACACGGAAGAGGTGCGCGACGAGCCAGCCCGCCAGCCGCCGCAGGAAAAGGTAGAGGCGCGGCGGCTCCATCGGCGAGGGGTGGACGAGAGGGTCGAGCGGGCCCCCGACCAGCTCCCGGTACTCCGGGCTTCGGTATCGGTTCGGTGCCGGCCCGCCCTCAGTCGAGGAAGTCGTGGAGGACGCGGTTGAACTCCTCTGGCCGCTCGGCCTGAGGTGTGTGGCCGGCGCCTTCGATCACCTTGAGCCTGCTGCCCGCGATCATCGCCTGCGCCCGCGCGGCGTGCGCGACGGGAAAGAGCGGATCGTCGGCGCCCCAGATCAGCTGGACCGGGATCTTGAGCTCGCTCAGGCGCCGCGTCACGTCGTGGTGACCGCCGAACAAAGCCTGCGGCCGGACGAGCGAGCGGATCGTGGACAGATAGGCGCTGTGGAACTCGTCGGCGGCGTACATCTCACGCAGGTCGGCGAGGTACTCGTCGTCCAGGGTCGTCTGCAGGTTGGAGCTCGAACCCGCGTACCGGGCGACCACCCTCCGGATGACGTTTGGCGGCGCCCAGTCGAGGGCGCCGCGCGCGAAACGCATCACGGCCTCGCCCACGCGTGGCACCGTGACGAGGCCGTACGCCATCTGCGTCATCTGCACCTTGGGCCGGCCGAAGCCCAGGGTGTTGACCAGGACCAGCTTGCGAACGAGCTGCGGGTGCTCGAGCGCGACCTCGAGCGCGACGCGGCCGCCGAGCGAGGCGCCGACCAGCGCCGCCGAGCGCAATCCCCGGTCCCGCATGTAGCGCGTGATGAAGCGGGCGAAGAACGGGACCGTGTAGCGGGCTCGAGGCTTGTCGGTCCGACCGTAGCCAGGAAGGTCCGGAGCGAGCACGTGGTGCCGCGCCGCGGTCGTCTCCAGGTTGCGCCGCCACTCCATGTAGCCGGAGGAGCCGAGGCCGTGGATGAAGAGCACCGCGGGCCCGCGGCCTCCGTGCATGTGGTGGACTCGCAGCGAGCCGAGGTTGACAAATCCGGCGTGTACCAGCGGCGAAACCTTCTTCGCGGCGATCACTGGCTCGGAAGCATACGGGCGGGGCTCGCGAGCCCGGTCACTTTCATTCCAGAGTTGAAGGTCTCGACTTTCGCGCTCTTGATGACCGTCACGGCGCCGGGTCCGGCGGCGACCCACTCGCCGTCCGTCCAGACCGCGGCGGTGCGCTCGCCGAGGCCGAGGAGCGTTACTCCCGGCAGCTCACGCCTGGCCGACTCCATCCACCGCGGGCCGAACTTCTCGTAGTGAGGGATGACGGCGGTGTTCGGGACCACGCCGAGGGCGTCCACCGGCCGGCGATTCGTGGGGTCGGGCCAGCCGGCGCGGATCAGGGTGTGGCTGCACAGGCCCATCGCGCCCGCCGACGATCCGGCCAGCGAAGCGCCGTCGCGCCAGGCCTGGAAGATCGCCGTCCACACCCGCGTCCCCTGGAGGACCTGGACGACCAGACCCGGGTCGCCTCCGACCAGGTAGAAGAAGCCTCCGCGCCGTGCGAGGTCGGCCAGCTCTTTCGAGTTGGCGTCGGTGCGCTTCAGGACAGGCAGCTCCTGCAGCTCTAGGTCGAAGCGCGCGAACCAGGCGGTCGCGTGTGCGACCGCGCGCTCGGGTCCTTGCCGCGCCGCCGCGGTCGGGACCACGAACGCGGGCCCCCGCGACGCGGCCGCCGCCAGCATCCGGTCCTGCTCCTCGTTGCCGGGGTTGAACTCATCGCCGCCGACGAGCGCGAGCATGCCAGTGTCCATCTGGGGCACGTCCGTAGGATATGGCGGTGTCTGGAACCGTTCGCGTGAGGATCGCGCCGAGCCCGACCGGCTTTGCCCACCTCGGCACCGCCAGCACCTCCCTCTACAACGTGCTGTTCGCGCGCCAGAACAGCGGCGTCTTCGTGCTTCGCATCGACGACACCGACATGGAGCGCAACCGTCCCGAGTACGAAGCGCTCATCTACGAGAGCCTCCACTGGCTCGACCTGGATTGGGACGAGGGTCCCGACAAGGGCGGTCCGCACCAGCCCTACCGGCAGTCGGAGCGCGTCGACCTCTACAAGGAGCACGCGGCGAGGCTGCTCAAGGAAGGCAATGCCTACCGCTGCTACTGCACGCCCGAAGAGCTGGAGGCGGAGCGCCGGCAGGCGCAGGCCGAGAAGCGCCCTTATAAGTATTCGCGGCGGTGTCTGACGAATCCGCCGGAGGGCCGCTCCGTCTTCGCCGTGCGGTTCAAGGTGCCGGGCGGCGAGGTGACCTTCACCGACATGGTGCGCGGAGAGATGCGCTTCGACGCCGACCTGATCGGCGACTTCATCATCGTCAAGTCGGACGGCTACCCGACCTACCAGTTCGCGAGTCCCGTCGACGACGCGCTGATGAGGATCACGCACGTGATCCGCGGCGAGGAGCATCTCTCGAACACGCCGTATCAATTGATGCTGGTGGATGCGCTGGGTTACGAGCGCCCGCATGCGTATGCGCACATGCCCCTGATCCTCGCGGCGGATGGTTCCAAGCTCTCGAAGCGCAAGCACCCAGAGGCGAACCTGATCCTGTTCCGCGATCGAGGCTACCTGCCTGAAGCCCTGCTCAACTACCTCGCCCTGCTGGGCTGGAACCCGGGAACCGCGCAGGAGATCTTCTCTTTCGACGAGCTCCGACAGGCGTTTTCGTTCGAACGCGTGCAGCACGCCGGCGCTCGTTTCGACTGGGAGAAGCTGAACTGGATCAACGGTGAGTACATCCGGCGCCTGAGCGACGACGAGCTGGCTCTTCGGCTGAAAGATTTCGTCCCGCCACTAGTGGACGAGGAAACGCTTCGACGTGCCGTCCCAGCCCTCAAGACAAGATTGCCAACTCTTGCGCAGGCGGTCGAGTACCTCGACTATCTGCAGACGGACCCGACCCCGCAAGCATTCGACGCTGAGACGGCCCAGCGAATTCGCCTGGCGATCGACTTTCTGAAGCCGGTCCGTTGGGAGCCCGAAGCGATCGAAGCCGCTCTGGAGGAGGCCATCGCCCAGTCAGGCGTGAGCAAGGGGAAGTTTTACAACCCACTTCGTGATGCGCTCACCGGTCGTAAGGTCGCCCTTCCCATCCACTACGCATTCGCGCTGCTGCCGAAAGAGGAGGCGCTCAAGCGCCTCGAGCGAGCCGCTTGACAGCACTCACGATCGTCATCGACCTCGACCCGAACATCATTCGCATCGGCCCACTCCTCATCACCTGGCACGGTGTCTTCTCCGTCCTGGGCATCATCGCCGCGGCGCGCATCGGCTTCTGGCTGCTCGAGAAGGACGAGGGCGACCTCAAGGGCCGCAGCGGAGACGGGCTGGCCTGGATGGTCGTGGTCGGGCTGGTCGGCGCGCGGCTCCTGTATGTGTGGGAGAACTTCAGCATCTTCGCGCACGGGCAGCTCCTGCGGATGTTCGCGCTGACCGAGGGCGGGATCAGCCAGTGGGGCGGATTGTTCGGCGCCATGGTGGGCGCATATGTCTGGGCGCGCCGGGCGAAGTTCTCGTTCTGGAAGATCATCGACGCGGGCGGCCCCGGCGCCATGATCGGGCTTGCGGTCGGCCGCATCGGCGACGTCATCAACGGCGAGCACCACGGCACCCCGACGAGCCTGCCCTGGGGTGTGGAGTACGTCAACCCGAGCACCCTCGGTGAGCCGGGCAAGGTGGTGCACCCGGAGGTCGCTTACGAGATGGTGCTTTGCCTTGCCATCCTGGGCCTGATCCTTCCCTTCCACCAGCGCCTGAAGCAGCGGCTTCCCGACGGGGTGCTCGGATTGATCTACTTCGGGATCTACGCCGCGGGGCGGTTCTTCCTGAGCTTCCTCCGGACCGACCCGAGCGTCTTCCTGGGCATGCGCCAGGCGCAGGTCGCCTCCGCGCTGATGGTCGTGGTCGCGATCATCGCCGTACCGGTTCTCTGGCGGCGAGCCTCAAGAGGCGTCGCGCCAACGCCGGCGACGAGCGGTCGTGCTTGAAATAGACGTGGACCTCTTCGTGGGTCGCGGCCGCCGACCTGACCTGCTCGACCCAGGGCTGCAGCGACGCGTTGGTATAGCCGCGCCGTAGCCGGAAGTAAGCGACCGCACCGAGGTCGACCACCGGCGCGCGCGGCCACTTCTCTTCGTCCGTGACCACGAGCGCGCCGGCGTGCTCGCGGATGACCCGGAAGGTCTCGTCGTCGAACCATGACTCGTGTCGAAACTCGGCGGCCGCGGGCCGGCCCAGTGCCGTCAGCAGCGAATCGAGCAGCGCCAGGTTCTTCTGGCGGACAGGCGGGAACTGCAGCAGGACCGGCCCGAGCCTGGGGCCGAGCACCGCGATGCGCTCCGTGAAGATGCGGGCCAGGCCGACGCGGTCGAAGGTCTCGGCCGAGTACGTGAGACCGCGGTTGGCCTTCATGCAGAAGCGAAAACCCGGCGGAGTCTCGGCCGCCCAGTTGAGCAAGGTCGACTCGGGCGGGGTGCGGTAGAAGCTGCCGTTGAGCTCGACGCCGTTCAGCCTCTCGGCGTAATACCGGAGCATCTTCGAGCCGGCGAGCGTGGACGGGTAGAACGCGCCCTTCCAGGTCGAATAGCTGAAGCCGGACGTGCCGGCGAAGAGCATGCCGCTAAGAGACCGCGACTTTGCCGCGCATCACGCGCTCGTGCAGCTGCCCGCATGCCGCATCAGCTTCGCGGCCCCGGGTGTCGCGCACGGTCACGTTCAAGCCCTGCGCCTGGACCTGCTCCTTGAAGGTGCGGATCGAGGAGCGTTGCGGGGCATGGAAGGGCGTGTCTTCGACGGGGTTGAAGGGAATCAGGTTGACGTGCGCGTTCCGGCCTTTCAGCAGCACGCCAAGCTCTCTAGCGTCGCGCTCGGTGTCGTTCACCCCCGCGAGCATCACCCACTCGTAGCTCACGCGCCGGCCGGTCCGCGCTCCATAAGCCTGCGCGGCGTCGACGAGCTCGCGAACCGGGTACTTGCGGTTGATCGGCACCAGGACGTCGCGCAGCTCGTCGCGAGCCGCGTGCAGGGAGATGGCAAGAGTCACCGGGACCTTCTCCTCGGCCAGCTCCGCGATCCGCGGGATGAGCCCGCTCGTGGAGACGACGATGCGCCGCGGGCTGATGCCGAGCAGCTCCGGGTCGGCAAGGCGGCGGACCGATTCGATCACGGCGCTGTAGTTGGCCATGGGTTCGCCCATGCCCATGAACACGACGTGCGAGAGCCTGCGACCTTCGGACGCGAGCACGCGCTGCGCGTCCACAGCCTGCTCGACGATCTCGTGCGACTTGAGGTTGCGGCCGAACGGAAACTTCCCCGTGGCGCAGAAAGGACAGCCGATGGGGCATCCCGCCTGCGACGAGATACACAGGGTCGAGCGGTCCGCGTAGCGCATGACGACCGCCTCGACGGAGTGGCCGCCCTCCAGCTCGAAGAGCGTCTTGGTGGTGAGGCCGCGGTCCGCGGCCGAGGTCGCGATCGGCCGCAGCGAGCTGACATCAAACGCGGCCGCCAGCGCTGTGCGCAGCGCTTTCGGCAGGTCCCGCATCGCGTCGAAGCTCGTCGCCCCGCGCGCAAGCCAGCTCCAGACCTGCCGGCGCCGGTACGCCGGCGCATCGTGGTCCTCGAGCCACTTCTCGAGATCGGCCGCCGAGAGCGAGAGGATCGGGGTCACGGGCCTAGATTACCGACGGGTTCGTAAACCTCTCCCTCCGCGCGGACGAGCCCATCGTCGACCAGCTTGCGCAGGTGGGCGCGCAGCGTCATCTCGGCCGCGGCCATGAGCTTCTGCTCGAGCTGCCCGTACACGCGGCGAGTCAGCTCGTCCGCGGTGCCGCCGCCCATCCGCACGGCGGCAAGCACCTGGGCCTCACGCTCCAGGCGATGCCGGCGGTATTCGTCGATCTTGCTCATCGCATCGGTGACCGGGTCCCAGTGGCCCGGGAACAGGATCCTCGGCTCGAGCGCGGCCAGCCGTTCGAGAGAGCGCAGGTACGCAGCCACGTCACCTTCGGGATAGGTGACCATCGAGCTGCCGTGGCCGAGGATGAGGTCGCCGGTGAACACGGCGCGGTCGTCGGGGATCAGGAAGCTCAGGTGGTCGGCGCTGTGGCCGGGGGTGTGGAGCGCCGTCAGGTTGAGGTTGCCCGCGCGGACGACGTCCCCGTCGCCCAGCTCGGGGTCCCGGCGCACCGAGGCGTGGTGCGGCGCGGCGAACCGTTCCGCCAGCGGCAGGTGGTCGGGGTGCGAGTGCGTGACCAGGACGACGCCGACGGTCCTGCCCGCAAGCCGCTGGTTCAGCGCGGCCAGGTGCGAATCGTCGTCCGGGCCAGGATCGATGACGGCGACGACCGGGCCGGCCTCGACGATCCACGTGTTCGTGCCCGGCCCGGTGTACGGACCCGGGTTGGGCGCGACGACGCGAGTTACCGCCGTCAAGGTCTGGTCAGCGGGCGCGGTAGGCGGAGAGGTAGACGTCCGCTCCGTCGGCCCGGCTTGCGTCCAACCAGCCGTCGAGCTGGGTGTCGACGATCAGCCGGACCAGCGGCTCGCCAAGCTCGGGCACAGGCAGGGGCTTCCGCTCGCCGGCGGCGGTCACCTGCACCTTCCACCAGCCGCCCATGGCCTCGGCGGCAACGTTGAGAGAGTCGCCCATCAGCCAGTCGCGGAGCCGCGTGAAGGCCTCGACCATCAGCGGCTCCGAGCCGAGAACGGTCGCGTCGGCCGGAAGGTCGTGGGTCGCGGCCGGCATGGCGAGGTTGAGGACGGCACCGAGCACGACGCCGCGCGCGCTGTCCTTCGGCTCGACCGCGGCGACCTCGAGCCCGGCCGCTCGCCGGCCCACCTCCTGAGCCTGCTCGAAGAGTCCCTCCACGAGCTCGGGCCGCCCGAACGCCACCTGCCTGGCCGACTCCTGCAGGGCGAGCACCGAGGAGCGCAGCTTGTGGCCCAGCCGGCCGAGCAGGTATTCGCGCTGCTCGTTGACCAGGCGCTGGCCAAGCTCGGCGCTCTGGCGCGCCGTCCGGAGGCCGCTGCGCTCGGCCCAACCCACCAGCCGGCCATTGAGGAGCAGCGGCTCCCACGGCCCGCCAGGCGGGGGGAACTCGGCGTCGGCGGGGCCGTGCCGCCGGTGATCGGGGATGGACTCGAGGCCGCCGCCGACTCGGACCCACATCGGCGCGACGGGGCCGTTCATATCTCCCGTAACGGAGTAGGAGTCCGGGGCTGGCGCCTCACGCCGCATCTTCGGCGCCCATCCAGCCCATCTGCGTCGTTGCGGCCTCTGCTCCTCGCTCACGCATCAACGGATGCGCTCGCTCCGGTGCTCGACCGCGCTTAGCATCTGGGCCGCCTGTGCGCCGAATCTGTCGGCGCGATCGCCATCCCCGGACTTTCAGGTGCGAATCCGGGCAGGCACCGTGAATCTGAACGTGGTCCCGCGCCGGTCGCTCGCCGCCACCCAGACCCGGCCGCCGAACGAGCGCTCGACGACCAGGCGGCACAGGTAGAGGCCGAGACCGAGGCCGCCCTGGGAGCGGCTCCGGCCCGCCGGACCCGTCTTCTCGAACACCGTCTCGAGCGTGGCCGCCGGAAGTCCCACCCCGTTGTCCGCGACCGAGACCTCCAGCCAGCCCCGCTGGACCTGGCGCGCCTCGACCTGCACCGAGCCGGTCGTGTACTCGAGCGCGTTCCCGACCAGGTTGGTCAGGACCTGGGCCAGGTGGGCGGGCTCGCAGAAGGCCGAGGGCAGGTTGTCGGGCAGGTTGACCTGGACCGCCAACGTCCGCTCCGCGTAGCGGTGGTGCAGCACCGCGATCACGCCGGTGAGGGCCGACGAGAGGTCGACCGGCTCGGGCGTCGGCTCGAAGTGGCGCGTCTCCAGCTTGGCGATGATCAGCTGGCTCTCGACCAGGCTCAGGAGGCGGTCGGACGACTCGTACGCCTCCTGCAGCAGCGTCCGCCTGCCGGTCGAGTCGATGGTCTCGTCCCACTGCATGATGCCCGCGAGCGTGTTCTTCATCGCCGCGGCGGGGCTGCGCACCTCGTGGCCGATGGCGCGCAACATCAGGTCTTTCGCCTCCAGCGCCTGGCGCTGGACGGTGACGTCCTCATGCAGCGTGAGCACGCCGGCAGGCTCGCCTTCGAGGCCGGGGATGACGACCCGGCGCACGTGGACGGTACGGTCGGGCTCCCGCATCCGCAGCTCCAGTGTGCCGTCGGAATCGGCATCCTCGGCTTGTATCGCGCCCGCGGCGGCGTAGATCTCGTCCGGCTTGCGGCCGGGCATCTCGGATGCCTGGAGGCTGTAGATCGACTCGATCTCCGGGTTTGCGTAGACGATCCGCCCCGCGGCGTCCTCGAGCATCACGCCCACGGGCGAGTGGCGGAGGATCGCGTTCATCATCCTGCGCTCGCGGTCGAGGGCGTCGACGAGCTCCAGCTGGCCGAGCAGCACGGCTGCCTGGCCGGCGAGCACCGCGGCCAGCCTTCGGGTCTCGGCGCCGCCGACGGTGATCCTGGCCACGAGCAGCCCGGCCAGCCGGCCTTCGACCTGGATGGGGATGGCGAACGCGTCAGGCGGCGCGCCCAGCAGGTCGAGGAGCGCCCGCAGGCGCCGTCCTCCGGCGGTCGACATGAGCGCGCGCAGGAGCTGGGCGCTGTCGCTGACGGGCACCCTGGGCGCCACCTCGCCGTTGTCCGACCGGCGCACGAGCTCGCCGTCCTCGAGCAGCCAGAGCTCACCCTGCGACCCGGCGAGGGCACGGCTGACCAGTCGCGCCATCTCGGAGCGGGCACGGTCCGGCTCGGTCGGCGTCAGCTCGGTGAACGCGGCCACGGCCTCGAGGGTGCGGATACGGCCGCGCGTCTCGGCGACCAGGCGGGCGTTCTCGATCGCGACCGCGGCGTGGCGGGCGAAGTCGAGGGCGGCGGCGCTCGGCTCGGCGACAAGGGTCGAGGCATGGACCGCGCCGATCGCGCCGACCAGCCGGTCGCCGTACCACAGCGGCACCAGGTTCCAGGCGTAGTCATGAGCGGTCCCGCTGACGATGCCCGCCGGGGCGACGCGGTCGTCCGAGTTGAGGCCGGCCCAGCCGAGGACCTCCTCGGCGGCGGCGTCGCCGCTGCCGCGGGTCGCCGTGACCCGACCTTCGGTGTCGAACGCCCAGCACACCGCTCCCGCGCACTCGAGCATGGTCCGCGCCTGGTCGGCGATGTTGGCGACGACGCTCATCAGCTCGTGACCGGCGAGCGCGGCAAGCTCCTGGATGCGCACCGACTGCGCGAGGGCGAGCTCGTTGGCGTGGTGGAGCCGCATGGTGCGCAGGGCGATCCCGACCACCGGCATGGCCGCCTCCAGCAGCTTGAGGTGCGTGGCCTGGAATCGCCCGCCGTCGTTTCGCATCGCGACCACGCCGGCGACCACGCGGTCGTCCTGGGTGATCGGGGCCCACACGACGTGGCTCGGCGAGCGGCTGAAAAGGTAGCTGCCGATCGGGCCCTCGAGGTCGGAAGGAGCCGGCGTGAGGCCGTCGAGCACGGCGTGGCCGCCTTCGATCATGCGCCGGAAGAACGGCGCGTTGTCGATCAGCACCGGGCCGACCGCGGTGGGCGGCTGCCCGCGCTCCGCGGCAAAGCCGGACACAAGGCCGGCGACGTCGACGTACGCGAGCACCATGTGCGTCGAGTCGAGGTAGTCGCCGGCGACCGAGAACACGGCCTCCGCGAGCTGGCGCTCGTCCGACGCCCCGGCGACGCCCAGCTCGAGGAGGTGGAGGGCCTCGAGCCGCGCCCGCTCGGTCTGCGCCTGGGAGAAGTGGTCGGCATTGGCCAGGGCCAGGCTCACGTGCGCGGCCACGTCCTGGAGCAGCTTCACGTGCCAGTCGTCGAACGCGGACTCGCTGTAGGACTGGAGGGAGAGCATGGCGGTGATCCGCTCGCCGCTGAGGACCGGCACCCAGACGAAGGAGCGGGAGACGCGGCGCCGGTCGGAGGGCGGCCCGGACACGAACACGGCCGCGCCCTGACCGACCGTCCAGACTTCGCGCTCGAGGTCTTTGCCCTCGAATGTCCGCGCCCATGGGGAATCGCGAACCAGCACGGGCTTGCCGGTCTCGTACGCCTCACGCGACGGACCGGTGACGGCGAGGGCGACGGGCGGGACCACCTCCTCGACGCCGGCGACGTACTGGTAGCCCTCGGCCACAGGTCCGTCGCCGGCCTGGGTGATGGTGGCGAGGATGAAGCCGTCGAAGTTCAGGGTCGCCGAAAGCTCTTCGCGCAGCGTGCGCATGATCGACCACTTGTCGAGGCTTGAGGCCAAGCGGCGGCCGACGGAGTTGACGACCTCGAGGCGCCGGCGCTGGGCCTCGATCGCCTCGTAGCTGCGGGCGTTGCGCAGCGCGAGCGCGACCTCGTCGCACACGAGCTCGAGGAAGGCGGCGGTCGAATCCTCGTAGGCGTACGGACGCGAGCACTTGATGCCAAGGGCACCCCGGGCGACCCCGCCCTCTTTGAGCGGGACCCAGAGGGACGAATGGGGGTCGTGGGTGATCAGGGGCTTGTTGCCGGCGACCACGTTGCGCGCGGTGCTGACGAGTGGCGAACGGGTCGACAGCCACCGCGACGAGAGCACGCCGTCCCCCTCGATGTGCAGGTGGCGCACGCGGTCGGTGGGGTCCTGGAGCGTCACCATCTCGAGCGAGTCGACCGGCAGCAGCTCGCGGAGGGTGCCGTAAAGGCCGGTCATCACCGTGCCCTCGTCGAGCGACGAGGTCATGGCCCGGGCGACGCCGTTCAGGGCCTGGAGGCGGCGGGCCTGGTTGCGCGTCAGCTCGTTGAGGGAGGCGTTGGCGAGGAGGATCCCCAGTCGCCCGTGGACGTC
>VBHA01000160.1:18357-19637 GCA_005889495.1 Chloroflexota bacterium
GTGGTGCGCGGGTTGGTGAACTGCTTGGCGTAGATCGACTCGCGGACCGGCCGCCGGCGAAGGTCCTGCAGGACGCCTGCGTCCATCGGGAGGGAGTGGTACCAACCCTCGCGCTCCAGGACCTGGAGGTTGATGGCGTCGTAGCCGAACTTGCCCTGCAGCCCGCGGTACAGGACCTGGACGAGGTCAGCCTCGGTGACACAGGTGCCGAGCTCGTGCACCAGCGCGTTGACCGAAGGCCCCGCGGTGCCCGTCGCGCGGGCTCGCGGCGGCGGCACGGGATGCGCCAGCGGCCGCTTGATCACGGTGCGGGAACGGTGCGGACCTGTGTTTCGGCGCGCAGAAGTCGCCATTGGCATGGATATACTGCGCCAGAATTCAGGTGCCGTTCACCCCGCCTAAGCCAATCGCACCTACGCCCGAAGAGTTGCGGGGCTCCACCGTGCTCGTCGTGGACGACGAACGCGCCTGGAGGGTCATCCTCGAAACCGACCTCAAGATGCTCGGCTACAAAGTGTCGATGGCGGAGGATGCGGACCAGGCCCTGGTCCGCGCGGCGGCGGACAAGCCGGAGGTGGCGATCATCGACCTGATGCTCCCGGAGCCCATGGACGGGTGGGGACTCCTCAACGAGCTGCGCACTCGCGGGCAGAAGGTGCCTGTCATCTTCTACACCGCCTATCCGGTCTTCCCCTCCGGGACCGATGATCCGGACGTGGTCGGATACATGAGCAAAGCCGTCGACCGGGCAGACCTGTACGCCCTGCTGCCGGTCGCCATCAGGCGCTCACGCGAGCGCCGGGACTCAGGCTCTTAGTTGACTGTCAGAGCCAGTCGAGCGCGTTGGCCAGATCGGTGCCAGAGTTGCTCGCGCTCGCGTCCGTCCACTGCGCGCCCACGGCGAGGGCGAGCAAGACGAGGATCACGACCACGAAGACCACACCCTGGACCTTAAGTCGCCACGTCATCCCCAATTTACCCCTTTGTTTTTCCAACTACGCCAGGTCCGGCACAAATTATGCGTGAGGCCGGCCGTACTTGAGCATTCTAGCGTAGTCAATAATCGTAAAAAATAGTGTAGGTGGAGTCTTGGAAAATCAGACCCTGAGCGGTTCACGAGGCAACCCCCGGCAGCGCGAGGTGCGCCTGCCGCCGCTGCCTCCCGGCCTGGAGGTGTACCGGCCGGCGGACGTACTCGGCTCCGCGGTCCTCGTGGTCGAGGACGAGGCCGCCATGCTCCAGCAGCTTCGGATCGACCTGCACGACCTCGGTTACCGACC
>VBHA01000161.1 GCA_005889495.1 Chloroflexota bacterium
CTTGGCCAGGTCGTTGCCGTAGCGGTCGAGGTTGTTCTTCAGGATCGCCGTCCCCATGTCGATGTTGTCGCCAGGGTCGTACAGGTTCACCTGCCGGTGCAGCAGGGCAGGGCCGTCCGCCGCAGCGGTCGCGGGCATGACCTGCATGATCCCCACCGCACCCGCCGACGACACAACCGACGCCTGCCAACCGCTCTCGTGCCACGCGAGACCCATCACGAGGTAAGGGTTGACGTGATGCTTCAAGCCGGCCGCGTACAGCATCGACCTGATGATCATCATGTCGAGCGACGGCCCGATCGGGCTCGTGCTAGGGTCGGCCGACGGCCAGGACGTATCCGTCGATGCGATCACCGGCTGAAATTCGGTGGGCGGGGCGATCGGAAGCTCCTGACTTCCGTTGCCTGGATTCGAACCGCACGACTGCACTGCCAGCAACGCTGAAGACACAACCAGCGCGAAGCTCGAGCGCCAGCCCATCCGCATACCTCTTAACGCTTCTCCACGTCCCGTTCGGCGACCAGTCGCTCTGAGTACAAATCGGTACTCGCGCGTATTAATCAGGAATACACGCTCAAGGGAGATTGCCTGTGATGTCGCAGCGTGGCTTCCGAGAACGCGTTGCCGTCGCCTTGCTCGGAGCGGCCGTCGTGGTCGGCACGGTGCTGGGCGTGATGACCATCAAGTCGTTCACGCAGCCCTCCTCCACCGCACTGGCCGTGCAGCAAGGCGGAGTCTCCGCCGCGCAGGCGAACGGCAACGCGAGCCCGGCGTCGATGCCAGGAGCGCCGGGCACCGGCGGCTCTACCACCTCCTCCGGGGGCGGAGGAGGCGGGGTTGCCGGCGGCAACATCACGATCGGCGGCTTCTTCGACATCACAGGCCCCGTCGACTCGTCGGTCGAGCGCGACACGGTGCGCGCCTACATGCAGGCGATCAATCAGTCCGGCGGTATCAACGGTCGCAAGGTGCAGTACGTCTGGTGCGACTCGAAGTACGACGCGAGCTCGGCTCACGCATGCGCCCAATACCTGATCGCGCAGAACGTCCTCGCCGTCGTCGGGCTGACGGCCCCGCTGGGCGAGAACAACGAGATCAGGACCCTGACGTCGGCCGGCATCCCGGTGATCGGCGGCCTTGGCACGCCCGCGGAATACGCCGACCCGCTGTCGTTCCCCGTGTCCGCCAACTTCTACAGGTACGGGGGTGCCATCGCGGACGAAGCCAAGCGGCTCGGCGTGAAGCATCCCGCGGTCGTCGTCCTGGGGGACGTGCCGTGGGTGCACCCGGTCGAAGCCAACCTGCTCAACCGCCTGGCGGCGGACGGGGTCGGCTACACGGACGTGGAGGAGGTCTCCGCGACCCAGGCCAACTACACCTCGACCGTCTTCAACCTGCAGCACTCGCACCATGGCCCGAGCGGGGGCGGCGCGCAGCCGAACTACCAGTGCGGGGCGTCGGATCGCTCATGCCCTGATTACGTGATCGCGGCGCTCGATCCCTTCAGCTACCACCGGCTCTTCGACGCGATGGAGGCCGCGAACTGGTACCCGGGCGTGCTCGGCGCGGGCCTCGACAAGTTCAACGTCCAGAGGTCGTACGACGGAGAGCTTCGTAACGCCCATTCGCTCGTGCCGTTCCTGTCGCCTTACGACCACCAGGGGAACGCCACGGTGCGCCAGTACCTCGGCACGGTCCAGCACTACTACCCAGGCCAGTTCCAGGCGCTCGACATCTACACCCAGCATGCGTGGACCGCCGCGATGGTGTTCGCGGAGGCGGCGCGCAAGGCGGGCAGCAACCTGTCCCGCGCGTCTTTGATCCAGGCTCTGCAGGGGATGCAGGGATTCCAGACCGGTTGGTCGGTTCCTCTCTCCTACGGGTCCGGCAGCCACGATCCAAATCGCTGCTTCACTTACACGGCCAACAGCGGGAGCGGGTGGCACACCACCAGCAGCTGGATCTGCTCTTGAGGCGATGACCGAGTTCGCCGCGTACACGATCATCGGCCTGAGCCTCGGCGGCATCTTCTCGCTGGCCGCGCTCGGGATCGTGTTGATCTACCGCACCACCGGGGTCCTGAACTTCGCGCACGGCGCGATGGGCATGTTCTCGACCTTCGTCGCCTGGCAGGTGTTCTACGGGGTTTCGCATCCATTCTGGCCCGCGTGGCTCGCGACCCTGCTGGCGGTCATCGCCGGCCTCACGTTCGCGGCGGTGATGGGCCTGGTGCTGGAGCTGGCGGTCTTCCGCTGGGTCAGGACCCGGGAGCCGGTGGTCAAGGCGGTGATCACGATCGGCGTGCTGCTGGCGCTGCAGTCGGCGGCCTCCCTTATCTGGAAGAACAACCAGTACCACCTGCCGCTCTACCTCGCGCCGCAGACGGCCACGATCCAGGTCGCGGACGTGCCCATCGGCGCGAACTACATCGTCATCGTGGTCGCCGCGCTCGGCCTCGCCTTCGGCCTCGGCGCCTTCCTGCGCTACACCAGCTTTGGTCGCGCGATGCGTGCGGTCTCGGACAGCCCGACGTCGGCGTCGCTCTGGGGTGTGCCGGTGAACCGGGTCAGCGCGGTGAGCTGGATGCTGGGCAGCCTGGTCGCGGCCCTGGCCGGGATCCTGATCACCCCCTTCATCAACTTCGACACCACGAGCTTGACCCTGCTCATCATCGACGCCCTCGCGGCGGCGCTGATCGGGGGCCTGGTCTCGCTGCCGCTGACGGTGCTCGGCGGCTTCTTGCTCGGGCTGCTGGAGACGTATCCCACCATCTGGATCCAGTCCCTCGGCTTTCCGCGCCTGGTCTCGCTGCTCGTGATCCTGGTGGTGCTCATAGTGCGCAATCCACGCGGTTTCGCGGTGGCGGCGAAATGACGTCCCGGCTCGCTTTTCGCATCCTTTTGGCGCTGGTCGCCTTCGCGGTGCTGGCCAGGATTCCCGTGGGCTTTGACGTCGGCTTCAAGTTCGACGCCGCGCTCGCGGTCATCTGGGCCTTTGGGCTGCTCAGCCTGGTCTTGCTCACCGGATACGTCGGTCAGATCTCGCTGTGCCAGGCAACGTTTGCCGGTGTCGGCGCCTATGGCGCGGGGATGATGGTCTCCAGCCTCCACGCCGACTACGCCGTGGCGGTGATCGCCGGCGTCGCGGCCGCCTTCGTCCTCGGCGTGCTGGTCGGTCTGCCCGCGCTGCGCCTGCGCGGCATCACGCTCGCGATCGTCACCCTGGGCATCGCCCTGGTGTTCGAGCGCTACGTCTTCCAGGACCACGCGTTCGAGTGGTTCACCGGCGGCTCGGGAGGCTGGCGCATCGACCACGCGACCCTGTTCGGCCTGCAGATGGACTCCTCGACCCACCTCATGGGCGCGTATGTCGTCCTGCTCGGACTCTTTCTGGCGGTGGCGCTGCTCATGGTCAACCTCCACGATTCCGGGGCTGGACGCCGATTTCGAGCCATCCGCGACTCCGAGGTCGCGGCGACGACCATGGGCGTGAACCTGACCCGGTACAAGCTCCTGGCTTTCGGCATGTCCGCCGCGATCGCCGGCCTGGGCGGGGCGTTCTATCCACTGGTCGCCGGGTCGGTCAGCCCGCAGCCGTTCTGGCTGTTCACCTCGCTCCAGTTCGCCGCGATCGCGGTGCTGATGGGCGTGCGCTACGTGCCCGCGGCCGCGCTCGGCGGCGTCTTCATGGCGGTGGTGCCGGACGTCCTCACCCGGTTCGGCCACGGCACCTTCATGGGCCACGCGTACGAGATCTCGTACGACTGGTTCCAGATCGCGGTCGGCGTGCTCCTGATCGTGCAGCTCATCGTCCTACCCGACGGCGTGTGGGGCGACCTGCGAAGCCGCGCGGCGCGCATCTGGTCGGCGGCCGCCTTCCTCGGCGCCAGGAGGGTGAAGGTCGCATGACGATGCTGCGCGTGCGCAATCTCACAGTCCGCTTCGGCGGCATCGTCGCGCTCGACGATGTCTCTCTCGACCTCAACCGGGGCGAGATCCTCGGCCTGATCGGGCCCAACGGCGCGGGCAAGACCACGCTGTTCAACTGCCTGTCGGGGGTGATCCGGCCGGACCGGGGCTCGGTCTACTTCGAGACGCACTCGCTGACGTACGCACCGCCTCATGTGCGGGCCGGCCACGGCATCGCACGCACGTTCCAGAACCTGCAGCTGTGGGGCTCGATGACGGTCGAGGAGAACCTGATGGTCCCTATGGACGCGCTCGGCCGCCGCAACACCTTCAGCGACGCGCTCTACCTTCCGTTCTCGTCCTACGCCGAGCAGGCGTCGGCCGAACGGGCGCGGGCAATCCTCCACGTCCTGGACCTGTCCCGGTACAGGAACACGCTCGCCGGCGACCTGCCCGCGGGAATCCAGCGCCGCGTCGAGATCGCGAGGGCTCTGGCGATGCGGCCGAAGCTGCTGCTCCTGGACGAGCCGGCGGCTGGGCTCGACGCGCAGGAGACCTCGCGGCTCGCCGAGCTCCTGCACGCGGTCCGCGACCGGTTCCACGTCTCCATGCTGCTGGTCGACCACGACATGAGCCTGGTCATGCGCGTCTGCGATTACGTGTACGTCCTCGACTTCGGCAAGCTGCTGGCCCGCGGCCGGCCGGATGCGATTCGGAGCGACCCCAAGGTCATCGCCGCGTATCTCGGCGAGGAGTCGAAGAACCTGCCGGGCGCGGTCGAGACACTGGCTGCACCGGCCCGCCACGAGCCTCCTCTGCTCGAGGTCAAGGGCCTGGCGGCGGGCTATGGCGGACTCGAGGTCATTCGCGACGTCGAGCTGTCCGTGCGCCGGGGCGAGGTCGTCGCATGCATCGGGCCCAACGGCGCCGGCAAGACGACCACCCTGCGCGCGATCTCCGGCATGATCCGCGCCCGCCGCGGCCATATCAGCGAGGACACGCTGCGGCTCGTCTCCGTCGCGGCCGGGCATGAAGTCGACATCACCGATGCGTTCGAGCTGTTTCCCAAGCTGCGCGAGCGGCGCCGGCAGCAGGTCGGCACCCTCTCGGGCGGCGAGCAGCAGATGGTCGCCCTGGCGCGCGCGATCCTGTCCCAGCCCACGCTGGTGATGATCGACGAGATGTCGCAAGGGCTGGCGCCCACTGTCGTGCGCCGGCTGTTCGAGACCATCCGGCTGTTTCGCGAGCAGGGCATAGCCGTCCTGCTGGTCGAGCAGTTCGTCGAGTCCGCGCTCGACGTCGCGGACCGCGCCTACGTCTTCGAGCACGGCACCATCGGGATGAGCGGCGCGGCGGCGGAGCTGCGCCGCAACCGGAAGCTCGTCGCGGGCTCTTACCTCGGGAGCGCGGCCGACGCCCCGGCGATGGTCGCCGCCAACGGCAACGGCCACCGGCCCGACCCCGCGCTCATGGAGGTCGTGTCGGTCCGTGTGCCGCCGAAGCTCAAGCGTGCGCTGGAGCAGCGCGCGGAGTCAGAAGGCCGGCCGGCCGGCGCGGTCGTGGTCGACCTGCTGGAGAAGGTGGACCAGCAATGAAGCGGCTCTTCATCGCGCTGAACTGCGCGGTCGTGGGAATCGCAGCGGTGGTGCTGCTCCCGGCCTTCGCGCTGGCGGACGTGCCGGCCAGCTACACGAGCTTTGGTTACGCGACCGGCGTCCACGGCATCGCCGGGAGCAACGCGTTCCCGAACTTCCAGAACGGCGCGGTCAACAACCGCTACCCGATGGCGGAGGTGCAGCAGGACGCGAGCCCGTCCTCCACCGCCAAGGCCACTTACTCGGACAGCGGCCCGGCCGCCGCGACCGCGGGGTCGCAGTACAACCAGGGCTGCAGCCAATCGGGCAACCAGCCGCCCCCGCCCCAGGTCTGCCAGAACCCCAACAACCAGGTCCCATACGCGACCGCCACCTATCCCGGTCCGTCCCACAGCCACATCGACCAGTGCAACGGATGCGGCAGCGGTCCGAGCGCCGATGCCGATGCTGCCCAGCTCAGGGCGAACGCGTCGGGCTATTACTCAGGAGGCGGCACCCAACCCTTCAAGGGCGCGTCGGGTCAGACGAGCACGGTCATGGACTCCGGCGGGACCCTGACGGTGACGACGCATTCAGAGGTCGACAGCTTTGCCATCGCCAACGTGCGGGTGAGCAAGGTCGTGGTCGACATCACCGCGACCAGCACCGTGTCGGGTGGTGGCGGCGACGCGCACGTCACCGGGGGACAGGTGACCGCCAACGGACAGCCTGTGGCGGTGAACGACCAGGGGGTGACGGTGCAGGACAAGCACACCGTCCCATGCCCGTCCGCGCCGAGCGCGCCAGGCGGCGTGAAACCTCCGCCGGTGCCATCTCCGTCGACGGGACCTCTGCCGCCCCTGCCGGTGGGTGGAGGGACCGGGTCTGGCGGCGGCTCCAGCAGTGGGGGAGGCTCGCGGGCGGCCAGCTCGTCGGGATGCGTGCCGGTAATCGACGTGACCTACATCACGATCTTCACGGTCGCGCCCACCAGGACCGTCGACGGGAGCCACGTCACGATCTGGGCAACCGGTCTCCACATCAAGGTGACGCAACCTTCTCCAGGACCTGGCGTGCCCAGCCAGAGCGCCGAGTACATACTCGGTGAGGGTTTTGCCGACCTGCAGGCCGGCGCCGGCGGCGCAGGGTTTGGTGCGTTCGGAGGCTTCGGCGGGTTTGGCGGCGGCTTCGGCGGTGGCGACTTCGGTGGATTCGGCGACCAGGGCGGTGGCGGCGGGGGCGTCGGTTCGGCGGCGAGTCAGCTCGGCGCGGCGCTGGCGGCGGACCGGGTGCCGCTCGCGTTCATGTTCCTGACTCTCGAGGCATTGCTGCTTGCCGCCGCCGCGGCGTGGGTGTGGTCTCGCAGCGCGCCCTCGGACAAGGTGCCGCAAGAGGTGCTCGAGCCTTGATCGCGCGTCTTCGCCTTGCATCGACGAGGCCGGCACGGGTGATGTGTGATACGGACGGTTGGAGCTTCGACCCGCGCTACACGCAGGGGCGCTGCCCGATCTGCGGATGGACACCGGAAGGAGCGCCCGACGCGCCGCGGTGGCTGGCCCTGGCCAACCGCCTCGACTGGCAGATGGTCGGCCTCTGGGCGCTGGTCGACGTCCTCGTCTTGCTCGGCCTGATCGTCGCCCACGGCGCGGGCCTGCTGCGCTGAGCCGGCTGAGATTCGAGGAGGGGTTGCCCCCTCCTCGAATTGATCAGTGACCGGGGCAGAGCTTCACGTTGGGGTTGTAGTTCGCGAACATCCCGAGCGGATTCGGACGCCAGATCCAGGCGTGCAGCGCCCACAGGTGCAGCGACGTGTTGCTGAAGAACGACCGGCCGTAGAGCTGCGGCGGTGTGGTCGAGACCCACGCCGACCACGGAACGATGTACTCGACCGCGACGAGCTGCAGCCGATTGCCGTCGACCTCGTAGACGAGGGCCTCAGGCCGGCTGGCCTCGACTGTTGCGTCCAGCAGCGAGAGGTTGACGTAGTGCTGTCCCATGCCGCCCGTGCCGGGCAGGTCGAAGCACGGGAGCAAACGACCGTAATTCGCCGCGGTCGCCGCGTCGAGGTTGTGATACGCGGAGGTCGCCTGCCTGACCCCCGCGACCGCGCTCTCGTCCGCACCGTTGGAAGCCTGCGCGGCCGGCGCGGAAAGGACGCTCACCGCGAGCGCGAGTGAAGCGATCGCCGTCATCCACCTCTTCATCTCAGCGCGCCTCCGCCGCAACGTAGAAGTAGGGATCCAGGACACGCACCGGCGTGATGCTGTCAGCGGGCAGCTGGTTCAGCTTCGCCGCCTTGCGGATCGCGTCGGGGCTTGGAGCGTCGTAGATGCAGAAGGTCTTCTTGTGGTCCTCGGTGACGTAGGAGTGGACCCAGGTCACACCCAGCTCGGCGTTGGTGTCGACCACCGACAGGCATGCCTGCACGCCCTTGCCCGTGATCGGGATCTCGAGCCCGTCGGGAAACGTGCGCTCGACCATGAAACGCGCCATCGCATCCTCCTTGCGCAATCGCGGCCCGTGGGGGCCGCATCGCAGTCAGGCTAGGTTTGCGTCAGCGCGCTGCCATCCGTGAGAAGGCTCATCGGGTGCTCAATCCGGATGCTCATTTCCGCGCCACCCATGTCGCGACCTGGACCCTCGAGTCGAAGCCGAGCTTGGCGAGGATGTGGTGCACGTGGTTGTCGACCGTCCGCTCCGAGAGGTAAAGGCGTTCGGCGATCTCGCGGTTGCTCAAGCCCTGGGCGAGGAGCTGCGCGACCTCCCGCTCGCGCCGGCTCAGGGCCGCGGTCACGACCGGGTGCGGCAGCTCGACCGGCGCGGGTTGGTCACCGCCCGCCGCGAACAGGCTCCATGACCCCGGGACGCCGGAGAACTCATGCGTGCCGCGCTCGGCGAACTCCAGGCCCGAGCCCACCACCAGGTCCTTGACCGTGCTCGACACGACCACCTCTCCCGGCCTGGCCGCGGCCATCACGGTCGAGGCGACGTGCAGGGCCATGCCGCGAGGGCGGCCGCCCGCGACCTCGCACTCGCCGGCGTGGACCCCGGCCCGGATCCGCAGGCCGAGGTCGAGCAGCTCATCGCGGATCTCGAGAGCGCACCGAATCGCGCGGGCCGTGCCGTCGAAGACGGCCGTGATGCCCTTCTCTCCGGCCTCGATCTCGCGGCCGGAATATCGCGTGAGGGCTTTGCGCACCACCGAGTGGTGCCGGTCGACCAGGTCAGTCCACTGCTTGCCGCCAAGCCACACCGCATGCGCGCCGGCCTGGGTGACCTGGGTGCAGAGGACGGTCGCCAGCATCGTCTCGGGGGCGGCGCTGCTCCGGGCCCCGGTCAAGAATTCCTCGATCTCCCCGAGCACCAGGTCGGCATCGCCGAAATATGGCCAGTGGTCGATCGAGTCGAGCTCCATCATCCGCGCCCCGGGAATGTGCTCGGCGATGTAGCGGCCCGCCTCGATGGGGGCGACCTTGTCCTGGTTGGCGTGGATGACCAGGGTCGGCACCCGGATCGACGGAAGGATGTCGCGGATGTCGATCAAAGTGTTCATGCGCAGCAGGTCCCGGGCGTCGCCGGGACTCGCGCTCATCTGCGTGAATTTGCCCCACCATGCCGCCACTTCCGGGTTGGCCAGCTGGCTTGGCGCATAGGCATCCATGCCGGCGCCCGTGCCCCAGATCTGCGGCACCCCGGCCGTCCGTTCCTCGAATTTCGCGGCGGGCATGCCCCACGGGAAGCCGGGACGCTGCAGGCGCGACGGGTAGCTGCCGTTGATGATCAGGGCGGCGGTCCGCTCCGGATAGGTGGCCGCGAACAGCGCGGACATCACGCCGCCTTCAGAGATGCCCATCACCGCGGCTCGCTCCGAAGCGACCGCGTCCAGCACCGCGCGGACATCGTCCATCCGCTGCTCCAGGGTCGGCAGGGGGTGGACCCGGTCCGACATGCCGGTGCCGCGCTTGTCGAAGAGGATGAGGCGTGAGAACGAAGCCAGGCGTTCCAGGAACCTGGCCATGGCCGGCAGCTCCCACACATACGCGAGGTGCGAGACCCAACCCAGGACCAGCACGAGGTCGATGGGCCCGTCACCGACCACCTGGTAGGCGATGCTGACCTCGCCGCTGCGCGCGTAACGAGCCCCTGTGAACAAGTCCACCGGCCAGTCTAGAAGGGGCCATTCAACCGGTGGCCGTCGCTTTCAGGTGAGACCCGGTGACGTGGTGTCAAGTGGCCGGATTTACCGACGCTTGACCTGGAGGTCGGGCGGCTGCTATATCGCGTTCAATCGCCGGCATGAGCCGGCTCACTTCACAGGAGGCGCTGCCATGCGCAAAATCGGTTTCGCTTCGATCCTGTCCTTCGCTCTATTGCTCTTGAGCGCGCTGTCGGTCCTGGCTGACAGCACGGGACCGGGCGTCTAGGCGAATGTAAAGTCCCGCGTGGCTTGACTGGGACGTCACCGACGGCGAGGCTGCGATAAACTCGCCGCCATCAGGCGTCTTCAGGCAAAGCCACGCGGGCGTAACCCGGGGGTCGACGTCGACACCCATCTGATCAGGCAGGCGCGTCTGGAGGCCGGCCTCAGCATGGCCCAGCTGGCCGGCACAGAGATCACGCGCCAGGCCATCTTCCTGATCGAGGCGGGCAAGATGCGCCCCTCGATGCGCACGTTGAAGATGATCGCCGCGAGGACTGGCAAGCCAGTCGAGTTCTTCATCGACGGGCCCAGCGGCCGGCTTGCCGCCGATGAGATGGCCAACGACCCCCGCGTCGACCAGCTCCAGGCGCTGTGCCTTCAGCAACAGTTCGGTGACGCCATCGAGCTCGCCGTGCAGCTGTTGAACGAGAGATTGCCGAGACGCGTCGAGGCTCACGTTCGCCACTACGCCGGCCAGGCTTTCGTGCGGTCTTCACGGCCTGACGAAGGTCTCGAGCAATTGCGCCGAGCCCAGGTTCTCCTGGAGGCCGAGCCCGACCCCTGGCTCGCGGTCGAGTGCGCCGACTGGGAGGCGAGCGCTCTCTACTTGAAGGAAGACGAGCGGGCATTGGCGGTGGCCGAGAACGCGCTGCGGTTGTGCAGGTTGACGTCGCCTCGGCTGCCGGGCACCGAGGCGCGGATCCTGGAGCACATCGGCGCGATCCACGTCAAGAACCATGACTTCGACCGGGCCGTGGCGTGCTACGAGCAGGCGCTCGAGGCCGCCGGCGCGGTCCGTGACCTCGCCCGCGTCAGCAGGACCTACCACGGCCTCAGCATCGCCTATCAGGAACGCGGAGAAATCTCGCGAGCGATCGAGTTCACGCACAAAGCCCTGGCCCTATACGCGCTCGAGAACGACAACGCCCTCCTCGCTCGCGGTGAGAACGAGCTGGGCCTGCTGCTGATGAAACAGGGTCAGGTCGCGCGAGCCGAGGCCACGTTCCGTTCCGCGCTCGAGCATTTCGACCAGTCGGGCACCCAGCCCGCGAAGAGCCACGTGCTCCTCAGCCTTGCGGAGCTCTTTCTCAGAACCGGCCGGCTCGACGAAGGGGTCGACACTGCGGACACGGCCATCAACCTCGCTCGGGAGCTTGGCGAGGTCATGGCCGAGAGCACGGGCCATCAGCTGCTGGGTCAGCTGCACGAACGCGGAGGCAAGCCTCAGCTCGCGGACAAGGCGTTCGCGACAGCGATCCGCGTGCTCAAGGAGCACCACCTGCGCGCCAGGCTCGCCGAGGTGCACGCGTCTTACGCCGAGGTTCTCGAGGCGCGCGGCGAATCGCGGCGCGCGGCCCGCCACTGGAAGGACGCGGCCCTGCACGCGCTTCCAGCGCGCGACCTGGGCACACCGCGCGCGGGCGCGCGCTGACAGCGGCGGACCATGATTTCGTCTTCATAACCGCTTACACCGCGCCCTTAAAAACGAGCCGCTTGACATCTCGTTAAGCCGGGTCCACAATGCCCGCCTCGACCTGCCGGAGAGGAAGGACGGCGTGGTCATACGACCTGAGGTGGGGAGACCCTTGGCCTGGATTGGGTGTTGTGCGGTTGGTGTCTGCCTACCTTTTGCGCGCGCCTGCCCCACCTGCTGGGGGAGCCGCTAGGAGGGTGTCAGTCGCCGCTACATCGTGGAAGACTGTCGCCCTCAAGCTCGGCGCCGTGCCGGTTGTGTGGGCGGTCTCCTCGGTCGCGGTGGTCAGCATCGTCGCGCAGTCGTTCAGCAGCGGAGTACTGACAGGCCCCACCTCCAGCACTTCGTTGCAAGCGTCGAGGCCGTCGAGCGTCTGGCCTTCCGGCCCGATCTCGATGGATCAATTCCCCGGCACCAGCGACGTCAACATCCGCTTCGCACCGTTCACCTCGGCCGCCACCGTGCAGGGTTGGGGCGATCGGTACGGTCTCGACATGGTCGGCTATTCACCCGCCTTCGGCCGCTCCACCTTCTCCCTGCCGCGGGTGACCATCTCCCAGCTCACCAGCGACACCGCGCTCGTCACCTTCCCACCGCTTGCGCAGTCGAACGACGTCAGCACCTTCATCGCCGACAACCACCTGTCGGTGATCCGCTGGGTGCGCGAGCCTCGGGCCGACGCGATCGCCAACGAACGTGTCGCGCTCGTTCAGCTGCCGAAGCTCAACCTCCGCCGTCTCGACCCGGCCGCGGGTACGTGGGCCGCGCAGCTGCCCGCGCATCTCGACGTGGAGCGGGTCAAGAGCTGGGCCCAGGGGGCGGGGCTTCGCTATATCTCCTACGACCAGAACACTGGCGAGACCCACGTGTATGCGCCCGGCACCGCGGTGCAGCCGTACGCTTCGGCTGCGGCGGCGGCCATCGCTCTGCTCCGGCAGCGGTTGCAGGACGCGCTCTCCAAGATCCACCCTGTCTCGCCAAGCTCCAGTGTGCCGGGCGGACTGAGGGTCACAGCAGGTTCCTCGGGCATCCTCATGACGTGGTCCGCCGCCCGGGGTGCATCCGCGTACGCGATCTACCGCGGCACATCGGTGAACGGTCCCTACTCGTACATCGGACAGACGACCACGCTGTCCTTCTCGGACAGCTCTGGAACGAGCGGCACCCTGTTCTACCGTGTGATGTCGCTGCGCGCATGCGCCGCAAGCGTCACCGACCGCGGCGGCTGCCAGACGGCGAGCCCGGCGCTAGACACCCGCTACGCGAGCGCCCCCAGCGCAGTGGTGTCGATACCGCAGTCCGGTACCTCCCCGGCCGGGGCTCCGTCCGGACTGACGGGCGTCTCCGCGTCCCCCGGCGCGCGCCTGACCTGGAACAGCGTGACCGGCGCGACCGCGTATGCGATCTTCAGCTCCCCGACATCGGGAGGCGCGTACACGTATATCGGCCAGACGACGACAACGGGATTCACCGACACCGCGGCTCCCGATGGAGCCACGAGCTACTACCGCGTGATGGCGATGCACACCTGCCCGGCAGGCACGACCGACCTCGGCGGTTGTCAGGCATCGCAGCCGTCTTTCGACCCGCGCTACGCGACCGTGCCACTTCCGGTGGCCGTGCCCGCGTCAGGTGGAACGACGACAGGCGGCGGTACGACGCCGCCGCCCGCGCAGGTCACGGTTCAGGCGACGGCGAGCGACGGGCACGTCACCTTGACGTGGACGGCGGTGCCCGGCGCCTCGGCATACCACGTTTTCCGGTCGGCGGCGGGCGGGCAGGCGGTCGCCGTGGGCACGACGACCGACACCAGCCTCGTCGACACCGGCGGCCAGGCCGGCGTGTCCTACTCCTACGAGGTCGACCCGGACATGCCCGCGGGCAGTCCAGCCGTCACGCCGGCGACGGCGACGGCCGTGTGGCAGGCGGCGTCGAGCAAGCCGACCGTCACAACGATGGAGCCCTCGACCGGAACGCTCACGGGCAGCGTCCAGCTCACGCTCAGGGGCCGCAGCGGCGACGGTGCGGCGGTGGTGACGTGGCTCATCGGCGGCAACGGCGGCTGGACCCCGATCGGCACCGTGACCGCGCAGCGCGCGGGCGGCGACCCGCTCGCATGGACCTCCACGCTGACGTGGAACACATCGGCTGTCGGCGACGGCGCGGTCTCGCTGCGCGCCACCGCGGCGGACGGCTCCGGCAACACGACCCAGGTCGACCAGACCTACGAGATCGTCAACGGACGGCCGCCCGCCCCCACAGCTTTTGCCGCCACACCTGAGGCGGGCGCGGTCGCCCTGTCGTGGCAGCAACCCTCCTACACCGACGCGGCGTCGTACGCGCTGTACCGCGACGAGACGGCCGACCCGCTGGCGGTGCTCAACCCCGACGCGAGGTCATACGTCGACGCTCAGCCGAGTCCCGGGCAGCACACCTACCGGCTTGTGATGCGCGGGTCGCAAGGTCAGCTGAGCGACACGGTGTCGGCGTCGGCCGCCGTGCTGTCAGGAATGGCGGCCCCGACGGTCATCGACTTCCAGGCCAAGCTGCCGACCGGAGCGGACCTGGACTCCGAGGCGACGGTGTCGAGCCGCCTGCTGCTCACGGCGAAGATCGCGCCGAGCGGGGCCCTCGTGTTCGAGTACCAGATCGACGGCGGCGTGTGGACTCAGGTGGACGCGACCACCGTGTGCCAGACCGGTCAGTGCGACGCCGACTGGGACACGGCGCTGCTGCCTCCCGGCCACTACAAGGTCCGCGGTCGCGCCGGCAGCACGACGAGCAACGGCCATGGCTTCCACCGCGGTGCGCCGAGCGTGCCGCTTGCCCCGTCGGGCATCTCCGTGTCGATGGCGGGCGGCGGTGTGCTGATCCGCTGGTCGGCGCCCCCGGCGTCCGAACCGGTGGCGTACTCGGTCTGGAGGCGGACCGGCGTGAGCTGGCAGCTGCTCGCGCGCGTCGCCGGCCGGGAGTTTCTCGACAACGCATACCTGCCGGGCATCGCGACCGACTACCGCATCGAGGCGATCAACTCCGACGGCCAGGAGGGCGCGCCCTCGCCCACGGCCCACATCACGCCGCTCGCGCAGGCCGCCGCCGCGCCGGCCGCGGGCGTCGGCACGCCGCACGGCCTGGCCGCGCTGTCCGCCCCGGGCGCGGTGACCCTGTACTGGATCGCCGCCACCAACGCCCACGGCTATTCGATCGAGCGCGCGCTCGCGGCCGGCGGCCCGTTTGCGATCGTCGCGACCACCTCCGAGACCTCGTTCGTCGACCGCCCGGGCCCGATCGGCGGGCAGGCGTACTACCAGGTGCGGGCGACCTCCGGCTCGCAGACGAGCGAAGCCTCGAGCGCGGTCCCGGCAGTTCTGATCCCTGTCGCTGCCGTCTACGTCAACTCCTCGAAGCTCTCCGTCGCAACCGGCGCGCCGCCCAGCCTGGTGCTGGCCAAGCCCGAGATCCTGCTCGGCGGCACGGATGGGTCGCCTCCGAACGCGTCCACTCTGGTCGGCCGCGCGGTGCAGACGACCGTTCAAGGCACGTCCACAGCAAACATCAGCGCCGCCCGCATCGAGACGCAGACCCTGGGCGGAAGCTGGCAGCCACTCGCGGTTCTGGTCGCGGTCACGACCGGCAGCGGATGGACTGCGATCGGCGACGTCGTCACGGCCGGGCTTCCCGCGGGGACCTACAGCGTCCGCGCGGTGGCGATCGCGCCCAACGGCTCGACCGTCGACACGACCGCGACGCGGCAGCTCGACGTCGTGCACTCGGTGCCGGCCCCAGTCGCGCTTGACCCGCAGATCGACGGGTCCGATGTGTTGCTGTCCTGGACCGCCCCCGTCACCTCCACGGCGGTCACCTACTCCGTCTACCGGAGCGTCGGGACCAGCGGATTCGTCCAGATCGCGAGCGGCGTCACCGGCACCACCTACCGAGACAGGTACCTGGGCAACGCGACCGCGATGCGCTACCGCGTGAGCGCGGTCGACCTGGTCGGCAACTCGAGCCCGATGTCCCAGGCCGCGTCCATCACCACCCCGTTGGCATGGGACGCGCCCTCGATCATGCTCATCTCGCCGCTGCCCGCCGAGGCGGCGGCGCTCGAGTCCGCGATCCTGGAGATCGAAGCCCGGACATCGGCCCGGGCCGGGGTTGCGTCCGTGACGATGTCCTACATGCCGTCGGGCGGCACCGCCTGGATCGGCCTTCCCGCCTTGCCGCTCCCGAGCTCCGTCGGCGGCGGCGCTTCCCTCAACTTACAGGGCGGCACGCTGTGGGCGGCCGTCTGGAACACCAGTGCGCTGCACGGCAACTACAGCGTCCGGCTCGATGTGACCGACTCTCGGGGACGGACCTCCGAGCAGATCACGACGTTCACCTTCATCGGGTCCGCCCCGCGCGGCCCGCCGCTGGTGAACCTCACCATCACACCGCTGCTCGGCGGCTTGCGGCTGACCTGGCCCGCCGACGGCGTCAACTATCAGGTTCGGAGGTCAGCCAACGGCACTTCTGGAGTCGTGAGGTCGATCGGTCGATCTTCGAACGGCTCCCTCGACGACACAGACGTCGTCCCCGGCCTGACCTACGCCTACCAGCTGTGGACGCTCGGCGGGCCGGCAAGCCGGTCGGTCACGGCTTCGGCATCGTCGGGATCGGGCGTCGGGGTCGTCACTCCGCAGGCAGGCGGTTCGGCGAGCAGCGCCGACGGCAAGGCGACGGTGACCTTCGCGCCCGGCATGGTCAACTCCTCGATCGCCGTCTCCGTCAAGGCCGCCGCCGGCCAGGCCTCCCTCGCCTACGACCTGAGCGCCATCGACACGGAAGGCGCCGCGGTCCACAACTTCAACGGCCTGCCGATGCTGACGATCCACTATCCGACGAGCGGCGTCGCGCCGGCGGCGATCTACTACCTCAGCCCAGACGGCCGCTCTCTGCCGCTCACGTCGTCGGTCAACACCACCGCCCACACGATCAGCGCCGCTCTGCCGCACTTCAGCACCTACCTGGCCGGACTTCCGGCCGCGATCGACCTGGCCGCGAACCCGGCGACACCCGTGGCCGCGGGCACGAGCGTGACCTTGACCGCGACCGTCACCGACGCCTCCAACAACGCCGTCGAGCAGGCGCCGGTGACCTTCACGAGCGATGGCGGGAGCACCCTGGACCAGGCGAGCTGCACCACCGACGCCGGCGGCCACTGCTCTGTACACGTGAGTGACGCGGCTTTCGAGGTCGTGAACGCGACGGCCACGGTCGACTCCCTGAGCAAGACGGTGTCGGTCACCTTCCAGCAGGACTGGGCGGTGGCGCTGGCCAACGGCACCGGCCACAACGTCTCGCTGACGGCATCAGGGTCCGATGTCACCATCACGGTCGACGGCACCCCGAGCACGCGCCCGGCCGCGACCATCTCGAGCCTGACCGTGAGCGGCGGTGACGGTGATGACATCTTCTCGGTCGACGCCTCCGTAAGCAGCCTGGCGTTCCCGATCACCTTCGCCGGCGCCGGCGGCAGCAACACGATCACGGGACCTGACGCCGACAGCAAATGGGCGCTCACCGGGGTGAACGCGGGCAAGCTCGCGTTCGGGACCACGGCCGTCTCCTTCACCGACACCGAGAACATCCAGGGTGGAACCGCCAAGAACGCGTACACGTACGGCGACTCCGCGGGCGTTACCGGGTCGATCACCAACGCGACCGGGTCGACGGTGAAGGACCTGACCCTCGGCGGCTTCATCCATCTGAGCGGCGACTACTCGTTCGGCACGCCGCACCAGGTGACGGTCGTCGTCAAGACCGACGCGAACCCGACCGGCTCATCGCTGTCCGGCGTGTGGATGACCACGTTCGGCGTCAGCGGCGGCACCGCCTTCATCGGCGCCGGCCCGGGCACGGCCGGCGCGGCTGGACTCCAGGGTGCCCTCGACAGCTTCGCGGTCGCACTGTTCGTGCACCTGGACACCGTGACCCCGAGCAACAGCCTGGCGTGGGAGGCGGCCGGGATCCACATGGACGCATCGATCGTCGGCATCCCGGGCGTAACGCTGGCGGCGAAGGGCATCGGCGTGAGCTTCAACGGGCGGGCGTCCGACGGCAGCTTCCTCGACCTGTCGCAGGTGACGGACGGTGGCGTGCCAGGGCCGGTCGTGGTCCCGACCGGGTTGAGCTCATCGCTGACCCTTGATTTCCCAACCGCCAAGGAGCACGCGGAAGTCCTGTCCGCGAGCGTCGGTGTGGGCAGCTTCGTGCTCGCCCACGGCCAGTTCAGCACCGACAAGAGCACGGTCGACGTGACCGACCCCGCGTACACGGGCAGCGCTTCGCTTCTGGCTGTGTCCGTCAAGAACGCCGAGGTGTTCGTCGGCTCCGGGGCCTCATTCGACACGACGACGGGCGCGATCGTGAGGACGGGAGCGATCGGGTTCTACGCGACCGGGATCGACGTCGACGTGGCGACGGTGAAGCCGGCCTCCACCGACCCCGCCGACCAGACGAGCTTCACCGGAGTGCAGGCGAGCGTCACGAGCGCGGGCCTGCAGGGGATCGACCACCTCATCCTGACCGTGGACAGCGGGACCGTGAAGGTGAACAGGGCGACCGACTCCACGGGCGCCGACTCCTCGACGCTGCTGACATGGGCCAACGTCAAGGACTCCGTCGGCGGCGCAGCGGTGCCGGCTCTGACGCTTGCCTCGACCGACACCTACAGCATCGCGGGCGACGTCACGGTCGACCTCGCCGGGCTTGTGAAGGGATCGGCAAGCGTGAGCCTGAAGCAGACGCTCTTCACCTCGGCCGCGCTTTCGTTGAGCAACGCTCCGCTCCTCGCCGGCAGCGTGACCGTCGACTCGACCAAGGGCCAGCAGGTCACGCTGGGCACAGCGGAATTCGGCGCGACGGTGAACAACGCTTCGATCAGCTTCGCCTCCCTCAGCGACCCTTCGACGGGTAAGAGCTGGTTCGGCCTCGACGGAAAGAGCATCGGCGCGAGCCTGGTCGGGCCGCAGCTCAGCGGCTCGGTCACCGACGGTCAGGTCCAGCTGAACCAGGAATCCGGCACCGGCGCGACGGCGATGAACTGGGGTGATGTGACCGGGTCTGGCCTGACACTTTCCGGGGAGCTAGCGGTCTTGGCCGGGGACGTGACCGGATTGAGCGCCCTGAGCGTGCTCGACGGTTCGGCGACTTTCAAGTTCACACGCTCGATGGTCTCGACCTCGGGGCCGAACCCCGTGGTCACTGACGGTGCCATGCTCGCGGGTCAGATCACCGTCAGCGTGGCGAAGTCGCAGGCGATCACCGTCGGCACCACGGCCTTCGGCGTGCGGATCACGAGCCTGACCCTTGACTTCGCATCCCTCTCGGATGCGACCGGACACAACTGGTTCGCCCTCAGCGCGACGGGCCTTGGTGGGACTCTGACCGGACCGAGTCTCAGCGCGACCGTGGGCGGCGGCCATGTGACCATCAACGAGGCGCCAGACGCCATGCCGGTGATGGATTGGGGCGCGATCACGGGCTCCGGACTCACCCTGAGCACCCCCGGCGCCGAGATCGCAGGCGACCTGACCGGCTTGAACGTATTCGACGTCCTGAGCGGCTCGGCGAGTTTCCTCGTGGCGAGGACGGTGGTCAGCACGAGCAGTCCCAACCCGAACCTCGCAGGGGCTGTCCTCCTTTACGGTCAGCTGAACGTCAACTCAGCGACGCAGCAGCTCACGCTGGGTAGCGAGGCTTTCGGCTTCACGGTCAAGAACGTCTCGTTGAAGTTCGCGGTCATGTCCGAGCCTGGAAGCGCGGCGAAGAGCTGGTTCGGCCTCGACGCGGAAGGACTGACCGGCCAGCTCAACGGGCCCGGCCTCCAGGGAGGGATCACAGGCGGGTCGGTCAAGCTGAACGAGGTCTTCGTCAACGAGGACAGGCTCCAGATCGACGAAGAAGCCGACGCCGAACCGCTCGACTGGTCCCGATCCGGCCTGTCAAGCGCGGGTCTGACGCTGAGTGGCAACGTCGCCGAGGTCGCCGGCGACATCACCGGGCTCAACGCCTTCGACGTCGTCACCGGAGGGGCGACCTTCAGCGCCAGCCGCACGTACGTCACCACTTCCGACCCGCAGCTGGTCAACGCGCCTCTCTACACGGGCACGATCAGCTTCAGCGGCTCCCAGCACCTGCGACTGGGCACGACAGCCTTCGGGGTCGCGGTGACGGGTGGAAGCCTCCACCTGGCGGCGCTGAAGAGCGCGGGTCAGACGTGGTTCGGTCTCGACGCCGACAACGTGATGGGCACGCTTGACGCCCCGGGGCTTCACGCCACGGTGGGCAACGGTGTCATTCAGATCAACGAAGCATCGGGCGCGGCCACGCCGCTGGACTGGCGCCAGGACGGCCTGCAGGCCGCCGGCCTTTCGCTGCATGGCGAGCTGATCAGCGTCGGGGCCGACATGATCAACCTCGACGCGTTCGAGCTGGTGACCGGCTCCGCGAGCTTCAAGGTGGCCAAGACCCTGGTCACGATCTCGAGCCCGTCGCTGAACGGCGCTCCCCTGCTCTCCGGAAGCGTGACCATCAGCGGCGGCCAGCACCTCCAGTTCGGCGCGGCCGCGTTTGGGGTCAACGTCACGGGCGGAAGCCTGGCCATCGCGGCGCTGACCGATCCCGCCACCGGGCGATCGTGGTTTGGCCTTCACGCCACCGCGGTGGCCGGCCACCTTGTTGGGCCCGGCGTGTCCGCGGACGTGTCGGCCGGTGAGGTGAAGCTCAACAAGGCATCAGGCACTGGTGCCACCGCGCTGAACTGGACCCAGACCGGCCTTACCGACACCGGCCTGAACCTGAGCGGGCCTGCAGCCTCGGTCTCGGCTGACATCAGCAACCTGGACGTCTTCAAAGTTGTAGGTGGGGGCGCCAGCTTCAGCGTCACGGAGGAGCCGATCAGCACCAGTGCCCCGAATCAGGTTCTGAGCAACGCACCGCTGCTCTTCGGCTCGATCACCATCAGCCCCGCGAAGCACCAGGAGCTGACGCTCGGCAACGACGCATTCGGCATCCATGTGACCGCGGCAATCGTCAACTTCGCGGTCTTGAGCGACCCAGCGAGCGACCACAGCTGGCTGGGTCTTTCCGTCAGCGGCCTCTCCGCCGCGGTGGTCGCGCCGCAGGTCAACGCTGGCGTGACGAACGGCTTCATCCTCCTCAACCACCCTTCGGGTACTGGCACCCCGGCCCTCAACTGGACGGATACAGGGCTCGCGGACGCGGGGCTGACGATGAAGGTGACCACTGCACGCGTCGGCGGCGACATCAACCAGATAGACGTGTTCGGCGTGGTCAGGGGATCCGCCAGCTTCAGCGTGGGATGGAGCCTCGTCACCACCACGGATCCGTCGCTCACCGATGCTTCGCTGTTGACGGGTAGCCTCAGCGTCGATCCGACCAAGAACCAGCAGCTTCAGCTGGGGACATCGGGCTTTGGCATCACGCTGACAGACGGCACCATCAACCTGGCGTCGCTCACGGACCCCGCGCCAAAGCCGACCGAAGTGCCGAGGGTCCTTCCGGTCGTCGTCCAGCCTGGACCCAGGGTGGACGTCATCACGACCGCCAAGGGCGGCAAGGGGGCGACAGTCCAGGTGCTGCGCACGGTCAACGCCAATGCCACGCTCGGCCAGGTCGAGACGCTGACGGTGCTCGCCTCCGCCGGCTCTTTCACGCTGCGCGGAGCATCTGGCGATGTGCCCGCCGGCCTGGTGTGGAACGCGTCATCCACGGCGGTGCAGGCTGCTGTCGCCGGGCTTGCGAGCGTCAAGGCGCTCACGAACGTCGCGGCATGCGGGACGACCTGCGTGACGGTCGCGCCCATGTCGGTCGCCCCCGAGGGCAACGTCTACACGATCACCTTCGACGCGAGCCTTTCGAACGTGCCGACGCTCACGACTGACGCGAGCCAGCTGGTCGCGCGTAACGAGCAGCAGCAGATCTCAGTGTGGAACGCCAACGCCGGAACGTTCACGATCACCGACGGCGCCCACTCCGCCACGATCAAATTCGACCTCAGCGACCTGAGCACGGCGCTTGCAAGCATGTCGGCGGACGTGAAGATCGCCGGGGATCCACCCGGTACCGCACCGCACAACGGCTTTTTCACCGTCGAGTTCAACGGCGCCTCAGTCCGCGGTGCGCACGTCAACCCGCTGGTCGCCGACCCGGCTCGCCTGACAGGCGCCCTGAATAATGGCCAGCTGGCCGGTGACGTGCACTTCGGGGCCACGATCTTCAACAACCCGTCGTCCACCGGGGTGATCTCTCGGCAGGGTGCTGCGGCGGTCAACATCCGGGTGGTCGACCCGGGCAGCGCCACCGCCAACGGCGTGCAGGCGTACGACGTCAGCGGCGCCGTCGGCGGCTATTACCAGCTCCAGTACTCGTTCGGCACCATCGCGCCGTTCATTGTTGAAGTCTCCAACCCGATCTCGGCTTTCGCGAGCGCCGCCGAGGTCGAGTCGATCCTCGCGGACATGCCATTGATCGGTGGTCCCACGCGAGCGCACAACGTCTCGGTCTCGCAGACCGGCAGCACATACGTCGTCGTCTTCGTCGGCGCCCTGTCCAACAGAGCGATCAACCCGCTTACGTGGGCTGATGCCGCGTCGAACCACCTGATCGCCCAGGACCAGCAGCAGATCTTCCAGATCCTGAACGCGACCAGCGGGTCCTTCACGCTGAGCCTCGGCCTCCAGGTCGACGGCAGCCCGATCAGTGTCTTCACCAACGCGATCAACTACCCCGCGACGTCGGCCGCCGTGAAGGCTGCGCTCGAGGCGGCGTTGACCAAGGTGACGATCGGAGGCATGCCGCTGCCCGCCACGGCGACCGTCGCCCAGGTCGGGACCACCTACATCGTCGACTTCAACCTGAGCGGTCCGCTGGACGCAAACGCCCACGACACCTCGTTCGACAACATCCAGCCGATCGCGGTCGACCGCCAGCTGTCGGCCATCGACAGCAACATCGCCGACTGCGGCAGCAGCCAGCCCGGCGGCACGTCGCCGCACTGGGCCTTGATCCCTGGCATCAAGACCGGAACCCTCGCCGCCGCGACCAGCGGCCTGACCTCTCTCGTGTACACGGCGGTGAACGGTGACGCCCCCGTCGCGGGCGATGTTTTCGTCATCGATACAGGTGGAAATCAGGAACAGTTCACCGCCAACACGGTCACACCGACGGGCACCGTCACCAAGCAAAACGACCCGAAGGGTCCGACGCCGACCTTCCGTCTGGACATCGCCGGGCTGATCAAGAACCACGCGGGCGGCATCACGGCGACGGCGGCGGCGCAGGGCCAAAAGCTCGGCGTCTTCTCGGCTCCGGTGAAGGCCGGCGACAGCTCGTTCCTCGATAGCCCGATCGTGGGCGGCCAACCCTTCGTGCACGAGACCCTGATCCTGGACACTGGGTTGGGCGTTCGAGAGCCGGTCATCGTGTCTGCCGTCCAGACCTCTGGATCGGACTACCTGGTCACGATCATCGGCCAGTTCCAGTTCAAGCATGCGGTCGGCGCCCTGGTCTCCACTGCTCTCGACCCGACGACTCTCGAGGGCACGGTCACCTACTCCAAGCTCGCGTGGGACGACACCTTCTGGGATCACTACGCCGGTGACGGGAACTTCTTCGTCTACCCGGACGCGAACTTCGTCCAGCTGCTCGCCAACCCCGGCAACTGGGACCACGGCGACGGCAATGAGAAGGGACGGATCGAGGTCGAGTGGGACCGCGCGCCGGCGAACGGCTCGGGCGCAGACCTCGCATCGGGCGCGTTTCCGACCTGGGCTCTTCCGGTCGTCGGTGACTGGGTCCACGTCGTGGGCGCCCTGATCTGCGACTGCGGACACCCCGAGGGCGGCTTCCGACGTCGCCTGGCACTGCCGCGGTGGTTCCGGGCTACGCGGCGCTGGGCACCGTGCAGACCACCCGGGCCGACATCTTCGGCTCCAGCGTGGGCAGCAAGGCGCGGCTGCAGGAGAACTGCTTCCTGCCGATCTTCGCCGGGGTGCCCGGTGCCGTGTTCGGCAAAACCAACCCCACCGACAAGTGCCTCAACAAGCTCGACTGGTACCAGCCGCTGGCCTTCGACGAGAACGGGCAAGCCGCCGTCTACCACCTGTTCGTGCCGGCGCCGGCGAAGCCGGCCGGCAACTTCAACGTGACGTGCGCCAGCCCGCACTCCGCCGCACCGACCGGCACAGACCCGACGCTGCCGGTGGACGTCATCCCGGCCAGGCACAGGGACGGGACCTCGGTCATCTCGGTGACGGTGCACAACGACCCCCTCAACCCTGGGTGCGACGTGACCATCGACTTCCGCAACTTCGACGAGCCGCCGAGCTACATGTACGGTGTCGGCACCCAGGTTTACGCGTTCTGGAACAAAGCAGTCACCGCCCGCCATGTGCGCGTGGTTTTCGACAGCTACACCGCCACGCACACGCTGACCAACGGCGACTGGTCGATCTCCGCGCTCGTCAACGACCAGTTCTCGTACGAGATGCAGCCCGACAGTGCGGTGTCGAACGGGTGGTCGAAGGTCTGCATGCCCTACAACACCGGCGTCACGACGGGTCAGAGCTACCCGATCACCAACGGGACGCTCCACGACACCCGCTGCGGCGACTTCACGATCAGCAACTCGATCATCGTCCCGCTGCTCCCGGGGCAGCCGCTGCGAGTCTTCGCCCGCGCCGTCCAGTACCAGATCTTCGATCCCGCCCTGTTCATCAGTTCGGGCTTCAGCTTCGGGACGGCTTCGGAGAACAAAGAGCTCGGGATGGTGGAGCACGTTTTCACTGCGGCTGAGAATTACGGCATCGGCCGCAGTTACGGCGAGGTCTTCCAGGACCAGACCTCGAGCGGCAACGAAGCCCGATTCCGCGACTGCGGCAACGGGTGTGGCTACATCACATTCCATATCGAAGATGCGGACCTGGCCGTCCAGCCGCCAGCGATTTACCACCCCAAGCGCTTCGTCAACTTCACGCAGCCGCCAAGCAAGATGGTCGTGAACGTCACTCAGCTGCGCAACACGCTGCCGCTGGGCACGATCAACGTCACCCTGCCGGCGAGCGCGACGCAATCGTTCACCTCTCCCGAGGACCTTGCGCTGGCCCTGCAGAACCAGACGGCGGCGGCGCTGCTGCAGGCAGGTCTGACCCCCGGCTTCACGACCACCGGACCGTTGGCGGCCGGCCAGACCTACACCGCGCAGCAGACCCCTTACGGCGCTCCGGTCTTCGTCCCGCAGGGCAACCACATCCACTTCGGCCAGACGGGCAACCTGTCGTGCGACACCACTCGCAACCCGGTGTGTGACAACCCGGTCAACGGCGCTCTCTCCGCCGTGGTGGCACATCCCAACACCGCCGACGTGTTGTGGGTGGGCAGCGTGAACGGCGGCATCTGGCGGACCCAGTCGACCGCCGGTGTCGGAATCACCGAGTGGCAGCCGCTCCTCGACCTCGGCCCGAGCCTGTCGATCAGCGCCCTCGCGATCGACCCCACCGTCGCGCCGGACCCGACAAGCGCCAGGAACGCGGTGCTCGTGGCCGGATTTGGCGTGGTCAGCAGCTTCTCGGCCGGCGGAGCGCTCGCGGGACTGATACGGACAATCGACGGCGGTGACACGTGGACGCCGCTTGGCTCCCAGGAGCTGGCTGGGCAGAAGGTCATGGCCATCGCGCCACGGGGAAGCAGGATCGTGGTCGCCACGCAGGGGACCAACGGAGGCGTCTGGCGCAGCGTCGACACCGGCGCGACCTTCTACCGGGTTTCCGGCAACCAGCTCGGGTTTGGCCTCCCGGCGGGTGACGCGTTCGACCTCGTCGGCGACCCAGGCAACAACGGTCGGCTGTACGCGGCCATCTCCGGAAGCGGCGTGTACACGAGCGCGGACTTCGGTGCCACATGGACGGCCACCGGCGGCCCGGCCAACGTCAGTGCTCAAACCGTGCTCGGCGCCCCAGCCTCATGGGTCGTCGGCCAGACGGTGAAGGTTCTCCTCGCCGTCCACAGCGACGCGCTCAACACGTCCGTGTTCGCGGCCGTGATGAACACGTTCCAGGACCCGAACCCCAACGCGCCCACGCACGTCGGCGGCGCCCGCATGACCGCCCTCTATCGGTCGGCCAACGGCGGCGCCTGGCAGCGGATGGACGATCCGGGGACCTGTGAAGGCAACGCGGCTTCAACCGACCCGCGCTGCCCGCAGGGCGTCTTCCTTGGGATCAACCCGGGCGGCTATCTGACGCCGAACTTCCTCTCCATCGCCGCCGACCCGGACCACGACGGCGTCGTCTATCTCGGCGGCGATCTCCAGCAGAACAACGGGGCCTGGCCCAACCAGACCGGCGCGCGGAACTTCTCTGGACGCCTCTTCCGGTGCGACGCGGGGCGGACGCAGTACTCCGAGTGCTCCTGGATCACGGGATCCCACGCGCTCAACCCCGCGTCGACCCAGGCTCTGCCCCTCGGCGGTGCTCCGCATGCCGACTCACGCGGCATGACCTTCGACGCTGCGCACCATCTGCTCGAGATCGACGACGCGGGCATCTACAGGCAGTCCGCCCCGTACACCAACACCGGCGTGTGGACCTCGCTCAACGGCGGCCACCAGGGACCTCGGCTGCAGGTCACTGAGTCCTACTCGTGCGGTTACGACAGCATCGCCGACATCATCATCTGCGGCAACCAGGACACCGGCACGGCCGAGCAGACCTACGCCAACGACAGCCAGTGGCGAGAGATCTCGCAGGGCGATGGTGGACTGGTGGCGGTCGACGACAACGCCGCTGGCAGCGTCCGGTACTCGGGCAACCCGGGGCTGGCGAGCCTGGTTCGGCGCACGTGTGACGTCAACAACTTGTGCACGCCCGCTCCGCAGTCGTGCCCGGACATCAGCGTCCACTCCGACTGCTTCCCGCCGCCCGGCACGCTCGTACCCCTCATCGACACCAACACAGGCCGTGACATACGTGATCCCGGCCAGGTCGGGCCGCCAGTTGTGCCTCCGGTCGACCCGGGCATCCAGCCGTTCGGTCCCATCGCGACGGACGCCAACAACGACACGGCCGACTGCACGGCCCCGCAGCTGGTGGGGATCCCGGGACGGCTGGTGATCGGCACGTCGTACCAGGTCTGGGAGAGCTGCAACCGCGGCGACACGGTCACGGCCGTCCAGCTGAGCAACCAGGCGGGTGCCGTGACAGCACTCGCGTACGGCGGCCGCTTCCAGAACGTGAACAGCGGCAGGGTGTTGTATGTCGGGGCGGCGTCCGGACTGTTCGTCAGGCCGGCGGTAGGTCCGATGGCCGCCAGCGCGACGTATCCGGGAGGGCCGCCGAACGCGATCGCCCTCGACCCGAACAACTGGCACGTCGCCTATGTCGCGGACGGCGCGGCCGTCTACGCCACCAACGACGCGGGCGTCGCGAACTGGACCAACGTAACCGGCAACCTCTTCACGCTCGGTCCGAGCCGGATCGTGAGCATGGTCTACGTCCCGAATGGAAACGGTGGCGGGGCCGCCATCCTGGTCGGCACCGACATCGGCATCTACGCGATGTCGACCAGGACGCCCGGCCTCTGGGTTCCGTTCGGCACCACGCTGCCGAGGACCTACGCGTACACCATGGTCTACAGCCACAAGAACGGCAGGGACGTGCTTGTCGTCGGCACGCTGGGACGCGGCGAGTGGAAGCTGAACAACGCCTCCCAGTCGCTCTTTGGCGGCAGCGGTCTCTACGGGGCGGCGCCGTCAGACCAGCCGTTCGAAGTCGACCTCCCGGTGCAGGCGACCGTCAGCACGACGAACGCCAACGCAGCCAGCTTCACGGTCGACGCGACCGCCGGTGCGTTCACGGTGTCCTTCGACGCCAACGGAAACGGCACCGTCCAGGGGTCAGAGATCACGCCCCCGCAGAGCGTTGGGGTCGACGAGAACACCCTGAAGGCGGCCCTCGAGCTGCTGCCCGCGATCGGGCCGGGCAAAGTGGCTGTCACCAAGAACGGGCCCGACTGCCCGACGAACACCTCGGGCTACGTCTGCTACACGGTCACCTTGAGCGCTCCTCCCGCCGGCCGCGGCGCGAGCGACCTTGCGGTCAACGTCGTGGTGACCGGTGTCGTGCCACGGACCACACCGACAGCCGCCACGACAATGAGCTCGGGGTTTGTCGCCACCGATGTGACGCAAGGCGGGGCTGGCAAGGATGCGCAGCAGCTGTTCTCGGTGGTGCACCTTGTCGGAACCTTCGTCGCGGGCAGCTTCACCATCACGGTCGGTTCGACAACCACCGGGCCGATTCCCGCGGGCGCTTCTGCCAGGCAGTTCGAGGACGCGCTGGCCGGTCTTGCGAACATCGGCGCCGGCAACGTCCTGGTAGTGCGCAACGACGAGGGCGCCAAGCCTGAAGACAGGAAGTGCCTCGCGGCCCACGACTGCTACCTGGTCACCTTCACCAACGCCCTGGGCAACCGGCCCATCACCACGTTCACGGGCGCCATCAGCTACTCGCGCCTCGACCTTCAGCCCACGACGCCGCTGTCCGTGGTGACCGTCAACAACGGCACCGGCCCGGTCAACGCGCAGCAGCGATTCCTGGTCGCGCCCACCGCTGGCAGCTTCACCCTTACGTTCCAGTTCGACCTAAACGGCGACGGGGCCATCGAGGCGAACGAGCAGGCGTCCACCGCTCCGCTGCCGTTCGGCGCGACCGCGGCGCAGGTGCAGGCGGCGCTGGAGGGCCTCAACGTGATCGGCGCCGGAAACGTCACCGTCACCAAGGACGATGCCTCTTGCCCCGCGGCGCGCGGGCCGTTCAGCTGCTACAACGTCAACTTCGTCAACGGACGCGGCAACCAGTTCATGCCTTACGTGCTGGGCGGTTCCGTGACATACGCCGCGGTCATCGGCGCGACGCCGACGCCGGCCGGGTTTGCCGCTGCACTGCAGAAAGCCGTCCAGGATGCCCTGGCCGCCGCCGGGCGCGCCGAGTCGATCACGGTCGGCATCGTCTCTTCCGAGATCTTCGACACCCCGGACGTCCAGGGCGATGCGGCAGTTTCGACCGTTCACAACCCGACCTCGGACCCGGATGGCGGCAAGCTCCAGGTCACGGCAGTCGGCGGCCCGCTGACACTTCGCTTCCCCGCACTGGTCACGGCACGCGACCCGCAGCAGCAGATCACCCTGTCAACGACGAACGACCGCCGGCTCGTGGTCAGCACCCCGTGGAGCGACTCGTCTTCCCAGGAGCTCGCGCTGAACCCCACTCCGACCCCGTTCGATCCGAACGGCAGTCAGCTCGACGCCATCAAGTTCTCTCTGATCGTCAATCACGTCGACGTGCCGGTCGAGCTGCCGGGGAGCAGCAGCTACGCGTCGCTGGACGACTTCATCGCGGCGGTCCAGGGAGCTGTCGACTCCGCTCTCACGAACTTCGGCGGCGGAACGTTCAGCGCGGGCGATGTCAAGGTCTGCAGGCTCGACCCGACGGCCGACCCGAGCTCGCCTGACGCGTGCGGCGGTCAGGGCAACGCGATCGCCTTCTTCGGCAGGCAAGGCAAGGTGGACACGCTCGGCGTCGACGTTCCGTACTTCGTCAACGCGACGGCAATCGACCCCGGACAGGTCAACGGCGCGATCACCGAGCTCGGCCTCAAGGCGGGTCGCAGCGACGCCCCGCGCCGGACTTGGTTCGGGCTCCAGGCCACGGGCCTGAGCGGAACCCTGGTCGGCCCCGGCATCCACGCCACCCTGACGATGGGCGAAGTTCAGCTGAACGAGGCCTCCGGGCGCGACGCGCTTGCCATGGACTGGACGCAGCCGGCGCTCGCCGACGCGAACATGACGATGAAGAGCTCGGTGTTCATGATCGCGGGGGACCTTTCAGACCTGAGCGTGTTCGGCGTCATCAGCGGGGCGCTCAGCTTCAGCGCCAGCCGGACCCTGGTCACAGCGACGGGCGTTTCGGGTCCGGACGCGGTGCTGCTCACCGGCAGCCTCAGCGTCAACGAGGCGCCGCACACAGGCCAGCACCTCCAGATCGGCACCACGGCCTTCGGCGTGAACATCACCAGCGGCACGCTCCACGTCGCCTCGCTGACCGATCCCTCTGGATCCGGCCAGAGCTGGTTTGGGTTGGACGCCTCGAACATCAGTGGTGACCTGGCGGGTGTGATCATCTCGGCCCACGTCGACGGCGGCGTCGTCCAGGTCAACCAGGGCTCCGGCGGCGCGGCCCCGATGGACTGGACCCAGTCCTCGCTCGCGGCGGCCGGTCTGAACCTCAAGGCGAGCATCGCCAGGGTGGCCGGCGACCTGACCAACGTCAATATCGTCGGAGTCGTCACCGGTGATGCGAGCTTCGACGTGAGCCGTACCTTGGTGAGCCCGACGAGTCCGGCGCTCACCGATGCCGTGCTTCTGGCCGGCAAGCTCACGGTCGACGCCACCAAGAATCGAAAGCTGCGTATCGGCGTCCCTGGGTTCGGCCTCGAGATCACGGGCGGCACTGCCAGGGTGGCGTCACTGACCGACGGGGCCACCAGGTGGGTCGGCATCGAGACCGCCCAGCTGGCCGGCACGCTCGCGGTCGGTAATGGCTTCGTCACCGCGACGCTGGCGGACGGTGTCATCAAGATCAACCAGGCATCTTCCGGCCCCGCCATCGACTGGACCCAGAGCGCACTCGCGGCCTCTGGTCTATCTCTCACGGCAACGCAGCCCACGAAGTTCGCGGGTCGGCTCGTGACCCTGCAGATCGCGAACGTCCTCAACGGCTCGACCGGATTCGATGTGACGCTGACGCATCACGTTGCCGTGAACAGCGTGTCCGTCACCGACGGCAACCTGTTGACCCTCTCTTTCACGAACCTGTTCCTGGCGGCGGGGACCACCTCGGTCGGTGTCGTCATCACCGGTTCGGGCATCGACGTCGCCGTCCTGAGCGATCCGGCGAGCTCCGCCACCTGGGTCGGCGTCTATGGCACCGGGCTGGGCGCCAACCTCGCCGCCCCGGGGGTCGTCGCCGACGTGTCGAACCTGGTGCTCAAGCTCAACAAGGCCGACGGGACGACCATTGCGCTGGATTGGAGCAACGTCTCCGGAGCTTCCGCGACTGTCCAATCGCTCCCCGTCGACGTGAACTTCTTCAGCGTCGAGGGTGACCTCTCCAACCTCAGCGTCGCGAGCCTGATCACCGGCTCCGCGCACTTCACCGTCGGCGTGCAGACCGTCAGCCTCACCCTCTCCGACGGTTCGACGGTCGCCAGCGCGACACTCCTCACGCTGTCGCTGAGCAAGCTTCAGCTCCGGGTCGGCATCGGCTCGTTCGGCCTCACGATCGGGGACGGCACCGCGACCAGCGCCACGGTGGGCATCGCCACCATCGCGCCCAACGACGCGGCCGACACCCGGCGCTGGCTCGCCATCGTGAGCTCGAACCTGAGCGTCTCGCTGACCTTGCCGGTGGTCAGCGCGAACATCGGCGGCGTCGCCATCCAGGCCAACCGCGCGTCGGGCACCGCCATCCTCCTCAACTGGAAGACAGACGTCTTCGCGAGCAGCCAGCACCTCGACGTCTTTGCCGGTGGCGTGAAGGTGGAGCTCACGCCGACCACGCCGCTGTCGATCTCCGGCACGATCACGCTCGACTTCCCGAACCCGGCGAACCCCTTCCTCCACATCCACGGCGCGTTCGACCTCACCCAGGGCACCGCCTCGGTGAAGGTCAGCGCGACCGAGACGCTCGTGGGGGCCAGCCTTCTGACATTCGGTGTCCACGACGCCGACATCACGCTCGGTTCGACGAGCGGCCCGAACGTCTTCGTGCAGAACGGCAGCATCGCCATCGCGCTGCTGCGTGCGCCCGCACCGACCACAGGCACAGACAACCGCAGCTGGCTCGCGTTCGAGGGCTCGCTGGGCGCGGCAGGCCTGCGCGGCGTCGACCAGAGCCTCTTCACCCTGACCGCGAGCGACGTCAGCGTCCAGGTCAACAGCGCGGACGGGACGAGCGCGAGCGGGGCGGCGGCAAAGGCCCTCGACTGGACCACCCAGCTCGACCTCGACCCCAACGGCACGTTCGGCCAGAAGCCGAGTGACCAGGTCGCGGTCGGCGGCACCACGATCGACATGACCGGCCAGCTCGTGGCGGTCAGCGGCATGGCCACCCTTTCCCTGGCCGGCGGCCTGATCAACGGGGACGTCTCGTTCTCGTTCTCGCAGACCCAGGCCGGCGTGCTCGTCGCGGGCGTGACCGTGCCCGCCACCCTCACGACGTTCGGCCTGCGCACGGTCAACGGCGGCATCTCGATCGGCCCGGCGAGCCTTGGCTTCGCCATCACGAACGGGTCGCTCGCGCTCGCCTTCCTCAACGCGACGGGCACGGGCGACACCCGTGAGTGGATCGCTGTGACAGCGCAGCTCTCGGGCGTGACGTTCAACGGCGGCGCCTTGCTGAAGATCACGGTCGACCGCTTCAGCGTCGACGTCAACACCGCGAGCGGCGCCCTCGGCACGACCCAGGCCCAGGCCATCGACTGGACGACCAAGGTGCTCGACCAGGCCGGCGCGGTGCAGCAGGTCTCGGTGACGGTGAAGACACCGGCCGGCCCGGTGACCTTGAACATCGCCTACAAGAAGGCGTTCGTCGGCGCCAGCGGCCACATCACCCTCGACCTCCTTGGCCTGATCACCGGCGGCCTCGCCTTCACCTTCCAGGTGGACACGGGCATCGACGCGGTGATCGGCACAGCAACGGTCAAGGCGGACCTGGCGCGGCTGTCGCTCTCGCCCGACGCGCTCTTCATCGGCGCGGGCAAGGTCGGCTTCAACGTCAACGGCGGCTTCGTCGACATCGCCGCGCTGCGGCCGCAGTCTGGCGGCGATCCCTACATCGGGGTCAAGACGAACATCACCTCAGGGTCCTTCACGGGGATCCCGTTCATCTCCATCAAGCTCGACAACATCAACGTCCAGGTGAACGTCGGCCCGAGTGGGGGCACATCAGACGCGCTCGACTGGAAGGCGGCGCTGGGGGCGAACGGAGCACAGGTGACGAACCCCGACAACTCGACCACCAACATCGACTTCGTGGCCGGCCTGGTCACGGCGCACGGCGTGGTCGAGCTCCAGAACCTCTTCGGCCTGGTCACGGGCGCCCTGACCATCGACTTCTCGACCGAGAAGGTCGATGCGAAGCTGGACGCGACCACGACCCTGCAGAACGCGACCCTGACGATGATCGCCCTGAGCCTCGACCCGGCGGCAACGCCCAGCCAGAGCCTGTTCTTCGGCGTCAACGGAATCGGCTTCAGCATCACCGGCGCCAGCAAGGTCGCCGTGGCGATCCTCACGCCGAACGACCCCGCGGACAACAGGAGCTGGACGGCGGTGAGCGCGACCGTCGGTAGCGCCCAGTTCGTCGGGCCGTCGTTCGTGCAGATCTACGTGCGCACGTTCGTGGCCAGGATCAACCAGGCGAGCGGCACCACCGCCCTCAACTGGCAGGGCGCGATCTCGCCCGCGGGCAAGAACACCTTTGCCACGCCCAGCATCGCCGGGGTTCCCATCGACTACACCGACGCGTTCATGCAGCTCGAGGTCGCGGCCACGGTGAGCTTCGGCTCGTTCATCTTCGCGAGCGCCACCTTCGTCTTCACGACCGGCCCGGACATCCAGATCACCCCGCACGGATCGAGCAGCACAGAGCGCGTGTCGGTGATGGAGTTCGCGGTCTCCAACGGCACGCTGTTCGCGGGCGCGGGCGCGTCCGTCGACGCGGGCAAGAACCTGGTCGACGGGACGGGCATCAAGCTGACGAGCATCAACATCGCCGCCGTCCTGCTTACCGACGACGACCCGGCGATCGTGCAGCCCAGGACCTACTTCGCGCTGAAGGCCAGCGGCACGGCCCATCTGGTGGGCCTGAGCGGATTCGAATTCGACGGCAGCGTCACGGTCGAGGTCAACGACGCCACGGTGAACGGCGCCCGCGGGCCGCCGGCCGCCGACTTCACCAGGCTCGCCGGCGGCGGGCTGTCGGTGCCAACCGACCTGCTGGCGCAGAAGAGCGTCCTGGTCGACTTCTCGGACGCCGTCCTGAAGGTGACGGGTTCCGTGACAATCGCGATCCAGAAGTTCGCGTTCATCACGGGAAGCTTCACCCTCGAATTCTCGGCGTTCGAAGGCAAAGGTCCGACGAACATCGCCCTCGACAACGGCGACACCGGCCCCGCGACCGTGATCACCTTCGGGCTCTCCAACGCCTACGCCTTCTTCGGCACACGCGGTCCCTACTGGGTGATGAACCAGGACGGAAGCGTGACCCAGGTGGCGAACAACAACGCCATGGGCCTTGCCGTCACGAACGTGTCGTTCGCCCTCGCCCTGGTCGACCCGACCGCGGGGTCGTCTCTCGGCAGCGTCGACCACGTCCAGAGCGCCTTCGGCCTGAAGGCGTCCGGCAGCGTCGCGCTCGTCGGGATCAGCGGCTTCAACGCCTCGATCCAGAACGCAACCATCGTCGTCGACCAGTCGACGCCGACGCTGGGCCACCCCTCCGCGCCTGGCATCAACTTCAAGGGCGGCGACTACGCCCCGAACGGCCTCACCATCGGGTCGACCACGCTCGACATGACCGGCACCGACCTGAGCGCGTCTGGCCAGGTCACGCTGAGCATCGGGAACTTCTTCTACCTCTCCGGCGCGGTCACCTTCCGCAAGCAGCCGCTGGCGAACATCCAGCTGTCGAACGG
>VBHA01000141.1:0-4986 GCA_005889495.1 Chloroflexota bacterium
CCCGACGCGAGCGGCCTCGGCAGTGGCCGAGAGTCGGGCGCCGATGTGGATCGAGATGCACCCGTCGTGGTCCTTCGCCAGCCGCTGGTAGACCTCGGCGAACTCGCCCGGCGACGGCGCCGACGTGGTGGGCAGGGAGCTCGACGCGGCAAGACGTGTGAAGAACTGCTCGCTCGTCATGTCGACCCCGTCGCGAAACGTCTCCTTGCCGAACAGGACCTTCAGCGGGACAACCTCGATCCCGATGCGCTCGCGCCACTCCGGCGGCAGGTCGGCAGTCGAGTCGGTGACGACCGCGAACTTACGGCTCAACCGGGTCTTCTATTCGACGGAGAGGATGAACGGGTAGTGGTGCTGGCCGCCCTGCTGGACCTCGACCTCCAGGCCCGGGTAGTTGGCGCGGATCTCTGACTCGAGCGTCGCCATCTCGGCGTCGCTCGCCTGCTCGCCGCGATACACGGTCACCAGCTCATAGGACTCTGGGCCGAGCTTGCCGAGCGCCTGCTTGACCACCTCGGCGTAGTCGGCGCCCGCGAACTCGAGCCGGTCGTTGATGAGCCCGATCACGTCGCCCTTCTTGACCTTCACGCCGTTGGAGCGTGTGTCGCGCACCGCGTGGGTGACCTCGATGGTCTGGACCCGCTCCGCCTCCGCCTTCATGGCGCGCACGTTCTCCGGGCCCGGCCGGTCCGCACGAAACGCCACCACCGCCGAGACACCCTGCGGCACGCTGTGCGTCTCGATCACATGGACCTTCTTCCGGGTTAGGCCGGTGACCTGCTTCGCCGCCGGGATGACGTTGCCGTTGTCCGGCAGCAGGATGACCTCGTCGTACGGCAGCGACTCGATCGCGGTCAGCATGTCCTGCGTGCTGGGGTTCATCGTCTGGCCGCCTTCGATGATCGCGTCGACGCCCAGGCCCCGAAAGATGTCCACGAGGCCGCGGCCCGCGACCACGGCGACGATGCCGACGCCGTTGGCCCTCGGGGTGGCGCCCGGGCCGCCCTCGGACTCGAGGATCCTGCGGTGCTGCGTCGACATGTCGCCGACGTTCAGCTTCAGGAGCTTGCCGTAGCCGCCCGCGAGGTTGATCACGCCGGTCGGGTCGTCGGTGTGGACGTGGACCTTCACGAGCTCCGGCTCGCCGACGACAAGAACCGAGTTGCCGAGGGACTCGATCTGCCCGCGGATCAGCTCGGTGTCGAGGTTGCTGCCCTCGATCAGGAACTCGGTGCAGTAGCCCCAACCGCCTTCGGGCAGGTCGAGCGAGACCTGCGCCGCCGGGATCGCCGGCTTCCTGGTCTCCGCCATGGCGGCGAAGGTGGAGTCGGACTCCTCGACGGATTTCAGCATGCCCTCGAGGATCAGCTGCAGCCCAAACCCGCCCGCGTCGACGACGCCGGCATCGCGCAGGATCTGGAGCTGGCTCGGAGTCTTTAGCACGGCAGCGCGCGCGCCCGCGGCCGCCGCGGCGATGACCCGAGGCACGTTCGCGTCGGGGCCGCTCGCGGCTGTGGCCGCGGCGCGTCCGGCCTCGCGCGCGACCGTGAGGATCGTCCCCTCGGTCGGCTTGTTGACGGCGCGGTACGCCGCGTTGGCGGCTTCCTCGAATGCGGTGGCGAGCTCGGCCGGAGTCAGCGAGCTTTTGCCTTCGACCGCCCGGGCGAAGCCGCGAAAGATCTGCGACAGGATCACGCCCGAGTTGCCGCGCGCGCCCATCAGGCTGCCGTGCGAGGCGAGCTTGGCGATCTTGCTCACCTCCGCAGCGTTCGATTCCTTGACGTCCTCGACCGCGGATTGAAGGGTGAGCAGCATGTTGGTGCCGGTGTCGCCGTCCGGCACCGGGAAGACGTTGAGCCGGTTGACCTCTTCGTGGTTGGACGCGAGCCAGCTCAGGCTGCCCAGCAGCGCCCGCTTGAAAAGCGGACCGTCGACCCCCGTCGCCTTCGTGGCGGCCACCACCTCAGCGGCTCTCTTCGCGCACGCCCTGGACGTTGACGTTGACCCTGACGACGGGGACGTTGACCGAGCGCTCGACCTCGAACTTCACCGTCTCCTGCAAGTTGTGGGCGACCTCGGAGATGCGGATCCCGTACTGGACGATGACGTAGACGTCGATCACCAGTCCCTCGTCCTCCTGGACCACGTCGACGCCCTTGTCCACGTTCTCGCGCCGGAGCAGCTCCGCGAAGCCGTCGCGGAGGCCGCGGCCGGCCATCCCGCTGATGCCGTAGCAGCGGGTGGCGGCGTGCCCTGCGATCGCCGCCACCGCCGACGGGAATACCTCGATCCGGCCCCACTGCCTGGACTGGATCAGGGCGGTGGTCGATTTACCGGCGGTTGGGGAGGCCATCAGAGGGCTCATGGTACAATTCACGTCCGCGCCGAAGCCCTTTTCGAGAGGTGGCCGGCGCCAGGTTTCCACTCCAGCCGGAAGGTAACTCATGGCCAAACAGTGCGCGATCTGCGGCAAGACGCCGCAGTACGGACATCACGTCAGCCACGCCAAGAACCGGGTCAACCGGAGGTTTCTGCCCAACCTCCAGATGGGCCGCGTGACGGTGGCCGGCAAGACTTTCCGCGCGCGGGTCTGCACCCGTTGCCTGAGGACTTATACGGTCTAGAAGTCCACGCTTCGGGATCGGCAGGCCCGGGTTCGGGATCGTGACGGCCCTGGGTGGTTCGGGAATCGCCGGCCATGCCCGAGCCCACGTCTATCTGTCCGTGTAACGAATCGTGCCTCGCCCGCATAGATAAATAGAGTGGGATGATCGACGCTGATGTCGTAGTGGGCGACCGTCGAGAGTTCGAGAGCGATGACTTCATGGATGCGATCGATCCCGTCCTCCCGTATGGTTTTCGGCTTGCCTACGGCATGCTGAGAAACCGCGATGACGCGGCCGACGTTGTGCAGGAAGCCACTTTGAACGCCTGGCGCCATTGGCGCTCGTTTCGTACCGGTGCCGATGTACGTCCATGGTTCCTCGCGATCGTTGCCAATCAGTGCCGGCAAACAGTGAGACAACATTGGTGGTCGGTAGTCAGGAAGTCTGATCTCGTGGCACAGTCTTCCGAAACTGGTGAAGCGCCTTCGGAGGAGGTCGACAATCTGCGCCGGGGATTGCGCAAGCTGAGCCATGCCGATCGGTTGGTCCTCGTTCTTCGGTATTACCTCGATCTTTCCTTTAGCGATGTTGCAGCGATGCTTCACACATCACCCGCGGCTGCAAGGGTCAGGACCCACCGTGCGTTGGCTCGGTTGAGACCGATTATTGGATCGGCCGAGGATCTGGACGATGCGTGAATCGAAGCTTCGGACCAAGTTTCGCGACGCGATTGGCGAGGAGCCCGCGCCGGCCGACCTCAGGATGCGGACGCAGGCCGCGCTCAAACGAGAGTTGTATGGACCGCGTGATCGTCGCCTAGATTGGATTCCGGCTGTCGTCGCAGTCCTGCTGGGAATCGCCTTGATAGCGAGCCTTTTGGCCATTGGCGCCTATCGCCGAGCGCAAGCACCGACTGTGTCCAGTCCCGCCCTATCACCGGCGCTGGTGTATGTGCAGGGACAATCAGCCTGGCAGGCGGTGGACTGGAGTGGCCGCGAGCACAGCTCAGTTGGCTCTGATCACGTTGGCGTTCCCTACCAGTCTCCAGACGGCTCGCGCCTCGTATGGTCAGCTCAAGGCGTCTGGCAGATCGTTGACTCAAGAGGGGGGTTGTTATCGAGCCCAGATCTTTCGAGATCTCGGGGATTCACGTGGGCCGATGACAGTTCTGGTATCTGTGTAGTCGAAGTCATCAACGAGAATCCACCAAATGGTGGCACTTACCAACTCGGTTTCTATTCGACGGCGGGTGAATTTCGACCTATCGCCTCCTTGGCGACCCAGAAAGGGCCGAATATCGCAGCTTGCAGCCCAACTGCAGGTCGAGTTGTCATTACAACGGCAAGCGGTTACAAGGATGCGCCGTCCGAAGTGAGACGCATCACATTCGGCGAGATCGTGATCTTTGATTTCAAATCCGGTGCACTGCTTCGACGGCAGACATTCGCAGTCGGAAGTCCTGCCACCGAAGTCAACACGGTATCGGTGAGCCACGATGGCACGGTCGCGGCTCTGCGGACTGAAGCGCAAACCAGCATCATCAGGCTGCTGGACGGAAAGGTTATCGCGCGAGCGACCGGCGTTACACCTCTCGCCTTCTCATGGGACAACAAACTCTTGGTGGTCGAAGGTTCCGGCAATCGTGGAGAAGTCCTGCAGGTCTTGACGGGCGAGCTGCTGTGGAGAGATTCAACGAGTAGGGTGACGCAGGGCGCGGTCGCGGATCCCCGAAGCTCGGCTGTCATGCTGTTCGTCACGTCTGGCGGCCTTAACGATCTGCTGGTTGTGTCGCCGGACGGCAGCGCGAGGGTAATCGCAACAGCAGTATTTCCGGCCCAAATTGCGCCTTGCCCTGACTGCACTGCTTTCTAACACCGCCACTCCCCCCCGCTAGCCGATCACGACTGAAGAAGCAGAGCTGTTGTGGCAACCATTCTTCGCTTGACAGCATCTGGGCCGCTAGTTTTCAATCGAAGATGGGGAGCAGCGGAATGCCCCGCCTGGGGGCTTGTGGGGGGAGCGGGTATGAATACCCGATGGAATTGATGCTACCGCACATCCGGACGCTAATTGCGGCCGTTTTCTTGGTGTCTCAAATCGTCGGGCTTCGCGGTGGACCTGTCACAACAGGTCATGCCAATTCCTTCCCGCCCGCATCGATCACGTGGTATGTAACAAACTTCTATACAGGAGACAACCACTGGTATAACGCGGGCTGCAATCTTGGCGGGGCGGCATTGCATGGCCAGGTGGGTCAGAGCCTCGTGGTCATCATGGACTTCGGGTCCGAGTGGCTGAGCGGCAGCACGTGGGGAACCGACTGGATCGACCGTGACGGTGTATGGCACACCTGGACCCAAGCGCAGGCTGTGATCGACTC
>VBHA01000141.1:5026-17528 GCA_005889495.1 Chloroflexota bacterium
CTCAGCTCACAAACGACTTTGAGAACAGCCTTGGCATCTATAAGAGCCAGGTGGGAGTACAGGGCGCGATCGACGATGAGCCGCCATGGAGCTCTCCCGCCATCGCGATCAACTGGGGCAACGGATTCAACGGCAATGGATACGCCTACTACGACTACGGCAGCGCTGACGGTTGCCCACAATCACAACCTTTCGGCTCATGCAACGCGGGTTGGACGCAGGCAAACGAATACACGGTGAGCTGGGGCATTGCAGCGGCTCAACCCATCCCAGAGATCTATAACCAGGCAGGCGCGCAGGCTGCCCAGTGGCAGCAGATCAGCCTCTGGGGCTATTACTACGGGACGTATCACACAATCCTTTTCCCAGGCGAGTTGACGCAATACAACGCGTGCCAACAGGTGGGCGGATGTAGCGGCGTGGACAACCTACCGGTTCAGGGCTGGACTCAGCTATACAACGCCCTAAATGCCGATTCCCGAACCGCGGATAGCAATATTCCGTGGTCAACCGATATTCGGTGGGGCTAACCATGAAAACTCTTGACCCCCTGCCCTCAACGCAGGCCAAGATCCTCTTCGCGCTGGTGACGGTGGGACTCGCACTTTGGGGCGCGAACTCTGTGATCGCGTCGAACTTCGCATCACCAACCATCCCTCCCGCTAAGCAGGCGTACCTTGACCAGGACGCACAAAGGCGGGCCGACGCTGCATCACGTAACGCCAGCCAAGGAGTTACAAAGTCGAAAGCGCAGCCGCCCGCGGCGGCTCCGGCGGAAAGCCCCCTGGCGCTCGATCCACAACAGCGAGCAGGAGACGGAGTGCTTATCCAGTCGAGCGTTCCGCCGCCTGGCGAGATCAACACGACAGTGAAGAATCGGTGGTACCTGTCGCTCTCAGACGGGGGATCGCTCGTCATCTACGCCGGATGCAACTCGAAAGTGCATTCGGAAGGAGTTGTGTTGGTCGCGCGACAACCTACCAGCCCGGTCGCCCGTTACATCGCACCTGGAGCTCATGGTTGCCTGACCATCACTAACGCCGCTGGCCGGATTCTTACACTGGTCGCAGCCGACAGACATGTGCTTCGATTCGACGCGGCAACAATGCAGTTTCAGTAGGAGATAGCTCTGGACGGCATCTGGTCATAGTGGCCGCCGACGGTAACCCGGTTGGCGGCCACGACCAGGGTTGCAGCATGGAAGGTTGCTGCGCAAGCACCAAGTGTGTCGAGTTCGGCGCTGGGTGATCGTCGACACGAACCAAGCGGGCCCCAAAGATGTGTCCCCGTGTCTTTCTTCGCCACGCAGCGCGATATCACGGCAAAGGGTATCGCGTAATGTCGATCACCGTTCCAGGATCCTCGCTGTCAGTTGCGAGCATCCGCTAGTGGGGCTGCGTTCGCCGAGCGAGGTAGCCGGCGATCGTGGTGAGGAGGCCTGCACCGGCAGCGAGGAGCAAAAGGACGAAAATCGCGCCTGGCCCCATCTGGTGGTGTGTCTCGATGGCCCACAAACCACCGACAAGAAAGATGGTCGCGCACGACACTCCGTACAGCAGCGGATGCGCCCTTGCCAGCTGCATCCTTGGGGTGTTGTTCCATGGCGAGGCGCTGTCCCGTGCGACGTTGGCCCGGTTGCCCTTGCGGTAGTAGAGCAAGGTCACGACCAGGACCACGAGAAGGAGAAAAGCAATCAGGGCCGCGGTCATCCACAGCGGTGTGGTCATAGGGCTGGCGGCCAGAACCAGGCGGCGGCCATTCGGTGTGTTGAGACGCGTGATCTGGGTGCTCTTCGGCGCCTCCATCGTCGTCACGAGTCTTGCCGGCGCCATCGTTGGCGTGCAGGCTTTCAACGGCTGGCTTGCGATCATCTACGGCGCGCTGGGCGCCAGCATGGGCCTCGCGGCAATCCTGTGCGGCTTGGTCTCGGGTCCGAGGCGCGCCGTCCTGGTCGGTTGGTGTCTGGTGGGCCTCGCCGCACGGGCGGTCCTGGAGGGCGACGCCTATCTGTGGTTTGTCAGCCTCCCGATCGCTCTAATTCTCCTGACGGCACTTGTCGTGAGCCTGAGCCGATCGTCGACATGGTCCGAACGGACCTCAACGCTGGCGGCCGGGATGGCTTCCCTCCTTGCCCTGGCGCTGCTGGCGGTCGTGGCGCCGGCGCTGCCGACGATCTGCCCGCCGCGGCAGCCGCCAGGAAAATCGGTTGTGTCGATCTCTTATCCGCCGGACGTTTTTCCGTGGCAGAGCGTGGAGCTGAAATCCATCACGGCCTGCCTGTGAGCGCTCACCCCGGGTCCGTCACCCTCAGCCCGATGGTGTAGAAGTCTGTGAATTCAGAGTCGTAAGGCATACTGCGGTCGCGTGGGCCAATTCTCTGATGACGGCGGGTGGTGGTGGGACGGGACGACCTGGACTGCGACAGCTCAGATCGTGCTGCCGCAGCTTCCGGTGACTGAGTTCGAGCAGTCGGGAAGACTCAAGGGTGCCCGCAACTTCATGAAACGCGGTTCCCTGTTCTTTTCAGCGAACACCTTCATCAGCCTGGGCCTTATCTTCCTTTTCCCGTGGCTGGCTGCATTGCGCGACTATCGGTCGTGGAGGCTCGAGCAGCTGGCGCTCGCGACGGCCTACCTGCTTGGTCCGCGCGAGGCGATGTTGGCCGGCGAAACCAGCTTGTTCGACTCGCACATCGCTGATCGTGTGAGGAGAGACCTGGCTGTGGCCGTCACGGCCGGCCACATCCTTGTCTTCGGCATCGATTTTCTCGATGGGCAACCGCGATGGGTCGCCTTGGCGAGTCGTCCTACCGACGTGAAGATCGAGCTACGCCCGGTATTGTTTGGCTTATACCCGGCACTCTGGATCAGGCGTGGAAACGAGCAGTGGCGGATCCATGGGACTCCGAGTGTCTTCAGGCCCGAGCCGGTGCTGGAAGCGTGGCGGCAGGGCGCGACCAAAACGGCATCGAACAGAGCCTGAAGCTCGGCCCTCAGCCCTGCGCGGAAAAGGGGATTCCGTGGACTTCGGCCAGGCGGTCGAGATCCTTTCGTAAGGCCAGCCAGACCCGCTCCTGCGCCTCCAGGCCCGGCACGACAGTCTTTGGATCGTCGACCTGGGCGGCCAGCTCCGGGTGTTCGACCATCTCCGCGAACAGGAGCGTCCAGGCGCGCGGCACGACCTCGTAGATCGCGTAGCCTCCGCCCCCCAGCGCGAGCCATCGCCCCTCGCACAGCTCGTGCGCCAGCTCGTGGAATGTTCGGCCTACGCGCGGCCAGATGCGCGTCGTGTTCGCGAGATGGGCCAGCGGGTCGAGGTGATGCGAGTCGCAGCCGTCCTGGGTGACCAGGACGGTCGGCTTGAAGCGACGGAGCAATGCCGGCACGACCTCTTCAAACGCGAGGAGCCACGGCTCGTCCCAGGTGTAGGGCACAAACGGCACGTTGGCCGCCGAGCCTCTGCCCGCGCCGACTCCCGACTCCTGCGGAAAGCCCGTGCCAGGAAAAAGCCAGTGCCCGCTCTCGTGCAGGCTGATCGTGAGCACGTCGGGGTCGCTCTCGAAGATGTGCTCCACGCCGTCGCCGTGGTGCACGTCGACGTCGACGTAGGCGACGCGATGGCCGCGGTGCTTGAACCACTGACACGCGATCGCGGCGTCGTTGTACGTGCAGAACCCTGACGCGCGGTCGCGGTGCGCGTGATGCAGCCCGCCTGAGGGGCTGAACGCGTGCAGGGCCGCCCCGCCTTCGATCGCCTCGGCAGCGACTAGCGACGCACCGACCACCAGCGACGTGCCCTCGTGCAGCTCGTCGGAGATCGGGTTGTCCGCCGACGCGTAGCCCGCCGCGTCGACGGCGTGCGGCGGCACCTGGCGACGGCGGGCGGGGTCGCTGAGCGTGCGCACGAGCTCCACGTACTCCGGCGAGTGCACCAGCTCCAGCTCCTGGACAGTCGCTGGGCGCGGCGGAAGCAGGTGGCAGTGCTCGATGAGGCCCGTCGACCTGATGAGGTCGACCGCGAGCTTGACCCGCACCGGCTGCAGGGGGTGCTCGTCGGAGAGATGATGCTTCATCAGCGCGTCGCCGTAGACGAGCGCCACCGATCCCGACACGGCAACTTACGCTAGCGGTTCGGTGGATCTTTTCGAATCCGTGCCGAACTTCTCCGAGGGCCGGGACAACCTGATCCTGGGCGAGCTCGTGCGCGCCGCGCACAGGGCCTACTTCCTCGACCTTGACCCGGACCCTGATCACAACCGGGCCGTCGTTTCGATCGCTGGTCCGCGGCAGAAGCTCGCTGATGCGCTGCTCACGGCCGTCGCAGAGGCGGTGGAGCGCATCGACCTGCGCCAACACCAGGGTGTGCACCCACGGGTCGGCGTGGCCGATGTCGTGCCGATCATCCCACTCGGCTCGGCCGAGCTCGAATCCGCCCGTGACATGGCCCACGACGTCGCGGAGCGGATCTGGGACGAGCTGAAGGTCCCCGTCTTCTACTACGGCCACGGTGAGGGCAAGCGCCTGGTCGACATTCGCGCCGGCCGCGCGACTCCGGACGTTGGCGGTCCCGCCCTTCATCCGACCGCCGGCGCGGTATCGGTCGGCGCCCGAGCCTCGCTCGTCGCCTTCAACGTGATTCTCTACGACGTCGACCTGGTGGCGGCACGCGCCCTCGCCCGTTCCATCCGCGAAACCATGGCTGGAGGGTTACGTGGCGTGCAGGCACTGGTGTTTCAGCTGAGGGGCAACCGCGTGCAACTGTCGATGAATCTCTTTCGGCTCGACGAGACGAGGCCGGCCGACGTGATCGCCGAGCTCGAGCGGCGCGGTGCTTCGCTGGGAGCGCAGGAGGTGGTCGGGCTGTGTCCCGCGATGGCGGCCGGAGGCGCGGCCGCCGGCCGTGTGCTCGAGGCTAGGCTGGCGGCGGTCGCGGCGAGCAGGGCCGCGCACATCGCGCGGCAAGCCGGCGACGAAGAGCGCCAGGCGCTGGCGGCACGACTGTCGGCGAGCTCGACGGAGCTGCTCGCGATGGGGGTCGACCAGGACGCCTTCCTCTCGGCCGCCGAGCAGAGCGTCGCGCTCGCGCACGTGATGCGTGCGGGCCACATCCTCGACGACGATCTCGAAGCAATGCTCGACGTGGCGGCGCGCGGTCTTCGGGCCTCGATCACCGCGTCGACGGCTGCCCTCTATCGGGCGCGCATCGACGCCCTGGATTCGCGCCTAGCCTGAATGGACGGCCGTGTCCAGGGTGACGGTGCAGGCGCCGCCGTTGACGCGGACCTGGTAACCGTCCTCCCCCGGCCCGAGCGCTTCGTAGGTCGCGTGGCCGATGGCGTGGAACGAGTGGCCGTCGGCGTCGAGGCTCACGGCGCCGCCCGAGACCTCGACCTTCGTGCTGACCCCGCTCGGCCGGTGGAGGTGGACGGTGAGCGCTCCGCCGTTGATCTCTACCGGCACGGTTCCCGACGGCGTGCCCAGCGTGATCTCGTCCTTGCTCGCGCCAGTGTTGAGCGACAGGGACGTGACGGGGACCTGCGCCAGGTCCATGGTCAGGGTCGCCGCTCCGCTGTTGCTCGTGATCGACCACCGGACGGCGGAGCTGAGCTGCAGTTGGAGGGCGAAGTTGCTGCTCGGGAAGATGCTGAAGCCTCGGTCGGACTGGTCGACGCGCAATACGTGGGTCTCGGGGTCGAACTGGACGGTGGGCTGCGCACCGCTGTATTCGATGTGGGCGCGGTACAGGTCGGTGGACTCGGCGCCGCCGGCGATGCTCACTGTCGCCGCCCCCACGTTGATCTTGAGCGTCGCTTCGTTGACGCCTCCACCTGGGCCGACCGCGTCGTAGGTGTGGGTCGCGGCAGGGTTGGACCCGAAGGTGACGTAGGCCGCCGAACCGGCGATCGCCAGCAGCACGATCAGGGCCGCCGCGACGTCGCCCGCGACGCCGTGGACGGTGCGGCGGACGACCAGCTCCAGGCCGATCACCACCAGGACCAGGGGCCACAGGGCGACCAGCAGTCCGAGGCGTTCGACCGGCAGCCGGCCGGTGTTCACAAGCAGGGCGACGATGCCCGCGAGGATCAGCAGGGCCGGCCAGAAGAACGTGCGGTAGCGGTACGAGTAGCGCATACCCCTAGCGCCCGGAGACCTCGACGTTGAGCGCTCCCCCCGAGACGGTCACGTCGTAGCGGTCGGCCGCGGCGTCGAAGCCGGCGCTCTTCCAGCTCCGCGTTCCCAGGCCATCCTGGCGCGCACCGTCGGCGCGGAGCTGGACGGCACCCCCCGACGCGTGGACACTGACCGCGACCCCGGCGGGGCGCGTGATACTCACAGTCAGCGCGCCGCCTTCGACCCGCAGCGGCACGATGCCTTGGGGCGCACCCAGCGTGAGGTGGACCGTGCTGGCGCCCGTCCGGCAGCCGAAGCCGGTCAGCCTGGCCGACGAGAGGTCGAAATCACCGCGGATGGCGCCGGTGCTGCAGATCACCTCCCACGGGACCGCATCGGTGAGCCGGGCGTCGACGTGGAGCCGCCGCGCGCCCATGAACCAGTCGACCCGCTGGCTTATGCGCAAGGTCCCGGTCGCCCGGTCGAGGCGCACCTCAGGAGACGCGCCTCCGTGCTCGATGTGTACCCGGTAGAGCTGGTCGTCAAGTGGGGCGGAATGCACCTCGAGCCTCCCCGAGCCCACCGCCACCTCGAGCTTCGCCTTCTCCAGGCCTTCGCGCGGCTCCGCGCTGTCCACGACCGTCGACGCACCGCCCGGCCCGATGCGGGCGGCGATGAGCCAGACACCGAGGGCGATCAGCAGGATCGGCCAGAGCACGTCCCAATCGACGTTGCTGAGCACCCCGAGGTTGGCGAGCAGGAGCGCAACGCCGACGAGCACGAGCAACCCGCCCCAGAAGACGCTCGGGTTGCGATTCCACATCGAGCTAACGCCAGGTGCGGCGGGCGATCAACCAGATGCCGAGGGCGATCAGGACCAGGGGCCAGAAGACGTCCGAGCGGAGCCAGTTGAGCAGGCCGAGGTTGTGGAGAAGGAAGTAGAGGCCGACCACGACCAGGACCGCGGGCCAGAAAAGCTCATGCCGCCAGACCCGGTTCACGGTCGCCAGTCTAAACCGGGGCCACGACCTCAAACAGGCCGGGCTTCTCCCTGCGCGCCTCCTCGATCAGCTCCGCGCCGGCGACCGTGGTCTGCGCCGCGGGCTTGTCCAGGAAGTACGTGCCGGCGACCCGGCGCAGGTCGTCCGCGGTCACCTGGAGAAGGCGCTGCTTGAATCGCTCGCGGGCCTCGCGATCGAAGCCCGTCGCACGGTTGGTCGCCTCTCGCCGGCCCTTGATGTCGGGCGACTCGAGCGGGTCGACGTCGCCGCACGCGCCGAGGATCGCCTCCTTCAGGGCTTCGCCGTCGATCTCGGTCTCGGTGATCCACCGGGTCGCCTGGTCGAAGACCTCGTACGTGCGCACGATGTTCGGGTCGCGATAAGAGCCGAGATAAAACGTGCCGCTGGCAACTCCCGCCTGCGCGTAGCCGCCATAGGCGCCGCCCTTCTCGCGAAGCTCGCGGTGCAGAAAGTTGTCGCGGAGGTAGTTGGAGAGGACGAGCAGCGCCGGCGAGTCCGGGTGCGTGTAGCGGACCGTCCGGTAGATGCGGACGTTGAAGGCGACCGGCACCGGGGCGGTGCGCGCCTCGGGCGCCTGTTCCAGCGGCGTGAGCTTGACCTGCGGACGCGCCGCCACGCCGGCCGGGAGCGCGGCGACCAGGCCGGACAGGAGCTCGTCGAGAGGCTGGATCATTCCTTCCTCGCACGTGACGACGATGCGCAGGCCCTCCGCTTGAAAGAGAACAGTCCGGATCTGGTCGAGCTTGGCGATCACCTCGCCCAGGTCCTTNNCGAGGCGGGTGCTGATCTCGGCGATGACCTCCTTCAGGCGCTTGGGCTGGACCTCGAGGCGCGCAACGAGGTCGGTCAGGAGCTCGATGAACGGCTGGGCGTTGCGGTCGAGCGCGCGCCCCGCGACGACGAACGACTCGATGTAGTCGTCGCGCGCGGCCAGGGACTGGACCTGCGCCGCGGCGCCGACGCCACCGGTGTTCGACGCGATTCGCGCGGCGATCTGCACGTAGTCCTGACCCGCCGCACCACTTTGGGTCAGCACGCGACTGAAGAGCGGGAGCAGGTCCTGCTGCTCGGCGGTGAGGCGCGAGAAGTCGGTCCGGATGTCGAGGTAGGTGATGCCGTTGGTGGGCTGGGGATAGAACTCCACGGTGGCCTGGCGCGCGGAGGCGTCGCGGCTGGGCACGTCCTCGAACTTCATCGGGATGTCGCCGAGCTCGAGCGTCGGCAGCACCGAGAGGTCCTGCTTCGCATCCTGGTCGGCCTTGAGCCTCAACGCGTCGGCGACGATCTGCCCCCGTTCAGCGTCGGTCAGGCGCGACTCGACCGCCCCCAGCCTGTCGAGCTCCGTGCGCCTCTGTCGCTCCTCCATGTCGGTGTCCGGGACCACGGTCAGGAGCGCACGATGCGCGTTGTCGAGGAGCTCGGCGCGGATGAGGTTCTCGAAGAACCTGCCTTCGGACCGAGCCGTCTCGAGGTGCTCGAGGTCGGCGTCGAAGTTGAGCGCGGCGAAGGGGTCGCCGCCGTAGTGGTAGCCGGGTGTCAGAGCGAACAGGAGTCGCAGCGCGTACGGAAACCCGGCGTTGGACCGCTCCCGCTTCTCGAACTCCAGGTGGTGGATCGCGGCGTCGACCTGGGATGGGTCGATGCCGTGGTCAGCGAGGCGCTCGAGGGTGTCGAGGACGACGCGCTCGACTTTCTCCGCGTCCTCTGCCTTAACGCCCTTAAGCCCCGCCCCGAAGACGGACTCCTTGAAGTCGTCGTGCAGCCCGCTGCCGTCGGCGAGCGCGCTGCCCAGGCCGGAGTCGATCAGCGCCCTGCGCAAAGGAGAGCCGGCGTTCGAGAGGAGGACCTCGGAGAGCACCTTCATGGCGAGGGTGCGGAAGGAGTCGCCGCTGGGTACGGTGACCCAGGCCGTCAGCGCCTGGGCCTTGCGCTCGAGCTCTTCGCCAGGCTCCGCCGGGTAGGCCTCGACCGCTTGCCTCGGCTTCGTGAACCGCGTCACATCGGGGATCCCGCCGTCGACGTCGATGCGCTGGAAGCGGGAGAGCGCGCCGCGCTCGATCGCCTCGAGGGTCACCTCGAGGGGCTGGTCGCCATAGGTGTAGAAGCGGGCGTTGCTCGGGTGATAGTGCCGGGCGTGGAAGCTGCGCAGCATCTCCCAGGTCAGGTTGGGGATGTCCTGTGGGTCGCCGCCGGAGACGTATGAGTAGGGCAGCCCGGGAAACAGTGTCTTGCCGATCGCGCGGTCGACGGCCGCGCCCGAGGTCGCCAGCGCGCCCTTCATCTCGTTGAAGACGACGCCCTTGTAGCGCAGGCCGCTCTTGGGGTCCGCGGGGTCCTCGAACTCGAAGCGGATGCCCTCCTGCTTGAACGAGTCCTCCGAGAGACGTGGGAAGAAGGCCGCGTCGAGGTAGACGTCGAGGAGGTTCCTGTAGTCCTTCGCGTTGCGGGTGCTGAACAGGTACATGGTCCAGTCCGAGCCCGTGAACGCGTTCATGAACGTCGCCAGAGAGCGGCGGGTCATGCTGAAGAACGGGTCGCGGACCGGGTAGCGCTGCGAGCCCGCAAGGACGACGTGCTCGAGGATGTGGGCAACGCCGGTCGAGTCGTTGGGCGGCGTGGAGAAGAAGACGGCGAACCCGTTGTTGTCGTCGGGGCATTCGATGTGGATGTGGCGGGCGCCCGTGCGTTGATGCTCGAGCTCGATGTACGCGCCTTCGAGCCTTTCGAGGGGCTCGCGGCGCTTGACGGTGTAGCCGCCGACGGAGTTCTTGGTTGTGATTTCCATGTGAACTGTTGAGTCTAGGATTTGATTCGTGTTCAGCGCCGCGGAGCTCGAATTTCTGCGGTCGCAGCGGATCGGGCGCTTCGCGACCGTCGGACCTTCAGGATGGCCCCATGTCGCGCCGGTGATGTACACGATGAACGACGACGGGTCCCTGGACTTCGACGTGGACGGCGTCAAGCTGCGCAACCTCACCGCCGAACCGCGCGCGGCGATGGTGGTCGATGCGATGGGCCCGAAGCGCGGCATCGCGATGCAGGGCCAGGTCGAGCTGATCGCGGCCGAGCGCGCCCGCCTGCGGCCGCTGCACAAGTTCGTTTGGGGAATTTGATTCCCCGGACTGCTGCCGTCGTGGTCTGGTGCCTGGCGGTGGCCGTGGTCGCGTGCAGCTCCGGCTCCACGCCTCCGAACACGGCGTCGCCGTCCCGGACGGCCGTGGTGCCCAGCGCTTCGCCTCCGATCTCGATCGACTGGGCGCAGTACCACCGGGACGCCGGGCGGTCTGGCGTCGGCCCCGCGGAGCCGGCGTTGACTACCCCGAGGACCGCGTGGAACTCCGGCGTGGACGCCGAGGTATACGCGTCGCCGCTGATCGTCGCGGGGCACGTGATCGTCGCCACCGAGAACAACACCGTCTACTCACTCGACGTTTTCACAGGCCAGGCGGTGTGGCAGCGGCACCTCGGCGATCCGGTGGACGCCTCGACGCTGCCGTGCGGCAACATCCAGCCCATCACCGGGATCACGAGCACGCCGGCGGCGGACCCGGCGTCGGGCCGCGTGTACGTGGTCGCCTTCCTGCGCGGTTACCACCACGTGCTCTACGCGCTGAGCCTCACCGACGGCTCGGTCTTGTGGCAGCAGACGATCGACCCGGCCGGTTCGACGCCGCGGGTGCAGCAGCTGCGCGCGGCGCTGTCGATCGGCTCCGGCCTGGTGTACGTCCCGTTTGGCGGGCTGTTCGGCGACTGCGGCGATTACCACGGGTACGTCGTCGGCGTGCCGCTGTCCGGCGGCGCTGCTCATGTTTATCGCGTGCCGACTGCCACCGGCGCGAGCATCTGGAGCCCGCAAGGCGCGACGATCGGCCCGGACGGGAGCGTATACGTGGTGACGGGGAACGCCACATCCTCGGCTTCCACGTTCGGCTACAGCGACTCCGTGCTGCAGCTCTCACCCGACCTTGCGTCGGTCCGTTCCTACTTCGCGCCCTCGAACTGGGCGGCGCTGAACAGAGCGGACACCGACCTCGGGTCGACGGGCGCCGCGGTGCTGCCGGCGCTGGACCGGGTCTTCGTGATCGGGAAGGAGGGCGTCGGCTACCTGCTGCGGCCCGGCAGCTTGGGCGAGATTGGGGGGCAGGTGGCGAGCGCCCGGGTCTGCTCGGGTGCCTGGGGAGGCACGGCGTGGCTGGGGTCGACCGTCTTCATCCCCTGCGCCGACGGCCTGTACGCGGTGTCTGTGAGTGCTTCGTCGATCCGGGTGTTGTGGCATTCGAACCATCCCACCCTGGCCCCGCCGATGACTGCGGCGGGGGCGGTGTGGGCGCTCGAGGCGCCGTCCGCGACCCTTTACGCGTTCGATCCGTCGAGCGGCAGGACCCTGTACAGCGCCAAGGTGCCGTCGGCCAACCGATACAGCACGGCGGCGGCGACGGAGGGGTTCGTGGTCATGCCGACGGGCAGGAGCGTGACGGCGATCTCGGTGGTGGGCTAGGCCCTGTCTTGCTGTCTTTTTGAGTTTCCTAGCCCTGGATCTCGGCCAGCAGATTGGCCATCTCGATGGCCGCCTCGGCCGCCTCGGCGCCCTTGTTGTTCTTGAGGCCCGAGCGGGCTAGCGCCTGCTCGGCGTCGTCGGTCGTGAGCACGCCGAACGTGATGGGGACGCCGGTGTCGAGCTGGACCTGCATGATCCCCATCGCCGCCTGCATGGCCACGACCTCGAAGTGGAAGGTCTCACCCCGGATGACCGCGCCCAGGCAGACGATCGCGTCGTGCGCGCCTTTCTCGGCCAGCGCGAGCGCGGTCACGGGCAGCTCGAGCGAGCCCGGCACCCAGTAGACGTCCGGGTCTTCCACCCCGTGCTTCTGCAACGCCTCCTGCGCGCCGCGCAGCAGGCGCCTGGTCACGTCCTGGTTGAAGCGCGCGACGACGATCGCGATCCTGAGGTCAGTCCCATCGAGGTCTGGCGTATCGCCCTTCTCGGCCATTGCTTGATTCTTGATTAGAGCAGGTCGCTCCTCTTCCTCGACGTGGGCTGGCCGTTGCGGGCCAGCTCGAGGGCGCGCGCCGACCAGTGGAGGTCGGCGGTGCTCTCCAGGGGACGTATCTCAGCTGTCATTGAAACAACCGAATCAGGTCTATGAGATTCTCCAGTTTGCGTTTTGCGCTGGATCCAATTTTGTTCTTTGTTCGCTCAATCCTCAGTGACCTGAAGAGTGAGTTATAGGTGAACAAGCCCTCGGGCTATTAGTACCGGTCAGCTCAAAGGATTGCTCCTCTTACACCTCCGGCCTATCAACCTGCTGGTCTAGCAGGGCCCTTACCCGGTTAACCCGGTGGGAGACCTTATCTTGGAGTTGGCTTCGC
>VBHA01000106.1 GCA_005889495.1 Chloroflexota bacterium
TGCTTCCGGCTGAACCACCAGAACCAGTCGCTGCCCTCGGTGATCAGGATCTCGCGCCACGCGAGCGCGGCCTGCTGCGAATCTTTCGGCCGCTGCTGCGACTGGGCGTCGAGCCAGTCGCGCGTCTCCGCGAGCAGGTCCCAGGCCACGTTGTGCTCGGGGTCGCCGATCCAGGTGTCGAGGCTCGCGCCGATCCAGCTGCCGGTGTGGAGGTGGTGGAGCTGCTGCTGCGCCGGGTGCTCGGCGAGAAAGTCGGACACGGTAGTGGTGAGGATGTCGGAGCTGGACTCGAGCTCGGTGTAGACGGCGTTCAGGAAGTCGTGCCCGTCGCGAGGATAGAACTCCCACGCGTTCTCACCGTCCAGCGCGATCACGGCCAGGAAGTCGCGGTCGCCCTGGACCTCCCGAATCCGGTGCAGACGGCCGATGAGGTCGCGCGCGGCGTCGATCGACGGCATCCGCTGGTAGTCGAAACCGATCACGTTCGACAGCTGCGAGTCGCGAAACACCATCGACACCGCGCGGCCCTCGCGGGAGACGCGCTTGGGCTGGTACAGGTGCTCGTCGCGGTTGAACTGGCCCTCGAGCGAGCGGGCGAGGACTTCCTCGTCGCTGATCATCCAGCCGATCTTTGCCTTCTCGGCAAGGCCGATCACGCTTTCGCCGACCGCCATCTCGGAGGGCCATATCCCCTTCGGCCGGCGGCCCAGCATGCGCTCGAACAGGCCCATCCCGAGCTCGATCTGCCGCTCGGCGTCCTCGCGGTGCGAGAAGTGCCTTTCCGGAAGCTGGATCTGCGGGTTCGCGCTGCGGGCAGAGTCGACGTGGCAGATCAGGGGCAGGATGGGGTGGTAGTAGGGGGAGAAAGTCAGCTCTGCCTGGCCGCGGTCCGCGAGCTCGCGGTACTTAGGGATCACGCTCCTGATGCGCTCCAGCTGGGCAGCGAAGAGGACGGCCTTGTCGTCCTCGGTGAAATCGCGGTCCTTGCGCTTCAGCTCCGCGAGGCCGGGGTCGTTCTCGACCCAGACCGGGTCGCACCAGGCGAGGTTGAACCACACCTGCAGGTCGCGCAGGTCGGGGGTCGTGAATTGCGCGTCGGGCGGCCTCGACGCCAGCTCGAGGTAGCGGGGCGACTGCTGCACGCGCAGGGCCCGCGGCGACTCACGCATCCAGCGCAGGACGAAGTCGCGCTGCTCGGCATTCAGATCGCCTGCAGGCTGCTTGCTGAGGTTGAGGAAGAGGTCGACCGACTCCTCCTTTCCGTAGTCCTCGATCTGCGCAAGGAGCGAAGGGACGAGGTTGAAGGTGGCCCGCACGTTCGGGTACCCGTCGAGCAGCGCGGGCATCTTGAAGTAGTCCTTGGCCGAGCGAAGGCGGACCCAGGGCAGCAGGTAGGTGCTGGTGAGGTCGTCCTTGTAGTAGGGCTGGTGCATGTGCCAGACGAACGCGACGTGCAGCGGCTTCATGGGTTCACATCAATGATCGCAGCGTCAGGCCTTCGTACCCGGCGGCGAACCACCGGCTTTGGCGTGGGAGCGTTGGGCAGGGCCACTCTCTGCCGGGCGGCCGCGAAGTCGATCCGGAGCAGCAGCTCGTCGATGACCTTCTCCCAGACGTAGTCGCGCGCGGTCGCGCGACCTCGCTTGTGCATCTCGGCCACGAGTCGCGGTCTCTCCTTCAGGACCGAGAGCTCGGTGACGATCTCGAGCGGGTCGTCCGTCTCCAGCACCACCGCGTTGCGGTAGGCCTCCGCGTAGTCCTCGCCGGTCGAACCGGTGACCGGGATCCCGCCGGCGGCCATCACCTCGAGGCCGACCAGGCCGAACGGCTCGTGGCCGGAGTTTGCGAGCACCGCGTCGCACCCCGAGTAGATCGCCATCAGGGTCGGGTCGTTGAGGAAGCTGGTGAGGTTGATGACATCCGCCTCGCGTGACTCGCGCAGCAGCTTCGCCAACCCCAACACGTCGGCCGGCGACTGGACGTGGCGCACGGCCAGGCCCTGGTGCTCAGCGTGCACCATCACGTCGGCGCCATGCGGCTCACGCCCGCCGCGCATCAAGAGCTTCACCGTCCGGCCCCGCCTCTTCAGCTCGGCCGCCGCCGTGACCGCCATCAACCAGCGCTTGTCAGGGTCGAAGCGGCCGATCTTGAACCAGAAGTGGTCCGCCGCCGCGGCCGACTGCAGGGCGGTGACGACGGCGGCATCAGGTTCGACGATCGATTCACGCGGGATGCCGTTCGGGATCACGATCGGGTTCTGGCCCCACTCCCACATCCGAAATTTCATGTAGCGGCTGACCGTGGTCACCGTCGTGGCGAGGTTCAGCGCGGGCCAGTCGATGCGGTGGAAGCCGAACGTGTTGTTGGCGTTCCAGAGCATCACCACGCGGTCGCGCAGCCCGCGGTAGAAGACCGAGTCGGCGATCAGCTTCATGGACCAGGCTGTGTGCCACTCCTCGCCCAGGACCACGACATGCTTTCCCTCGGTGGCCGCCGGCTCGATCACGTTGTCGACCAGGCTGGGCGGAAGGCTGTAGTTCCAGTCGCGGATCTTGCCCTCCTCGCCGTCGTAGACGCCGCCTCGATGCTGGGCGGAGATCCACTGGCACCAGCGCCGAAGATGGAGACGGCCGTCTTCGAGGTCTTCCTCGCCCGGAAGGTCGGGGTCGCCACAGAAATAGAGGTATGTCGGGTAGCCGAGGCGGGCCAGGGACCGGGACAGCCCCTTCATGCGCACCCCCAGGCCTCCGGCCTGGCTGTAGACGTCGGGCCCCTCGAAGCTGAGGAGGACGAACACTGTCCGCGCCGCGTCGAGGCTCATCGCCGGCCGCGCAGGATCCCCAGCGCCTCGGCGTGGAGCTCGGGGGTGGGAGCGCAGAGGAGCGTCGCCCGCGTCGTCAGGTCGCAGCGCAGAGCGTCGAGCGGCTCACCGTCGAGCGTGGTCGCGACCCCGCCCGCCTCTCGGAGAAGGAGCAAGCTCGCGGCCGTGTCGAAGACGCGGACCGGGATCGGCGCACAGAATGCATCCAGCGCGCCCGCGCTCGTGAGCGCGATCGAGATCGCCATCGAGCCCAGTATGCGTATCTTCGAAGCGCGCCCGACGAGTGGGCGGGCGAGCTCGAGGGCGCGGGGCGTGCTCTCCAGGCCGATCACCTCGAGACGGCCGGGCCCGGACCGCGGAAGCACCGTGAGGGGATCCCCGCCACGCGAGGCGCCCTCGCCGCGCGCGGCCCGCCACTCCTGCCCCGTGCTCAGGTTCAGGACCAGGCCCGCGATCGTGTCCGCGACCGCCGGTCCGTCGAGCACGGCCAGCATCAGGCCGTAGAGGGGGATCCCCTGCTTGGCGTTCAAGCTTCCGTCGACCGGGTCGACGAGGACGAGAGGGTAGGCGGCCCCGAACTCGCGGTGCCCGGCCTCCTCCGACAGGACGGAGAAGCCCTGGCCACGGTCCACGAGTCCCGCGAGCCCCGTCAGGACGATCGACTCGGCCACGCGGTCGACCTCGACGGTCGTGTCGCCTCCCGCGCCCACCGCGTACGCCTGGCGGCCGGCCTCGGTCCCCGACAGCGGCACCACCGCTCGCCGCACACCCTCGCCGATGCGGGAGAAGACCTCGAGCCATTCGCCACCGGTGAGCGCCCCCCGCGAGCTCACGGCTACGCCTCTGAGTTCGTGGGGATCCGGTTCAGCGCGACTGGTCGGGCAGCGGGGTTGATTCGGCCGAGACCTTGCGCCGCCGGCGGCGCCTGCGCTCGACGACGATCGTGATGAGGTAGGGCTGCTGCATCGCCCACACGCGTTCGATCAGCTGCGGGATGGGAATCGAATGCGGCTGCTCGATGCCGAGCATGACCAGCGCCTCCGCGACATGGTCGGGAAGCTCGGTCTTGTCGTGCAGATTCAGCTGTTCAAGACTTTCCAGAATGTCGTCCAGGCGGCGCAGCCCGCCCCGCCTCTCGGACTCACCCGGCCGCAGCATCGGCGACAGCTTACTTGGAAAGGGCTTCGACCATCGAGCGGCTCACTTCGTCCGGCCGTTCGAACTGAAGCCAGTGTCCCGCGCCGTCCAGGACCTCGAGCCGGTACTCGCCCGAGACGTATCGCGCGGTCTCGTCGGCCTGAAATCGACCGAGAGCGGGATCCTGGTCGCCCCACAGCAGCGTCACGGGCCCCTTCACGCGCGCGTCGCGGCGCAGGCTCGTCCATGCATGGTCGCGCGAGAGGTTGGCGCGGTAGTAGTTGAGACCGGCGGTGAGACGTCCGGGCCGGGAGAGCGAGCGGACGAAGTGCTCGACCACAGCAGGCGGTATGCCACCGCCCAGCATCGACCGCAGTCGCCGATGGTCCTCCTCCGCGAGCACGCTCTCCGCTTTGCCCTCGAGGAGGAAGAGCTCGATGTAGCGCGACCGCGCCCTCTGGTCCTCCTGCTTCATCGCGTCGGCCATGGCCGCGGGATGCCCGACGGACAGGACGGTGAGCGACCTCGTCATCTCAGGGTGGACGATGGCGAAGTACCACGCGACCATCGCGCCCCAGTCGTGGCCCGCGATGTGGGCCTCGTCGCGCCCGAAGGCTTTGACGATGCCCGCGACGTCCTCCACCAGCTCAGACATCGCGTAGTCCTCCACGCGAGGCGGAGCGTCGGTCAGCCCGTAGCCCCGCATGTCCGGTGCAACCCCGAGCGCGCCCGCGCGCGCGATGGCGTCGACCTGCTTCGACCAGGACTCCGCGCCCTCGGGGAACCCGTGGAGCATGACGACCAGCCCTGCGTCCGCCGGACCGTCCGCCATCACGCGGAAGCGGAGCCCATTGGCCTGGACCATGTGCTGGCTCGCGGTCACTTGATGTTCTTCTGGATGAAGTCGGTCGCGACGTCGAGGGCCTGGTCGAGGACAGCGAGCAATCCGTGGCCCTGGCCCTTGAAGACCTCGAGCCGCGCGTGGCGGATGAGCTTGATCTTCTCCTCGAGCAGGTCGATCTTCGCGAACGGGTCGCGGTCGCCGCTCAGGAACAGAGTCGGGCAGCGGATCTGCGGCCAGTGGTCGGTGCGGAGCTGATCGGGGAACCCGGGGCGATGCAGCGGATAGGAGAAAAGCACGAGGCCACCGAAGTCAGCATCGACCGCGGCCATGCTCGCGACCCTTCCGCCGAATGATTGACCGCCGCCGACGACCTCGTGGCCACGACCCGACGTCTTGATGAAGACGGGCACTGCTTTCTCGGCGCCACCGCGAGGAAGATCCACCGCCATCGCATCGATTCCACGTCGCTTGAAGCCCACGACGTAAGGCTTCATCGACGCCGCGTTGCCCGATGCTCCATGCCCGAGGACGACACGCATGATGTCTATCGTCGCAGTGTTGAAGAGGTCGATGATCGACGCGATGACGGCGACATCACCACAAATTTCCACAGGCTCGCTCAAAAAAAATCTTCACGAGGGATTGACGTGAGAGGGGTTCATCGAGTATCACAACACCTTGTATGGCGATGCTGCTCGTGGTTGCCACCACAGAGGCAACGGACCCGGCGCGAGAAAGGCGACCATTTTCGACAACCGCCAACGTCTCGGAGTCCTTATCCATAAGGGTCCGCGGCGAAACCCGTGGGGTTACAGAGGAGGTGCGTGTAGGAGCGATCCAGACCACGTCTCACCACCACATGGATCCCGCCAAACCAATGGAACCTATCGGGTCCATATCTTTGGGAGAAGGAGGTATTTGATGATGGCAAAGAAGAAGGCCGCCAAGAAGCCGGCCAAGAAGGCCGCGAAGAAGTCCTCGAAGAAGAAGTAAGACACTTCTCTTCAATCGTTTCGTCAGTCCGTCACGCGCCGG
>VBHA01000107.1 GCA_005889495.1 Chloroflexota bacterium
ACTCGCCGCCTAAAGGTCTTGCCTTCCGAACATTCGTTCGGTATAGTGGAATCGCCTCCCCGAACTCCCTGCGTCTCTCTCCCGAGGCCCCAAAAAGATGCAGGAAATCGCCCTCGAATCCGCGATCAACTCAATTCGGGTCCGCTTCGGCAGCCAGGCGCTGACCAGGGCGGGCGAGCTGCCCCCTCCGCAGCCCTGGGCGAGCGGGTCTCCGCTCGACCGCCTGACCGGCATCGGCGGCATGCCGCGAGGCAGGATCGCGCTGCTCACCGGCGGCGGGACATGCGGCAAGCTCACGCTCGCGCTCGAGCTGCTGGCGCGTGCGACGCATGCGTTTGCGCATGCGGTGGTGATCGACGGCGGCG
>VBHA01000108.1 GCA_005889495.1 Chloroflexota bacterium
TTGATGCAGTCCGCGCGATGCACGGTGACCCCTTTGCCCCGCGTGGTGTAGCCGACGATCGCGTCGCCGGGCACCGGCTGGCAGCAGGTCGCGACCGTGGTCAGGATCCCCTTTTCGCCGCGGACCAGCACGCGCGGCGAGGGCTGGACCTGGGGGATGAGCGGGATCGTGCGCAGGTCGCCTCCCGGGGTGTCCAGGCTGATCGCCATCCGCATCACGACCGAATGCGGCGACAGGTCGCCGTAGCCGATCGCGGCCAGGAAGTCGTCGACCGTTCCGTACCTGTCCAGGGCGGCCATCTCCTGCAGCTTCGACTCGGGAATCTTGTCGAGGCTGATGCGGTGCATTCGGTGAAGCTCCTTGTCGAGGAGGTCGCGCCCCTTGGCCACGTTCTCGTCCCGGCGCTGGCTCTTGAACCATTTGCGGATGCGCTCCTTCGCGGAGGCGCTCTTGACGAAGTTCAGCCAGTCGCGGCTGGGTCCATGCGGCCCCTTGGACGTGAGGATCTCCACGATCTCACCGTTCTGGAGCGCGTACTCGAGCGGCACCATGCGTCCGTTGACCTTGGCGCCGATGCAGTGGTGGCCGACCTCGGTATGGATCCGGTAGGCGAAGTCCACCGGCGTCGAGTCGGCGGGCAGGTTGATGACGTCCCCGCGAGGGGTGAACACGTAGACCTCGTCCTGGAAGAGGTCGACCTTGACCGTGTTGAGAAACGACTCGGCGTCCCCCACCTCGCTCTGCCACTCCAGCAGGCTGCGCAGCCAGGAGAGCTTCTGGTCGAAGCTCGCGTCCTTGCCGCCTTCCTTGTACGTCCAGTGGGCCGCGACGCCGAACTCGGCCACCCGGTGCATCTCCTGGGTGCGGATCTGGATCTCGATCGGCTCCCCGGTGTGCGTGATGACGGTGGTATGGAGCGACTGGTAGCCGTTGGACTTCGGCATCGCCACGTAATCCTTGAACCTTCCGGGCATGGGTTTCCACAGCGAGTGCACGACGCCCAGGACGCCATAGCAGTCGCGCACGCTGTCGACCAGGACCCGGATCGCGGAGAGGTCGTAGATCTCAGAGAAGTCCTTGCCTTCGCGGGTCATCTTCTGCCAGACCGAGTAGATGTGCTTCGGCCGCCCGGTGATCTCCGCCTGGATGCCCACCTTTTCCAGCTCGCGGCCCAGGATCTCGCGCAGGTCTGAGACCAGGGCCTCGCGGTCGGCGCGCTTGCGGGCGATCCGCCCGACCACGTCCTCAAAGGCGTCCGGCTCCAGGTTGCGGAAGGCAAGGTCCTCCAGCTCCCACTTGATCTGGCCGATGCCGAGACGGTGGGCGAGCGGCGCGTAGATGTCGAGCGTCTCGCGCGAGATCTTGCGGCGCTTGGGTTCGGCCAGCGGCTCGAGGGTGCGCATGTTGTGGAGCCGGTCGGCAAGCTTGATGAGGACCACGCGGAGGTCCTCCGCCATCGCCACCATCATCTTGCGGATGTTCTCTGCCTGCTGCTGCTGGTCAGTGCGGAGGGAGATCCGGCCCAGCTTGGTGACCCCGTCGACAAGGCGGGCCACCTCCGGCCCGAACTCGCGCTTGACCTCGTCAGCCGTGAGGTTGGTGTCCTCGACGGTGTCGTGGAGCAGAGCCGCCGAGATCGTCTCCGCATCCAGCTCCAGGTCGGCCAGGATGGCGGCCACCTCGAGCGGGTGCTTGACGTATTCCTCGCCGGACAGCCGGCGCTGGCCGTGGTGGGCCGTGGCGGCACGCTCGTACGCCTTCCGGACCATTGCCTGGCCCTTCGGGTCGAGATGGTCGGCGATCCTGAGGAGTTCGGAAACCGTCACTTTGTGCCCTGGTTGAAGTTTAAGTTCGGTATCTAGCTTGCCCCGGGGAACACAAACCTAGACTTTCGCCACACTCATGAACTCGGGACGGGCGGTTTTCGGCCTCCGGATCGGCTCTTCGGCGGCCGCCGGGGCCCTGCTCCTGGCCGGCGCGACGTTCAACGGCAGCGGCCGCACGGGGTGGGGTTCCGTCCTGGCGGCCCTCTCAGGCTTCGCCGCGGTGGCCGCAGGCGTCTTCTACCGGAGCTGGCGCATGTCCGTGCCGGTGGCGGGCGCGACGCTCGTCTTCACACTCCTGATCGCGCAGCTCAACCCGCGCCAGGGCGATCTTGTGCTCCAGGTCCTGGGTCTGGCCCTCCTGGGGGCCGGTGGAGCGATCGGCGGGGTCGCCTACCGCAACTTTGTCAGCACCATCGAGCGCCAGGGCCGCGACCTGCAGCAGAAGCACCGCGCCTTCCTGGCCGCGACCTCGGATGCGGAGAGCACGCCTCCGGCCGACATGGTCGCGCTGACCTCCAGCATCGCGCGCCAGGTCGGCGCCGACCTTGCATGCTGCTACCTGGTCTCGAGCGACGCAACCCAGTTCGTGCCCCAGGTTCCCGGCGTCGGCCTGGACGGGCTCCACGCCCTCGCCGTCAACCGCTCGCCTGGAAAGGGTCCGGGTGGCGACGGGCTGCTGCTTGCCGCCGTCGAGTCGGGCCGGACGTATTCCGGCCAGGGAAATGGCGCCCTGAAGGAGCTGTTCACGTTCCTGCCCGAGGGCCTGCTGATGGGCGGGACCCTGGCAGCCCCGATGCCCATCGGCGACCGGGTCGGCGGCTTCATTCTCCTGGGGAGCCGGGTGGGTGCGTTCTCGGATGACGACCGCCGCCTGGCGACGACCCTCACCCTCCGCGCCGCCGCCCAGCTCGCCAACGCCCACGCCATCGCGCTGTCACGCATGGAGTCGGCGCGATACGCCCTGATGAACCAGCTCGTCAAAGAGGCCAGCGGCAAGACCATGGAAGAGGCCCTCGACCTGGTCCTCGAGCGCGGGACTCAGGTCGTCCACTACGACGCGGGGCGCTCAGTGCTCTTCCATCCCGACCAGGAGGTCGAGGAGCCGCTGACCCGTGTCCGGTCAGGCGAGACGGTGCTGCGCAACGCCGTGACCGAGGAACAGAGCACCTTCAGCGGGCTGCGGCTGGAGACGCATGCCGTCACTGTGAACGAGGCGCTGATCCCGATCCGCGGCACGACCGGGGTCATCGGCGCGCTATGTCTCGGCCGGCGCGGCACCTCGAGCTTCTCGCAGCACGATCTGGGCGCGCTCGACGAGCTCGGGTCGATGGCGGGACTGGCGGTGGAGAACTCACGCATCCTGCAGGTCGTGAGCGGCCAGGCGTCGCGCCTTGACGTGGCCCTGGACGCCCTGGGCGAGGTCTCCCAGGCGCTCACCACCGTGACTCAGGGCGCGCGGGTCCTGGAGCAGAAGACACTGGAAGCCGCCGTGCGCGTGACGGCGGCGACCGCAGGCCTCATCACGAGGACCACGGACGGGGGGCACCAGGCGGTCATCATCTCGGCCGGGCTGCCCGCCGAGGTCGACGGCATGGCGTTTCAGAACGGCCAGGGTTTGATGGGCGCGGTCATGCTGAGCCAGCGCGCGACCGCGGTCGCCGACCTCGACTCGAGCCCTGACCTGGCGTCGCCGCCCGACCTCCGAGCCTGGGGCGTCCAGGCCGCGATCTGCACGCCGATGCTCGAAGAGGGTCAGCTGTGGGGAACGCTCTCGGTCTTCGACGACAAGAAGCGCGAATGGACGGCGGACGACCAGCGCGTCCTGGCGACGTTGGGCAGCCAGGGGGTCGTCGCCGTCCGCAACGCCGAGCTGTACGAGAAGAACGAGCGCAGCATCTGGGAGCTGCGCAACCTGCAGGAGGCGCTGCAGGCGGCAACCTCGACCCTCGACCTCAACCAGGTCCTGCAGCAGGTGCTCGCGGGTGCGGCCAAGGCTTCGTCCGCGCAGATCGGGTGTCTCGCGCTGGAGGACGGTGGTCGCCTGGTCCTGAAGGGCGGTTTTGGCACCGACCACGCGACGGCCGAGAAGCTTGCGCTCGAGCTCGGCGGCGACATCTGCCGCCGCGTGATGGAGTCGGGCGAGCCGGTCATGGAGGCGCGCGTGCAGGTGTCGAAGGCCGAGAGCCCTCTCAACCCACGCGCCGTGCTGTGCGTCCCCATCACGCTCCGCGGCAAGCCGCTGGGCGTCGTCTTCCTGGCCAACTACCAGCTGGGCCATGCCTTCACATCCGACCACCGCAACCTGGTCACCGAGCTGGCGACGCAGGCGGCGGTGGCGATCGACAACGCGCGCCTGTTCAAGGACCGCGAGGACGTCATCTTCCAGTCCCTGGTCGCGCTGGCCAACACGTCCGACGCGAGGGATCGCTACACCGCGGGGCACTCGCAGCGCGTGACGCAGTACTCGCTGATGATCGCGAAGCACATGAACTACGCACCGCATGACCAGGCCGCGTGGGTGCGGCTGGAGCGCGGCGGACGGCTGCATGACATCGGCAAGATCGGCGTCCCGGACGCGGTCCTTCGCAAGACCGGAAAGCTCACCGAGGAAGAGTTCGAGAAGATGAAGGAGCACACGACGGTCGGCTACAACATCCTCAGCGCGTTGAAGATGCTGACCGACGAGCTGGTGATCGTGCGCTCGCACCATGAGCGATACGACGGCAAGGGTTACCCGGACCGCAAAAAGGGCGACGAGCTGCCGATCTTCGCCTGGATCGTGAGCGCGGCGGACGCGATCGACGCGATGACGTCAGACCGCCCCTATCGCAAAGGCATGTCGCTCGAGGTTGCGCTCGAGCAGGTGCGTGATGGGGCGGGGACGCACTTCCATCCAGACGTGGCCGAGGCGGTGCTGGACGCCGCGCATGTCGGGACGCTGCGGATCGTCCCGCAGGAATCGCTGCACCCGGATGCGCCGAAGATCGGAGCGTTCGAAAACCCGGTCGCCTGACCGGCTCGCCCGGGATCCCGGATAGTCGCGACTATCCGGGCTTTTGGTTGGCGAAATGGCTCGTTAGTCGCGACTATCCGGGGATTCAGTAGGCCTTTGCCAGCGCCACCCGGAACTTCGCCGGCTTGCCGCACACCACGCACCTTCCCGAAGGCTTCGCCTTCTCGTCGATGGTGCGGATCGTCACACCGCCGGCGTCGGTCTTGATGCGCGCCTCTTCCTCGCCATCGCCGCACCACTGCGCCCACACGAAGCCGCTCCGCTCGCGGAAGTGCGCCACGACCTCGTCCAGCGTCTCGAGCTCGACCGTGTTGTCGCGCTGGAACTTCACCGCGCGTGCGAACAGCTTCTTCTGAAACCCGTCGAGCTCGGCCGTCAGGCGCTTGCCGATCCCCGCCACCGGGACCGCGACCTTCTCTCTGGTGAGCCGATCGACCATCTCCACCTGGCCCGCGTCCGCGTCGCGACCGCCGACGTTGAGCCGGAGAGGCACGCCTTTCAGCTCCCAGTGCGCGTACTTGTCGCCCGGGCGCTCGTCGCGCCAGTCGACGCGATGACGGATCCCCGCGGCCTTCAGCTCCGGCGCCCAGCCGTTGATGAAGCTCTCGACCCTGGAGCGCCCCTGGTCGTCGCGAAAGATGGGCACCACGATCACCTGGACCGGCGCGACCCTGGGCGGCACGATCAGGCCGGAGTCGTCGCCGTGCGCCATCACGAGTGCGCCGACCAACCTGGTGCTCATGCCCCACGAGGTCGAATAGCACAGCTCGCGCTCGTTCTCGCGGTTCGAGAACGATATGTCGTAGGCGCGCGCGAAGTTCTGGCCGAAGTAGTGGGACGTGCCCATCTGCAGCGCGAGCCCGTCACGCATAAGGCCTTCGACGGTCAACGTGTAGACCGCGCCGGGGAACGTCTCCGCGGGTGACTTCTTGCCGGCCAGGACCGGGACCGCCAGCCAGTCCTCAGCGATCTGCCGGTAGTAGTCCTGGGTGAGAGCAGCCTCGTCCATCGCCTCTTGCGCCGAGGCGTGGAAGGTATGGCCCTCCTGCCACCAGAACTCGCGGCTGCGCAAGAAAAGCCGCGAACGCATCTCCCACCGGACCACGCTGTTCCACTGGTTGGTCAGCTTGGGCAGGTCGCGATGGCTCTGGATGTAGCGCTTGATGAGCGGGCCGATGATGGTCTCCGAGGTGGGCCTCACGGCCAATGGCTCCTCGAGCTCCTCCATCGAACCTCCCGCGCGCGTGACCCACGCCACCTCGGGGGCGAAGCCCTCGATGTGCTCGGCCTCCTTCATCAGGTACTCGCGTGGAATCAGGAGCGGGAACGCCCAGTTCTCGTGCCCGCTCTCTTTGATCATGTCGTCGAACGCGCGGGTGATCGCCTCCCACATCGCCCAGCCGTATGGGCGGACGACCATCATGCCGCGCACACCCGACCAGTCCGCCAGCTCGGCCTTGCGGACGACGTCCGTGTACCAGCGGTCGAAGTCGTCGGACATCTTGGTGACTTCTTTGACGAAGTCCTGCTGCTCTTCGGTTTCCTGCTTCATGCCTCTGCTCCCATGTTGAAGTAATCGAGTCGTGGTCAGCCCGGCGGCCGATACCTACCGGGCTATGACGGGAGCGGGGCCGGAGAAGCGGGGGCGTGCTCGGCCGCGATCGCGTCGATCTCGGCCAGCAGGACTGGAAGCAGCTCCTCCTGGGGCACTGTGCGATACAGCTTACCTTGCTTGAAAATCACGCCTTTGCCGCGACCGCCGGTGACGCCGATGTCGGCGTGGCGCGCCTCGGCGGGACCATTCACCACGCAGCCCATCACTGCCACGGTGATCGGAACGCGGAGCCTGGCGATGTATGACTCGACCGCCTTGACCGTCGGCACCATGTCGTACTCGAGCCGCCCGCAGGTGGGGCACGCGACCAGCGTCGGGCTCTCGACGCGAAAGGCGAGCGTCTTCAGGATCTCGTGTGCGACCCGGACCTCCTCTCGCGGGTCTGACGTGGCGAGCGAGACCCGGATCGTGTCCCCGATCCCCTCGCTCAGGAGGATGCCCAGGCCGACCGAGCTGCGGATGCTGCCGGCCTCCACCGGTCCCGACTCCGTGACGCCGAGGTGGATCGGGTACGGCCGTGCGGCCGCGAACTTGCGGTTGGCCAGGATGTTCGTCCAGACATCGGTCGCCTTCAGGGAGACCTTGACGAAACCGGGCCCGTAGTCCAGGTCCTCCAGGATCTTGCAGTGCCCGAGCGCGACCTCGACCATGCGCTCGGCCGTGCGCTCGCGGTCGTCGCGGTCGATCTGGTGCTGCTCGCGCAGGCTCTTGTGGACCTCTTCGGGTAGAGAGCCGGCGTTGACGCCGATCCGGAACGGAATCTGCCGCTCCTTAGCCGCGGTCACGACCTTGACGACCTTGTCGCGGTCGGGGATGTTGCCCGGGTTCAACCGCAGGCAGTGCACGCCCGCCTCGATCGCCATCAGCGCCAGGGTGTGGTCGTAGTGGATGTCGGCGATCACCGGCAGGGGCGAGCCCTTGACGATCTCCTTCAAGGCCTCGGCCGCCTCGCGGTCTGGGACCGCCGGCCGGACGATCTCGCACCCCGCCTCTTTCAGCTCGTGGATCTGGCGCAGGGTCGCCTTGACGTCGCGTGTGTCGGTCTTGGTCATCGTCTGGACCGCGATCGGCGCCGCGCCGCCGATGACCACGCCGCCGACGTTGACCGGGATCGCTTTGCGGCGGATGACCGGCGACGTCATCGCTGCAGCCCCGGGAACTGGCCGGTGGCGAGGCGCTGGATGTCGAGGAAGCTGATCAGGGCCGCGAGCGCCAGCAGGGCGACCAGTCCGAAACGCTGGAAGTTGAGCTCGGCGTTCCGGTCGAACGGCCGCTGCCTCAGCAGCTCGATCAGCACGACCACCATGCGTCCCCCGTCGAGGGCGAGGAACGGCAGAAGGTTCGTGAACCCGAGCGCGACCGACAGGAGCGCGACGAAGAAGATGTAGGTGTCCGGGCCCAGGCCGACCGACTGCACCGCCACGTCGGCGATGCCGATCGGGCCTGTCACACCGTTGGGCCCGAGCAGTCCGCCGGGCACCTTGCCGCTGACGAGCTCGCTCATCCCCTGGAAGATGTTCTTGACCGCACTGAACGGGAAGCTGGCGCCGTTGACGAATGCGTCCTTCACCGTCAGGACGGCCCAGCGCGCGCTGACCCCCACCTGGCACTGCTTCGCGGCGGCGTCGCACCGCGGAGTCACGATGACCTGGAACGCCTGGCCGTTGGCATGCACGCCGCCCAGCACGATCGCAGCCCCAGGCGCGGCGTTCTCGAGGCTGCGCAGCTGGTCGGGGGAGGTGATGGGCCTGCCCTCGACAGTGCGCAGCTGGTCACCGTTCCGGATCCCGGCCGCCGCCGCGGGCGAGTTCGGCACGACGCCGATGACCCTGCCCGGGACGTCGTTCAGCTGGGTCAGGTCGTAGGCGGTGATGAGGAGCATCGCGACCAGGAAGTTGGCGGCCGGTCCGCCCGCCAGGATCAGGAGCCGCTGCCAGGCCCGCCTGGTGTGGAAGCCGTTGGGATCGCCGAAGTCGCCGGCCTCCATTCCGCCCATGCGGACATAGCCGAGGATCGGGAATGCCCGCAGCGCGTACAGGGTGCCGCCGAGCGTGGTCGACCACAGCCGGGTGCCGGCGCCGATCGAGAACTCGATCACGCGCACCTTGAAGAGCTTGGCGAAGATGAAGTGGCCGAACTCGTGCGGCCCGATCAGCAGGAGAAACATCCCGGCGACGCCGGCCACGACCAGGGCGTCGTTCAGGAGGCTGCTCATGCCGGCCTCACACTACCGAAGTTTGCCTTGATATAGCCCCTCGCCCAGCGGTCGGCTTCGAGGATCTCGGCCAGGGTCTCTCCCGAGCCCGCGAAGGCCTCGACCGCCCGTTGGACGGTGGGAATGATCGCGCTGAAGGGGATCTCCCCGGCCAAAAAGGCGTTCACGGCCTCCTCGTTCGCGGCGTTGAGGACGGCGGGGTGGCCACCGCCCGTCAGGGCGGCCTGGCGGGCGAGCCGAACGCTTGGGAAGCGCCTCTCGTCGAGGTCGTGGAACTCCAGGCCGCTCAGCTCCTCGATCGCCGTCGGCGGCACGGCGTCGGGCAGGCGGTCGGGATAGGCGAGGGCGACCGCGATGGGGAGGCGCATGTCGGGCCGGCCGAGCTGCGCCTTGAACGACCCGTCGACGAACTCGACCAGCGAGTGGACCACGCTTTGCGGATGGATGCAGACCGTGATCGCCTCTCGACGGTAACCTGGTCGAGGTCGATCTCGGGGTGGGCCCAGAACGGGCCGCCGCTCGAGGTGATGACCAGGCGGCGGACGTTCCTCAACTCCTCGCCCCACAGGCACTGCCAGATGGCGCTGTGCTCGGAGTCGATGGGCCTTATTCCTTTTTCGCCGGCCGCCTTCATGACCAGCGCGCCCGCCATCACGAGCACCTCTTTGGTCGCGAGCGCGACATCCTTGCCCGCGCGCAGCGCGGACATGGTCGGAGCGAGGGCACGGGCACCCGGGATCGCGACCACGACCAGGTCGCAGCGCGGGTCCGTGACCATCGCCTGGAGGCGGGCGTCGAAATCTCCCTCACCAGCGCGGCCGTGGACGACGTGCTCGGCCTCGCGGCCGGCGGAGCGCACGCCCTCGGACAGCCCGAAGAGCTTGAAACGCCGGGGGTTGCGGTCGATGACGTCGAGGGTCTGCCGGCCGATCGACCCGGTCGCCCCGAGGACGGCGATGTTGAGGGCCCGCATCTACAGGAGGTGGAACACCGTCACGTACAGGTAGACGAGGATCGGTGGGAACAGGATCGAGTCGATCCGGTCCAGGACACCTCCGTGCCCTGGGATGAGATGTGAGGAGTCTTTGACCTCGGCAAGACGTTTCATCTGCGACTCCACCAGGTCCCCCACCTCGGCGCTGGTGCCGACCAGGACACCGAGCAAGACCGCATGGATTGGGTTGATCCCCAGCACGGCGGAAACGCCGATCGTCATCACGATCACCGCTCCAACCACGCCCGCGACCGCGCCCTCGACGGTTTTGTTCGGGCTGATGTTCGCGAAGAAGGGGTGGCGCCCGACACGGCTTCCGATGAGCAGCGCCGCCGCGTCGCTGACCACGACCGCGAAGATCGTGAACAGCGTCCAGACGAGGCCGTTGGGCTTTGACGTGTAGAGAAGCAGGTAGAAGTTGAAAGGCATGCCGACGTAAAGCGCTCCGGCCAGGCCCATCGCCCACCGGCTGAGTCCCTGGCGGCGGCCCGGCAGGAAGAGGAACGCGCCTAGACCGCCGACGAGCGCAAGCGCCAGCACCAGCGTGACGTCCACCTGTTTCAGGACGGTGCCGCTGAAGGCGAAAAAAAGGCCCAGCGGATAAAGCAGCCATGCCGGGGCACGCGAGCCCATGCCTTCGGACAGCGCGTTGAACTCCCACAGGGCGAGACCGCCCAGGATCAGGACGAGCAAGTAAACGCCGTAGACCCCGGCCAGGACGAGCCCGATGACTGCGCCGAGGATGACGAAGGCGCTGAGGATCCGGACCATCAGCGGGCTGGGTTTCCAACTCCTGGCGAGCGGCGCGTCTCGGGTGGTCAACCCGCCATCACCTCCTTCTCGGGCCGCCCTCCGAAACGCCGCACCCGCGACGCGTATTCGGCCAGCGCAGCCTTCAGGTCGTCTTCGCCAAAATCGGGCCACAGGGTGTCGCTGACGAGCATCTCCGCGTAGGCCCCCTGCCACAGCAGGAAATTGCTGACGCGGTGCTCGCCGGCGGTCCGGATGATGAGGTCGGGGTCGGGCAGGTCCGGCTGGTACGTGCGGGCGGAGATTGCCGCCTCGTCGACCTCGTCTGCCGGGACGCCGTCGCGGATGAGATTGCGCGCCGCGTCGACGATCTCGGCCCGGCCCCCGTAGTTGAGGCAGACGTTGAGGATGCCGTTTCGGTTGTTCGCGGTCCGCGCCATCGCGTCTTCGATGCGCTCTCGCATCCTGGGCGAAAGCTCTTCGCGCCGACCGCTGACCACGATCCGGACGCCGCGTCGGTGCATCTCGTCGATCTCCCGCTGCATTGTCTCGTGGAAGAGCCGCATCAACGCCCGGACCTCGGCACGAGGGCGCGTCCAGTTCTCGGTCGAGAAGGCGTAGATGGAGAGCGCATGCACGCCCAGGTCCTCGCAGGCCTGGAGGACCCGCTTGATCGCCCGGACGCCGGCGCGGTGGCCGAAGCTGGCGGGCCGGCCGTGGCGGCGGGCCCAGCGGCCGTTGCCGTCCATGATGATCCCGATGTGGCGGGGGATCTGGGAGCTCAAGTAGGAGGAAAGGGTACCGGGGAGCCGACAACTCGTCTCACCCGCGTCGCCATGGCGGCCGAGTTCATCTCGGCCGCGGCACGCGCCTCTAACCGCCTCCGGGCGAAGTTGATGGAAGGCTACTCAAGTAATCCGAACCGTATACCGGAAGGAGAGCAGGCCCGCCGGCGATGCCGGCCGGCCGATGAGAGGAAACCATTTGGGTTTCCTCTCATACTTCCAT
>VBHA01000109.1 GCA_005889495.1 Chloroflexota bacterium
GGAAGAGATGGACGACGTGGTCAAGAAGTACGGCGACGAGCGCCGGACCGAGATCACGGACCAGGAGGCCACCGAGCTGTCGGCCGAAGACCTCGTCCCCAAAGAAGAGGTGGTCGTGACGCTGACCCACCGCGGCTACGTCAAGCGCCAGCCGCTGCGGGTCTTCCGCGCGCAGAAACGGGGAGGCGTCGGCCTCAAGGGCGCGAAGCCGACCGCCGGCAGCGATGCTCCGAGCGGCACGCGCGAGGAAGACTATGCGCTGCACCTGCTCACCACGCACACCCACGCCTCGATGCTGTTCTTCACGCAGAGCGGCCGCGTCTTCCAGCTCCGCGTGCACGAGGTGCCCGAGCGCGAGCGGCAGGCGAAAGGCATGTCGATCAACAACCTGATCGACATCGGCTCCAACGAAAGGATCACGGCCGTGTTCGTGCGCCCTGAGTCGGAGAGCGAGGCGCACTACATGCTCATGGTCACGAAGAACGGATACATCAAGAAGACGGCGATGGCCGAGTACGCCAACGTCAGGCGCAACGGGCTGATCGCGATCAACCTCCAGCAGGGCGACGAGCTCGACTGGGTCACACCGACGAGCGGAAGGGACGATGTGATCATCGCCACCGAGCTCGGCAAGGCGATCCGCTTCGGCGAGTCCGAGGTCCGGGCCATGGGCCGCGACACTCAGGGCGTGATCGGAATCAAGCTCGGCAAGGGCGACGCCGTCGCGGGCATGGCGACCGTGGTCGAGGGGGGTGACCTCCTGGCCATCACGCAGCGGGGCTATGGCAAGCGCACGCCGCTGTCCGAGTACCCGGTCAAGCACCGGGCCGGACAGGGCGTCTTCACGCTCAAGATCACGGACCGGGTCGGCAAGCTAGCCGCGGTCCGTGTCGTGACCGACCCGGAGGAGGAGATCCTCGTCATCAGCGCCAGCGGCATGGTCCTGCGGACTCCGGTCGGTGCCATCTCCCGCATCGGACGCCAGACCCAGGGCGTGATCGTGATGCGGCTCCCGGCCGACGACCAGGTGGTGGCGATCGCCCCGGTGGCGGGGATCGAAGAGAGCGACGCGAAGGAATAGACGGTGGAACTCGATTACGGTCTGATCGGCATCGCGCTGCTGGTGATCGGGGTGGTCGCGATCGCGGTCGAAGGAGCGCTTGCCGCGGTCTGGACCCTGCGTCTATCCCGGCGTGCGCGGGCATTGAGCGAACGGCTGGCTGATGAACAGAGCCGGCTGCAGAGCGACCTTTCGCGCCTGCGCTTCGCACTGGCGGAGACGGAGGCTCTGTGGCAGCCTTACGGCAGGTTGCTCAGGTGGTTGCGGCATCCCATCGCGATCGCGCTGCTGCAGTCGTACGCGCGTCGAAGGGCGGCGGCGCGGTGAGCGTGGGCCGGCCGCGAACGGAGCCGCGCCACGAGACGTTCGCCCAGCAGGCCGTCGATGATGCGGTGACGCGGGAGCGAGCCCGGATCGCCCGTGAGCTGCACGACGGAGTCGCCACAGACCTGGCCGGCGCGATCTCGCTGTTCAAGGTCTATCTCGAGAAGGTCAAAACCGAGCCTGACGAGATGCTGTCGGACGTCTTCGACATCCTCGAGCGCTCGTTGAAGCACGTACGCGAGTCGCTCGCCGACCTGCGGCCCGCGGCCATCGGCCCCGAAGGCGTGCTCGCCGACCTGCGCCAGCAGGCGGAGGAGTTCGCGCGCCTTTACGGCATTCGCGTCGAGCTCGCGAACATCGGTACCGAAGACTTGCTTTCGAAGCAACATCGCGAGGTCGTGGCGCAGGTGGTCCACGAAGCCCTGACCAATGTGCGGCGCCACTCGGGCTCGGCGATCTGCCGCGTCAAGATGGCGTTCGCCGCTCGTCCCTTCCTGATCGAGGTCTCTGACGAGGGCCGAGGGTTTGCGGTTGCCGGCCAGGCCGGCTACGGGCTGATGGGAATGCGCGAGAGAGCGGCGGGCATCGGTGGGCGCCTCGAGGTCGTGAGCACCCCGGGCCGTGGTACCACCGTTTTCCTGTTCGGCCCGAACTAACGGGCTACCAGGTCATCAAGGTTGCCTCGCCGACCGACTGAAGTTTCCTGCTGACGCTGTTCACGAGTGACCGCGCCTGTCTCTCGTTGGTCCGGATGGCGCGGGCGATCTCCTGCGTCGACAGGCCATTGCTGAGCAGCTGCGCGACCTCGACCTCGCTCTCGTTCAACCGGCTGAGCGGCCAGCGCAGCTCGCCCACCATCGGCGCGAGCGCGTAACCGAGGGTGTGCGCGTAGGCGACATCGTCGTCCGTGTACCAGTGGTCGCGCCTGCATCCGATGACGAGGAGTCCGAGAGGTCGCTGGCCGATCTCGGCGATCGGCGCGTAAAGGATCGCGGGCCAGTCGAGCTCCCACTCATATCCCTCGGTGGTCTCGGTCCTGTCGACCACCGTGTTCACGACGAGCGGCTTCATCTCGAAGAGAGCTTTCCGTGCCAAGGGCATGAGCGGGTGGCTCTGGAGCAGTCGCCGCGAAACCTCGGACGCGGCGATCGGTTGGAGCCAACCTCCGCGAAGGTATCCGAGGACCCAGCGGTCATGGCAGAGAGCCTTGAGGGCCAGTCCCAGCCGGCGCCTGGCTTCTTGCAGGTCTGGGAGCTGGCCCATGGGCGCAGGTTATGCGCGGCTCGAAGATCTGACCTCACCGCGGGTTCAGTGTTTCCTCAAGAAACCTTGAACCGTGTTACTTTGCGGGCGGGGATTGGAGGCGGTGACCGCCAAGTTGCTGGTGGTTGACGACGAGCCGCGGACAGCTGAGCTGACCGCGGAACTTTTGCGCCGTGCGGGCTACGCGGTCGAAGTTGCCGCAAGTGGGACCGAGGCGCTGGAGCGAATCCGCGCGGCCTCGCCGGACCTGATGTTGCTGGACTACGACATGCCCGACATGGAGGCGCCCGAGGTGCTGGACACATTGCGCTCGGGCGGCGCGCGCATCCCTTTCCCGGTGATCATCCTGACCGGCGCGCGACATTCGCCGGGCGACCAGGTCCTCGGGCTCGAGCGAGGCGCGACCGACTACATCGTCAAGGGCACGGACCGGCAGGTCGTGCTGGCGCGTGTGCACGGCGCTCTGCGGGAGCGGGCGTCGGCGCCGGCGGCGGTCACGCGGGGCCGGCTGCACGTCGACGGGTCACGGGGGATTGCCCGTCTAGGCGAGCGGACTTTGAAGCTGGAGCGCCGCCCCCTCTTGATGCTCCAGCTCCTGGCCAACCGCTCCGGAGACGTGGTCTCTCGCGCCGAGCTGCTCGAGGTGGTCTGGGGGAGCTCGTATAAGGGCTTCGAGCACAGCCTTGAGCAGGCGGTGCACCAGATCCGCCGCGAGCTTCGCGAGCCCGGCTGGATCGAGACCGTCCGGGGAATCGGCTATCGGTTCGTCATCCAGCCCTAGCCGCGACACCGAGCTCGCGGCCGCCTTGCACCGGCTTCGATCCACGCTGGCGCGCCTGCGCGCGGAGCTGGAGGTGGCAGAGAGCGATGGGTCTGTGCCTCCGGTCGCCCGTCTGCTCTCGGACCTGCGTGAGGCGTTGGACCTGCTGGAAAACGTCGAGTCGGCGGCGCTTGGCGTCGTCCGCGTGCTGGTCGTGGACGATGACGAACGGCTCGGCGAGCTGACCGCAAGGAGCCTGCGCCGTCTGGGCTTCGACGCCGAGGCCGCTGACCGCTTGCGGGCGCTGCGTGCCGGAGAGGTCGTGGTTTTCGACCTGGGGGTTTCGGCATCGTTGACCTCCGCCGACCGGGCGGTGCTGCGCGCGGCGCGACCCGTCGTTGTGACCGGGGCGGTTGACTCGGCCTCTCGAGCGCTGGCCGCGGACCTCGGCGCGAGCGACTACCTGGTGAAGCCCGTGGACTCGGAAGAGCTGGCGGCGGCGATCAACCGGCGTATGACGGAAGAACGACCGTAAACACACCCCCGCGTCGGTTTCCTTCGTAAAGCAACTGACCCTGGTGCTCGCGCACGATGCCGTAGGACATGAAGAGCCCGAGCCCGGTGCCGTGCTCTTTGGTGGTGAAATGCGGTTCGAACAGGTGGCGTCGATTCTCTTCCGCGACGCCACTCCCGTTATCGACGACGGTGAAAAAGAGCGATCCATTGGCCCGCCGTCCGGTTTTCAACTCCACTCGCCCATTGTCCGGGGCAGCATCGATTGCGTTGTTGACGAGGTTTGTGATGACCTCGCGGAGAAGCAAAGGATCCGCTCGCACCTTGACTTCGTCGGGTGACTCGCGCAGCGCAAGCTCGACACGTTTGGCACGAGCCCTCGGGCGGGCCATGTCCTGGGCGCGCGTGACCAGCTCATTCAGATCAACCGGCTCTGGCGCGTAAGTGACGCGGGGCGTCGCGCCCTGGGAGAGGCTCTGAAGCACGGTCACGGCATCGTTGGCAGCGAGCTTGGCGGTCTCGATCGCGTCATGGTCAACGGGATCGAGGCTCTTGGTGTCAATTTCCTTGAGGTAACCGACGGCCGTCGCCATGTGGTTGCGGAGGTTATGCACGACGCCCTCCACCGCCCGGCTGTGAAAGAGGTGCCGGTCGGCATCAGATAGTTCCGATTCGAGCACTTGCCTGACCCGTCGTCCAGCAATCGTATCGGTCAACGCAAATGCAAGAACAAACACAATCGTGGCGAGGATATAGCCGAGCAAGGAGCCATTGACTAAGTAGCTCACTACTAGCGACCCCAAGATGAAGTAGCCGTATGCCAACAGGAACGGTCGCGTGAAGTTGTGTTGAACGATGCTCCTCAACGACTCTCCCGTTCGTATGCACAGTCCAATCGCCACCAGGCCCAAGGAGGCCCCGTTAACAACCAGCAAGACAGCAAGGCGCACCCCAACGGAGTGAGGTGCGGAGCCGTCGAAAAGGAGGCCGACATTCGCGCCCAAGGCTGTTGTGGTGGCTGTCATGACGGCATTTCCCATTAGGGCCCAGCGTGGTCGTTGTGCAGCCGCAATTCCTGTTGCCAGACCAACGAGAGTGGCATCGAGCGGATTCAACAGAATCGCGGCCGCGCCGCTTGATAGGGCTGATAGGGTCAGGCGGCCCCGTTCTAACCGCACGGCCACGAACGAAAGAACGAGACTCGCTAGAAGGAAGAACATCACCTTGGCGACAGAATCGTCGTGGGCGACAGCGAAGCGTCGATCCAACAGATTCAGGCCAACCACAAGTCCAGCGAGGCCTGCGACGTATAGATACGCAATGCTTATCCGTATACGGTTCACTTGCTAAGCTGCCCCCATCACTAAACCGCCGTCCAAGCGAAGCGTATTGAGAGTACTAGTCGTGGACGACAGTGTGGTGCCGCGCGTCGCCGCGAAAGCCATGCTTGGTTCAGCGCCGGGTCTTCGCTTGGTCGGAGAGGCTTCGTCTGGCAGCGAAGCCCTCAGGGTGGCAGAGGCCCTTATGCCGGACATCGTACTTATGGACGTGCATATGCCCGACATGGATGGGCCTGCTGCTACGAGAGAATTGCTGGCGAGATTTCCAGAGGCGAAGGTCATCGCATGGACCATCTCGGATTCGAGCGACGACCTATTGAGAATGATGCAGGCAGGTTGCGCCGGCTACGTCCTCAAGGATGCCGGGCCTTCCGAGTTGCAGCGGGCGTTGCTTGCGACGCTGCGCAGCGAGAGCCCCGTGCCACGGAGGATGATTCCCGCGGTCCTCCGGCGCGTGGCAGAATCGACCCCAATTCTTAGCCGGCCCCAGGTCAAGCTAACGTCCCGCGAGATGCAGGTTCTCCGGGCTGCGGCGAAGGGGCACACAACCAAACGCATGGCTAAAGATCTCGGGTTGGCCGCCTCGTCCATCGAGTCCCACCTCCGGAACCTATTCAAGAAACTCGACGCTAACAACAGAGGGGAAGCGGTCAGTTCTGCGCTGAAGATTGGCTTGATCACCCTCTCAGACCTCTAGTCCATCCCTACCGCCTAACCGTGGTTTTCCATGAGCCTGACCTCATGGAATTTGACGATTCCCATTGGGGTGGCTGCTCTTGACACTAGTGGCTGTAAAGCAATGACCTGGAACGCGCAGCCGCAACGAAGGGAATCTAGGGGTTAGGAGGGAGAAATGGTCCGCATGTTCCGGCGATTGCTCCGTGGCGGGAGCAAACCGCGGGTTTCGGGCCTCTGGGTCTTCTAGCCGCTGCTCTCTGGGCGGTTAGAGATCCCCGTTAGGGGGGATTGGACACAAAAATCGGGGTCTAGAATTCGACCGTCTTGACCCCCTTCCGGTCCCTATCTCGGTCGGCCAAGCTGTACATCGTCGGCGTCATCGTCGCCGGCGGCGGTGCTGTCGTTCTTGGCTGGGCGATAAATCCTGTCCATTCGTCGAGCTGGGNNTCCTCATCGCGACAGGTCTCATTGCGCCGGGTGCAGGTGTCGCCACGCTTGCGTGGCTCGCGGTATTTGATGGACGGGTACCCGGTCGCACCATCACGTGGTGGGCTTTTTTCTTCAATCGCGCGATGATCGCCACGGCAAACGTCATTCCATCGTTGGCGGTTATGGGCCTTGGTGATGACCTTCGTTCGCTGCCGCTGAAGACCGTCATTTACGTGGTCGCCGCCTTAAGCTTGAACTACAGCCTGACGGCCTTGGGGTGGGCATTCGTATCACGGGTATCCCTAGTTGCAACGTTGTTCGAGAACGTTGGGTTAACCGCCCTGATTGGGACAGCAGCTCTCAGCTTCTCCGGCGGCATCATCTATTTACTGCTGCAAAACCCGGTCGGATATGTGATGGCTCCTGGACTGTTTGGGTTCGTGCTGGCAGTGAGAGGCAATGTGGCCGACGCGCAGCGCCAGACCCTACTCAAGGATCAGACGCTCGAACTGGCAGCCCAAGCTCTCGATGCCCGAGATAGGTATACGGAATCACATTCGATCCGAGTTGCCGAATTGGCAGCGCGCCTTGGGGAGCTATTGGAGCTCGGCGACCGGGAGGTGGAGTCGATTCGAACCGCTGGCTCACTCCACGACCTTGGCAAAATCGGAGTTCGCGATGACATTCTGAATAAGCCCGGACCTCTCACCGAAGAGGAGTGGGAAATCATGCGGCGCCATCCGGATATCGGCGCCGATATGATCGCTCAGCACTCTGCACTCGCGGACGTAGCTCCACTGGTTCGGCATCACCACGAGCGCTGGGACGGGTCAGGATATCCAGCAGGACTCAAGGGC
>VBHA01000110.1 GCA_005889495.1 Chloroflexota bacterium
TCGCCGCTTCTTGCAGCTGTTCGCGGCGCGGGTCCGGACATCGAATGAACCGGTCAGGGCCGACGAGCTGAGAAGGTTCCTCCAGCAAGCCGCGCTTTGATCCGCTCCGCGTCCTGCAGCAGCCCCCAGTAGTTCTGCCACGCGGCCACCGCCACCGCCAGCGCCAGCGACGCCTTGACCCCCATCCGCGTGGCGCGGACCGCTTGCTGCTGGGCATAGCACCAGCGGTCCCAGGCCCGTTCGACCGTCGACTCCACGAGCTCGATCCAGTCGCCGTCCTCGCCGCTCGTCGTGGGTGGCGGAAGCGTGAGCACCTTCCACTTCCGGTCCTCGCGCACAAGCGTCATCAACGGCTGTCCGCTGGCGCGGCCGGCGTGGCGGGCCGGCCGGGGGTTTTTGGGGTTGGCCGCCATCAGCCTCTGCTGGACGGCAAAGACCAGGTCGTGCGCGGCGTCGAGGGTGGCCGGCGCAACGGGCGGGTTGCGCCGCCCCAGGCGGATCTGGAGCGCGCGGATCGACTCGCGCAGCCGCTGCGGGGCTTCCAGCTCCTCCTGCAGCCGCAGCGTCTCGACCTCGTCGAGGAGGATGTCGGAGGCGGCGAGGAGGAGACGGCGATGGGACTCGGCGGTGGCGGCCACGGGGCCAACGATCGGCCGCGCATCGCGGCCGTGTCAAGTGGGGATTTACACGTCAGGCTATGCCGAGTAGCCGCCGGCCGTTTTCGATCAGCACCTTCTCCAGCACCGGCTCAGGGATGTCGAGCGTCTTCAGCTCGTCCAGGCATCGCTGCGGCTGAATGAACGGATAGTCGCTCCCGAACAAGAACTGGTCCTGCAGCCGGCCCTTCATGTCCCGGATGACCTCGGTCGGGATGTAGCGCGGACCCCAGCCCGAGATGTCGATGTAGATGTTCGTCTTGTGCAGGGCCATGGCCAGCAGCTCGAGGTGCCACGGATAGCCGAAATGCGCGGCGATGATCTTCAGGTCCGGAAACGCCGCCGCGGGCGCATCGAGCCAGATCGGCCGGGCGAAGTCGATACGGATCCCCTGCCCGCCCGGCTGGCCCGCGCCGATCCCGCTGGTCCCGGTGTGGAAGAGCGTGATGAGCCCCAGCTCCTGGCACTTCTCATAGAGGGGCCAGTGCTGCTCCTCGTTGGGCGCGAAGGCCTGGAGAGAGGGGTGGAGCTTGACGCCCTTGAGGCCGAGGTCGGCGATGCGGTCGAGCTCGGCCACGGCCCGCTCGCCTTTGAGCGGGTCGACGCTGCCAAAGCCGACGAAGGTCTTGGGGTACAGGCGGCAGGCTTCGGCGACGAGGTCGTTGGGGACGCGCGGCCTCCCGGTCGCCGTCTCGGCGTCCCACGCGAGGAGAACGGCCATGACGTCCATCGCGTCGTACTCGCTCGCCAGCTCGTCCAGCGTCTTGCGCGCGACCTTGGAGCGGAAGTAAGACTCCGCCGCCTCCACGTAACCCTTCATGGACACGTCGAGCCACTCGGGGGTGGGGAGGTGGACGTGAAAATCGATCGCCTTCACGGCGTGACCGCCGCTGCGCGCACGGGATGCCGTCCGATGGTCAGCGCCCCGACCAGGCCGGCGAGCGCAAGTAGGCCGACGGCACCTCCATACCAGAGCGCCGCCGCGTGCAGGCCGATCTGAGTCGTGAGGACGCCGGCAATCACAGCCGGGACCGCGAACGAGAGGTACGCGACGATGTAGATCGCGGCGAGGAGGGCGCCTCTCGCCGTGGGCGAGGATCGCCCGACGAGACTGCGGAGCACACCCAGCCAGCCGAGCCCGAAGCCCACGCCCGTGATGGCGGTGCCCGCGAAGAACATGGCCGGGGATCCAAGAGCGACGGCGGAGACGCTGACGGCCAGACCCACCAGCATCGAGCTTCCTCCGACCGATGTCGCGCGCGACGGCGTCCACGAAGAGAAGGCGACGATGGAAGCCGCGCCGATACCCGCGAGAAGGAAGATCGCGATCCCGCCCAGCACGCGGTTGGAGGAGCCGGCAAGCTGCAGGATGAGGCTCGGACCCAAAGACAGGTAGAACCCGGCAACCCCCCAGCCGGCGACCAGGCTCGGCATGGCGGCCACGAAGGCGGGACGGATCGCCGGCTCCACGCCGACTCGCGGCATCCAGCGCATGGTCCCGTGCTGGGTGGCCGGCTCGGGGATCACAAGGATCGCGGCCAGGACGATGACGAACGCGACCAGCAGCAGCAGGTAGACGACCCGGAGCGGGTCAGGCCCGTACTGGACGAGGGTCGCCGCGGTCAGGGCGCCAAGCGCGAGGCCCAACGCCGGCGTGGCGCTGTTCACGACCGGCCCGAGCCAAGGGCGCTGCCGAGGTTGGAGGTCGACGAACGAGGCCCCGAGGGCGCTCGTCGCCAGGCCGGTCGCGACGCCCTGGAGGATGCGGGCGGCAAAGAGCCACTCCACGCTCGAGGCAAACAGAAACGCAAGCATGCTGATGAGCTGGATCGCCAGGCCGGCCAGGATCACCGGCCGCCGCCCCAACGCGTCGGACAGCGAACCGGTGAACAACAACGTGATGAGAAGGGCGATCGCGTAGACACCGAACACCTCGGTGAGGGTGATCGGAGAGAAATGCAATTTCGCGGCGTACACGGCGTAGAGGGGCGAGGGAGCCGCCGCGGCGAACAGAAAGAGCACGTTCGTCGCCGCGATGATCCAGAAGGCTCGGTCCCTACCAACCCCAGGCAAGCTGCAGCAAACCCTAATCCCTGCGCGAAACTAGGTCTTCCATGGAAGCGACCCTGCTGGTCCTGGCCGGCGGCGACAGCCGGCGTATGGGCAGACCCAAAGCCTGGATCGAGGTGGGGGACACGGTGCTGCTCCGGTACGTGGTGGAACGCCTTGCCCCGGCGTTCTCGGAGGTGATGGTCTCCTTCGCCGAGCCGGAGCAGATGGAGCAGCACGTGCCGTATCGGGTGGTGTTCGACCGCAAGCGGTCGTCCGGGCCGCTCGCGGGCCTGGAGGCGGGACTGGTCTCTTGCCGCACCGAGGTGCTTTTCGCGGTCGCGTGCGACATGCCCTACGTCGCACGGTCAACCGGGGAGCTCGCTGTCGCCGCGGCTCGGAGCTGCGACGCCGCCATCCCGCGCCACGACGGTCTGTTCGAGCCTGTCTGCGGTGCCTACCGCAAGACCGCGCTGCCGAAGATCGTCGGAGCGCTCGACGCCGGGAACTACACCGCGCACGAGGTCGTCATGGACCTCGACGTCACCTGGCTGGAGGGCCTCGACACCACCCAGTTCGAGAGCCTGAACACGCCCGCGGACCTGGAGCGCTTCCATGCCTCACTCACGGCCCAGCGATAATTGACGGGCACGCATTGAAGATCGTCGTCACCGTCAAGCAAGTACCAGACCCGAACTCGAATCTCACCCTCGAGGGCGACAACACCATCTCCCGCGACAAGGAAGCCGTGCTCGACCCAGGCGACGAGTGCGGCGTGGAAGAAGGCCTCCAGCTGAAGGAGGCGCATGGCGGCGAGGTGGTCCTCGTCTCGATGGGGCCGGAGCGTGCGAAGGACGCGATCCGCAAGGGCCTGTCGATGGGCGCGGACCGCGGCGTGCTCGTCGCCGACCCGCAGCTTGCCGGCGCGGACGCGCTGCTCACGGCGCGCGTCCTGGCCGCGGCGATCAAGCAGGAGTCGCCCGACCTGGTGATCTGCGCCACCGAGTCTTACGACGGCAGCACGGGCATGGTCCCGCCGATGCTCGCGGAGCTTCTCGGCTTCCCTCAGCTGACGTTCGCCAAGAAGGTCGAGGTCGACGGTCCGACGATCAAGATCCACCGCCAGACCGCCGACGGCTACCAGATCGTCGAGGCGCCGGCGCCCGTGCTCGTGACCGTGACGGCGGCCATCGCCGAGCCCCGGTACGCGTCCTTGAAAGGGATCATGGCCGCGCGCTCGAAGGAGATCAAGCAGGTCGCGCTCGGTGACCTGGGCGTGGAGAGGAGCGAGCCCGCGGAGACGATCGGCGCCGTGGTCGACGCGGAGACGCGCAAAGCGGGCGAAGTGATCGAAGACGACGGGACCGCGGTCGACAAGATCGTCCAGGTGCTGGCCGCGGCCAAGGTGCTCTAGCGAATGGCGAGCATCCTCGTCTACGCCGAGCTCAGCGAAGGCAAGCTCGCGTCGACCTCTCTCGAGCTGATGGCCAGGGCTCGCGAGCTCGGCGATGTCTATGCCGTGGCGTTGGGTGCCGGGGCGAAGAACGCGGCGTCGACGCTGGGCAAGCACGGCGCGAAGGTCGTCCACGTCAACGAGGACGCGGCCTATGACGACTACATCGCCGAACCCGCGACCGACGCGCTGGCTGCGCTCTACGAGAAGGAGAAGCCGGACGCGATCCTGTTCGGGTTCACGCCCGACTCCCGCGAGGTCGCGGGGCGGCTGGCCGCTCGGCTCGGAGTGGGCCTCATCGCCAACGCCGGCGACATCTCCGCGGAGGACGGTGGATTTGTCGCCAAGGTGCCGTACTTCGGCGGTTCGAAGCTCGCCTCGATGAAAGCCAACGCCAGGCCTGCGATCGTGCTGATCCGGCCCAAGTCGTTCGAGGCGTCCGAGTCCGGCGGGACGGCCGAGGTCAAGCAGCTCGAGACGCCGGTGGCCGAGGCATCGAAGCGCGCGCACATCGCGGAACGCGTGGTCGAGGCTTCGGAGAAGGTAAAGCTCGAGGACGCGCGGGTCGTCATCAGCGGCGGCCGGGGAATGGGCGGGCCGCAGAACTTCCCGCTGCTCGAGGACCTCGCCGGCGCGCTGGGCGGAGCAGTCGGCGCCAGCCGCGCCGTCGTCGACGCCGGATGGGTGCCGTACTCGATGCAGGTGGGCCAGACGGGAAAGTCCGTCCGCCCCGGCGTCTACATCGCGGTGGGCATCTCCGGCGCGATGCAACACACGGTCGGGATGAAGACGTCCAAGATCATCATCGCCATCAACAAGGACGCCGAGGCGCCGATCATGAAGATGGCGGACCTTGGGGTCGTCGGCGACGCACTCAAGATCGTGCCCGCGCTGACCGCGGCGGTCAAAAAGAAGAAGCACGGATAAGCAGGAAGCTCAGAGGCTCCTGACCGAGCGCGTCGAGCGCCGGCGAGCGCGGGACTTCGAGGCGGCGGACGCCATTCGCCGGCAGATGCGCGAAGGCGGATGGGACGTCATCGACAGCCCGACCGGCAGCGAGCTGCAAGCGATCACCGCGCCGGCCGCCTCGGGCCCGCGGCCGACCGCCCGCGCCGTCACCCTGCTGACCGTTGTGCACGGCTGGCAGCCCGACGCCGAACGCTGGCTGCTCTCCGTCTTCACGCACACGAAGGCGGACTTCGAGGCGGTGGTCGTCGACAACTCTGGTGAACCTCGTATGGCCGGCTGGCTGAAGCAGCGCGCGGCCGAACGCCTGCGAGTCATCAGTCTCGACTCACCGCTGGGCTTTGGCGCGGCGGTCAACGCGGGGATCGATGCGTCCGCCGGCGAGGTGATCGTCCTGTTCGACCCGGGCGTCGAACTGACGGGCGATGCGATCTCACCGCTTCTCGGGGTCATGTCGGATCCCTCGGTCGTGGTCGCCGGTCCATTTGGCCTGCGCGGCGCGGGCACGCTCAAGGAGTTCGACGAGAGCGCCGGCCCGGAGGTCGACGCCATCGAGGGTTACTGCATGGCCTTCCGCAAGGCGGATGCCGCCGCGGTCGGCGGCTTCGACCCGAGGTTCCGCTTCTACCGCATGGCCGACGTCGAGTTCAGCTTTCGACTCCGGGACCGCGGCGGCCGGGCGGTGGCCGTCGGCGGCCTGCCGGTCGTCAAGCACGAACACCGGCTCTGGGAGTCGACCGACCCGGCCGAGCGCGACCGCCTGTCGAAACGCAACATGTACCGCTTCCTCGACCGCTGGCGGGACCGGGAAGACCTCCTGGTCGCTGAGTAGAAGTTGTCCTCCCCATTTATGGGGAGGTGGCGCGAAGCGCCGG
>VBHA01000111.1 GCA_005889495.1 Chloroflexota bacterium
AGGTAGCGCTCGTACCAGCCCGCGATCCGCTTCAGGCGCTCGACTCGCCGGTCGGGCCGGCCCGCACGCGACAGGTCATGCGACTCCTCTGGGAACCGGACGAGCTCCACGGTCTTGCCCAGCAGGCGCAGGGCGCCGAACAGCTCCTCCGACTGCGACATCGCGCAGCGCAGGTCCATCTCCCCGGCGGTCAGGAGCAGCGGCGTGCGCACGTTCTTGACGTAGCGGATGGGCGACCGGCGCCACAGCTCGTCGAGGTCCGGCCAGGGCGGCGGCCCGAGCTGCAGCAGGCCCCACAGCACGATGTCGTGCTGCGCGTACTCGCTGACGAGGTTCGAGATCGAGCGCATCGACACGGCGGCCGCGAAGCGGTCGGTCTGGCCGATGATCCAGTTGGTCATGTAGCCGCCGTACGACCCGCCGCCAACCCCAAGCTTCTTGGCGTCGATGAATCCTGTCCGATCAATTGCCTGGTCGAGCGAGCTCATCAGGTCGATGTAGTCCCTGCCCGCCCAGTCGCGGACGACGTCGCGCCGGAAGCGCTCCCCATAACCGTCGGAGCCGCGCGGGTTCATGTAGAAGACGACGAAGCCCATGCCCGCCAGGACCTGGAGCTCGTGGAAGAAGGACCAGCCGTACTGTGCGTGGGGTCCTCCGTGGATCTCCATCACCGTCGGGTACACGCGGTCAGGGGAGAAGTCCTGCGGTTTCAGGACCCACCCTTCCAGGCTCCAGCCATCGGGGGCCTTGAAGTACTCCTGCTGCGGCTCGGCCACGAACCGGTCGTGAAGCCACGGATTGAGGTCGGTGACCCGCGCCTCGGCGCCCTTGGTGAGCATGTAGAGCTCGCCGGGGGTCCGAGGGTCGGAGGCGCAGAACGCGATCACGCCCGAAGCGACATCGAAGTCGTAGATCCGGCGCCGGCCGCCCGCCTCCTCGCGAAGATTGCCGTCGAGGTCGACCGACTGGATGGTGGTGACGCCCGGCCCGCTGGCGGGGAAGAAGATCCGGTCCCCCTCCGCCGACCACATGACCCGGGTCGCATGCCCGGAGCGCATGTCGTTGATCACGCTGTCGTTCACCGCCTGGTCGAGGTCGGCGGTGAGGCAGCGCGGACCGCCGCCGGCGAGGGGCACCACCCACAGCCGCTCGAGCAGGCCGACGTCGAGGCCGTTCGGGGCGATGAAGGCGATCAGGTCGCCCTTCGGGGACCAGATCGGCGAGCTCAGATAGAAGCCGCCGCCGAGCCGTACCCGATTGGCCTCGACGTCGACGAGGTAGAGGTTCAGCTCCCGCTGAAGGTCGGCCCCAGGCTCCGCGTTGCCGGCGACGACGAGGCGGGTGCTGTCGGGCGCCCAGTCGAAGTCGGAGACGTCCCACGGGCCGTCGGTGAGCTGCCTGGCATCGCCGCCTGCCGCAGGCACACAGAAGAGGTGGTGGTAGCGACCGTCGACGTAACCCCGGCCGTCGTGCTTGTAGTCGAGACGGCGCACGACCCGGGCGACCGGCGCTCGCCGGATCTGCTCACGGCTCTCAGGCGCCCGCGGGTCGTCGACCACCGCGTCGGGGTCCGCGAGCACGGCGCCGAGGAATCCGATGCGTTTACCGTCTGGCGACCACTGCGGCATGCCCACGCCGTCCGGAACCGAGCTGAGCTGCCGCGGCGGTCCGCCGGTGGTGATATCGAGCGCGAACAGCTGATCGACCGGGCCCACCCTGCTCACGAACGCGATGCTGCGGCCGTCGGGCGACCACTCCGGCGAGTGGTCGCGAAGGATGCCGGCGGTCGGCTCCACCGGCTCCGGGTCGAGCAGCCGGCGGACGACGATACGACTTCGATTCTGCCGGGAAGCCGCGTCTGCCCAGCTCACCTGGTAGGCGACACGCTCGCCGTCAGGACTGAGGCGGACGTGGTCGATCCAGCGGAAACGGTAGAGGTCTTCGGGGGTGATCGGGGCGGCCATTCCGACCCGAGGATGCTACCAGCCGCCGACTGTGCCGTTGCTTCTCGCTGTAAAGCAATCGACATGATTCGGTGGTACAACCTCTCGCGGTGACACGGAAGCAGGCGGCTCTCAGCGGGTTCGGGTGGGGATGTGTCGCGGGTGCCGCCCTCGTGGCGGTGATGTATTACGCGGCGCTCCTCCTCGGCCTCCGCCCGCTGCCCGGGCTGCTCAACGAACCGCTGCTCTCGCTCATGCCCGGATTCGTATTCGGCTTCCTCATCGACAACCTCCAGCACGCGGGCAAGGTGCTGGAGGAGGCAGGCCTGATCGTCGCGATGGTCCTGGCCCTCGGCGTGCTGGGGGCCGTGTCGGCCATCGCCAACCTCCGCTGGACCTCCTCGTGGCTTCCCTTCGTCTTCGCGGGGGCGGGCTGGCTCCTCGTTTGCACCGTGCTGCTCCCGGTCGGCGGCGCGGGCATGCTCGGCCTCAACGACGGTCCCGCGACCCCGCTCACCTGGGCCGCGCTGTTCGCGATCTACGCCGTGGTCCTGCAGTACGGAGGGCAGGGGCCGTACGGGGTCGACATGGGGCGGCGCCGGCTCCTTTCGGCGGTGCCGATATCGATCGCGGCGATCAGCATCGGCGGCCTGGCCCTGCGCCTCCTCCCTGACTGGTACGCGGCCATCTTCAACTCGCCGGAGTCGGCCCTGCGCGGCATCTCGCCCGACATCACACCGGTCCAGAACTTCTACGTCGTCTCCAAGAACATCGTCGGCTACGACCCCACGGTCGACGGCCAGGCGTGGAGGCTGCACGTGAGCGGCATGGTGGACAAGCCGATGACCCTTTCCCTCGGCGACCTGCGCGCACTTTCACCGACGGAGGAGTACGTGACGTTCGCCTGCGTGAGCAACAACGTCGGTGGCGACCTCATGAGCACCGGTCAGTTCACCGGAGTGCGCCTGCGCGACCTGGTCGCCGGCGCGTCGCCCCAGGGAGGCGCGTCGTGGGTCGGCTTTCGGGCCCGCGACGGCTACACCGAGAGCCTTCCCCTGAGCACGGTCGAGGGGACGCCGGAGATCCTCGTCGCCTATGACCTCGACGGCGCGCCGCTGCCCATGGTCCACGGTTTTCCCGCTCGACTCGTCATCCCGGGGCACTACGGCATGAAGGCCCCCAAATGGCTCGACACAATCGAGCTGTCGAGCTCGGAGCTGCGCGGGTTCTGGGAGCAGCAGGGTTGGGACCACAACGCCGTCGTCAAGACCACGGCGCGGTTCGACGTACCCCGGGACGGTGACATCGTGCGCATCGGAGCGATCGAGGTCGGCGGGGTCGCCTTCGCCGGCACCCGAGGCGTCAGCAAGGTCGAGATCACGACCAATGACTCGACGTGGACCCAGGTTTCGCTCGACCCGCCTCTTTCCAACCTGACCTGGGTGCGCTGGCGGACTGTTTGGACGCCCGCTTCCGAGGGCGTCTACAGGCTGAGGGTGCGCGCCACCGACGGCTCAGGCCAGAGGCAGGACCCCAGCTCCGCGCCGTCTTTCCCGAGCGGCGCCAGCGGCTACCACACCATCCAGGTCAGCGTCTCGAAGTAGACCGGGACTGGAGCTCGCTCACGATCTCCTTGTCGTGGACCAGCGACGCGAAGTGGCCTTCGTCATGCCAGACCCGAAGGTCGACATTCCGCAGCTTCGCGACGACACGCCGCGCGGCTGAGAGCGGCGCGTTCTTGTCGTCGTCGCCGTGCCACCACGTCACCGACGTTTTGACGTCCGCCGGCTCGAAGTCCCAGCTGCCGTGCATCGCGAACGACTCGTCGGTCCAACCCTCCGCCCCTTGGCGCAAGGTCTCGGCGATGTTCTCGCGCGACATTCGCTGCCACGCTGGGTCCGACATGATCTTGCGGTCGGACTCGGGCGCATCGCTGAGCACACCCTGCATGCCCTCATCGCTCAGCAATCGCTTGCGGACCTCGACCAAGAACTCGTGCAGTGGCTGCCAGCCCTGCTCGGCCAGCGCGTAGCCGCGGGCGTTGACGCCCACCAGGTGCTTGACCTCGTCCTCGACCAGCGGCGTCCCGCCCACGACCACGGTGACCGCGGAAACGCGGTCGGGATGGCGCGCCGCCAGCGCCAGTACGTGTGGCCCACCGCCGCTGGTGCCCATGGCCGGCACCCGCTCGAGCCCGAAGTGTTCCAGCAGGGCCGCGTAGTCGTCCGCGACGTCGGCGATCCCGCGGCCCGGTTTGCGCGTCGAGCCACCGTACCCGGGACGGTCGGCCATGAGGTACCTGGCCCCCGTCTCTTTGAGCGCACTCTCGTCTGGGTTTCGCTGCAGACGCGAGCTGGGCGTCCCCTGGATGCGCAGCAGCGGCCTGCCTCCCGGCTCTCCCCACCATCGCCACGCCATCTCGCGCCCGTCGGGCAGGCGCAGGACGCCGTCCTCGTACACCACTCCGTCCGCGGTCTGCTGCAGCGCCTTCATTTCATCGCCCACACGGATTTGAACGTATCCCAGCCCATCCTGAACAGGCCCTCCTTGCGCAGCATCTTGAAGATCTTCTTCTGTTTGTCCCACTTCGACGTCCCGTCGACGCGGAAGAACTCGTCGAGGGCGCGGTCCGCCACTGACGGGTACTTCGTCAGCAGCTGAGGGTTGTGCTCCAGGAGCGGCACAGCCTTGTCGTACTTCTTCATGTCGGCCATGATCCAGGAGTGGTCCAGCCGGCCCCGGTACTCGGCCAGCCGCCGGTCTGAGAAATCGCCTGCCTCCTTGGCGTGGACCACGGTCTCGCCCGCCAGCCTGCCTGACTCCATCGCCAGGTTGGATCCCTCGCGATGGACGGGGTTGGACAGCATCGCCGCGTCCCCGCACACCAGGTAGCCCGGCCCGTAGACCTTGGGGATGCCGCGGTAGCCGCCTTCGGGAATCAGGTGTGCGAGGTATTCGACCGTCTCCGCACCGCGCAGAAGGGGCTTGACCGCAGGGTGCTGCTTGAAGTGCTCCATCAGGTCGTTCGGGGTACGCAGCGTCTTGTTGAACTCGCTGAGCAACGCGCCACCACCGACCGAGAGGGTGTCGCGGTTGGTGTAGATGAACATGAACCCGGACATGCCCATCGTCGAGTCGCCGAAGCACTCGACCGTGCAGCCCTCGCCCGACTCGCAGTTGAAGCGCTCCTCGATGAGGCCAGGGTCGAGCTGCATGATCTCTTTCACGGCCATCGCGACCTCGTCAGGCCGCAGCTTGCGGCGCAGCGGCTTGCCGTCGATCACCGTCTTCTCGAGCAGCCCGGTGCCGAGCCCGACGCCTTCGCAGATGATCGTCACGTCTGCATAGACGTCGTCGCCGCGACCGGTCCCCACTCCGACGACACGGCCGTTGCGGGTGATGAGCCGGTCGACGACCGTCTCCGGCACCACCATCGCGCCCGCCTTTTCCGCCTGCTCGGCGAACCACGCGTCGAACCGGGCGCGCAGCACGGAAAAGGAATGCGGATGCTCGCGGTTGCGGATGTTCTTGTAGTCGAAGCTGATCGCCGCCTCAGGCGTCATCAGCCAGCGGCGCTCCTCGATGATCGGCCGCTCGAGCGGAGCTTCCTTCCAGGCCTCGCCTACGATCTGCTCGAGGTAGTAGGTGTAGAGGATGCCGCCCATGACGTTCTTGGAACCGGGCTTGGCGCCGCGCTCGAGCAGCGCGACCTGCAGCCCGGCCTTGGCCATGGTGATCGCGGCCGCGGTGCCCGCCGGGCCGGCCCCGACGACGACCGCGTCGAATTTGTCCTCGTCAGCCACTTCTGCAAATTGAAGCTCATTGGGCTGACGGGCGGCGCGGGGTCTGGGAAGTCGACGGTGGCGGGCATGTTCCGCGAGCTGGGTGCGGCCATCGTCGACGCGGATGAGGCGAGCCACGCGGTGTACGCGACGGGTAACCCGGGGTTCGACGCGGTGGTGGCCGAGTTCGGATCGGACGTCGTACGCAACGGACAGATCGACCGCGCGAAACTGGGTGAGCTCGTCTTCCACGACGAGAGCGCCCGGAGGCGTCTCAACGCGATCGTGCACCCGCTCGTGCGCGAGTGGATGGCGGCCCGAACCGCGGAGGCCGACAGGGATGGGGCGAGCGTCGTGATCCACGACGTGCCGCTGCTGTTTGAGAACGGCCTGGAGCCGCTCTACTCAGACGTGGTGCTCGTGTACGTCCCGCCGCGGCTGCAGCTGCGCCGGCTCGTCGAC
>VBHA01000112.1 GCA_005889495.1 Chloroflexota bacterium
AGGCAGGCGGGCCTACCCGCCAACGGCTGCCTTTAGACCAGGCGTTTTGCGTCGGAAGTCAGGAGAGCAGCTCACGGATGCGAACCCCGGCTGTTGAGGGCCGAACCGTGACGTTGAGCGCGGTCGCAGCGTTTCAGGCCGTATGAACCAGCGGCTTCTGGCGCTCGGTGCCGGCGTCGGCTTCCTGGCCGCCGGGATCTGGATCTATGACTTCCTCTTCGTCCCGATAGACGACCCGAGCTACTTCTGCGGCTCACCGGATCCCACCCCAGCGACGACCGTCAGCGCATCCCTCGTGCTGCAAGAATGCGCGGCCAATAAGACCTTCACTCTCGAGAAGGGCCGGACGATCGCGCTCGATCTGTCGGGTTCCGCCGGAGTCGACACCTCGGACCTATGGAAGGACGTGACTATTTCTGACGCCAGCGTGCTCAGCACTGTCAGCGGGCCGGCTCAGATCGAAGAGGACAGCACGTATCGTCGCGTGGACGAAGTTGCCGTCTACCGAGCCGCCAAGAGCGGTCAGGCCACGATCAGTGCCGTGAGGCAAAGTTGCGGCGGCAATACCGGGCGCTGTGACAAGGGGCACATGTGGCGTGCCACCGTCCGGGTCAACTGACGCTCTGGCAGCTCCTGCCTGGCTTTTCATTGGCGTGGCTTCAATGGCTACGCGCGCGACCTTCCTCGGTCGAAACCCCGTCCTTTAAGCCTCAGGCCTTGACGGATTCCTCCTCGATGTCGACAGCGGCCTTCACCTGCGAGCTCTCCCACGAGCTCGACCATTCTTGCCTCAGCCCGGGGGTCGCGACGTACCGGACCGACCGCCCGGCCCCTTGCTGCTCGAGCCGGCCGTCGCGACGAAGCCGCTGTAGGTCCTGCACCGCGGTCGGGCTTGCAACGCTCGCCTCGCGTCGATACTCCGCGTTCGTCAACGGCAAGCCGAGCAACGCCTGATCCAGCGCGATCACGAAGCGTTCCGGATAGCCCGCAGCGGCTGCGATTCGAACGCAGAAATCGTGCCTGGCGTAGGCGGTCAGGACCCAACGCCGGCGTTCGGTTGCCTGCGACAGATGCGCGTCGATGCAGAACTCAATCCACGGCCCGCCATCACGATCTGGGTCGTAGGCGGGCCCTTGGGTCCGCTCCAGGACCGCGTAGTACTCGCGCGTGTGGCTGCCGAGATAGGGCTCGATCGACACGAACTCCGGCCTCAATATCCCTTCTCTCGCGAGCACCAGGGACTGGACGATTCGCGCCAGCCGTCCGTTGCCGTCGCGAAAAGGATGGATTGAAACCAGATTGAGATGACCCATCGCCGCTCGAATCACCGGGTGGCGGGACACATCGCCCGCCTGGAGCCAGCCAGCCAGCTCATCCAACAGGTGCGGCAAATCTGCCGCGTCCGGCGGCCGAAACGGATCTCTTCCGGGACCGCGCGTCACGTAGACCGCACCGTCGCGCAAGCGCCCCGGCTTAGCCTCGGGTTGGGGATGGCAGACAAGGAAGTGGAGCTCGAGCAGCGTCTGACGAGTCCATTCGAAGTGGCGGTCATCAGCCAGCGTCGCCACCCGATCCATCGCTTGCCCGTAGGCCGCAATGATCCGCTGCGTGTCGGCGGGGGTCTGCGCGGGGTGACCACCCGCCAGGATTTCGACGGCATCCTCGACGCTCGCCCCATAACCTTCGATCGACGTCGAGGCGACCGCCGCTTCGGCGGCGGCCAGGCGCCTGAGCGCTCCAGTCCAGGGTTGGGCCGACTCGCCCAGCTGCCGCGCGAGGTAGGACCTCAGTCGGTCCAGCTCGGTCAGGCGCCGCTCCAGCGGCTGCGATTTTGGCGGCACGGCATAGAGGGCCACTCGAGGAGATTAGCAGAATAAACGCTTATTCGATTATTCGTTGCCCACGCGGAGCTTCGGCGCTCCCGCCGGACTTCAGCGCTTGATGCGTGCCTCCACGCCGTCAAGCAGGATCTCCAGGGCCGATGCCGGTGCTCCGGCACGTTGCGCCCGCGCCGGCGCCGGCTCGACGCGCTTCACCTTCGGCGTGTACGTGTCGAGCTGCAGGTTCACGACGCCGCTGCTGACGTCGAGCTCGTAGCGGTCTCTGGCCTTGGCCGCCCCCTCGCTCTGCCAGTGCACGTCGAACACGGCCACCCTGGTCGCGTAGTCGTCCAGCTTCAACTTCACCGCCCCCGTGTGGGCGATCGCCACGACGGCGGCTCCCGTAGGGCGGTGGATCGAGACGCCGACCACCCCGCTCGAGACGTGGATCGGCACCACCCCGCGCGGCATCCCCAGAAAGCATTCGAGCCTGCTCGCGCCGCTGTCGACGTGAATGCCCCTGACGTCCAGGCCGCCCACGTCGAGCACCGTGTTCCAGGTCGGCGCCTGGACCTTGAAGGTCCACGGGTGATTCGGGTTGAGCTCGATCTCGCCGTGGCCGACTCCCCGCAGACGGCGCACCACCACGGTTTCGCCTCGGACGACCGCCTGCGCGGCCGCCGTCCGGTCGTGTGGCACCTGGATGAGCGACGACATCGCCGGATCTCCGGCGCGCAGGACCACCCCGCGCGAACCAGAGTCGATCGCGATCGACGCGGTGGCGCCCCTCTTGATCTTCGGCTCTTCGACGGACGTGTCCTCGCTGATCACATAAGTCATCGCCATCAGGGCCACCTCCGCAGCCTCCGACGGCGACAGGCCGGCGCTCTCCAGCTGCCGGCGGAGGTCGGCGAAAACGTCGCTGCGCTGGATCGCCTCGGGCACCTCGAGCAGGACCCGGCCGGCGTCCTTCTGCCTCGCGGCCTCGCGGCGCAGGGACTCGCATGTCGCCAGCACCGCCTGCCGCCATCCGTCCGCGGGCCGGGGGTGGCGGACGCGCTCCAGGATCGATTCCGCCAGCAGCTCGAGCAGCTCACGGCGGTCCCTGACGTGCCAGTACAGCGACGAAGCCTTGACGTCGAGGCGGTCGGCCAGGGCGCGCATCGCCAGGCCGTCCAGGCCATCGTGGTTGATCAGGTCGAGCGCGGCCTGGACCAGGCGTTCCCGGGTCAGGCCCCGCTGCTTCTCTTCCTCCGGGCTCAATTTGCGCAATTCTCCTCTACAGGCGCTAGTGCCGCTTGCAATCCTAACACCGTTAGGTGTATTGTGCCGAATCAGGCGCCTAACGGTGTTAGAGAAAGTAGGAGAAACGAGATGGAGATGACCGAGACACGACGCTGGCGATTCAAGGCCCCTGAGATGGAAGGCCCGGTCGCGAGGTGGTACGCACGGGTCAGGGGCACCGCGAGGCAGCGCAAGGCCTACCGCAAGCAGGCTGCGCAGCTGATCGCCGGGCTGCCCGCGAACGGGCGGGTGCTCGAGGTCGCGCCCGGCCCCGGTTACCTGGCGATCGAGATGGCCCGCCTGGGAGCCTACGTGACCGGCCTGGACATCAGCCGGACGTTCGTCGAGATCGCCACCGATGCCGCCCGCCACGCAGGCGTGGCCGTCGACTTCCAGCGGGGCGATGTGGCCGAGATGCCCTTCGCAAACGGCTCCTTCGACCTGGTCGTGTGCCAGGCCGCGTTCAAGAACTTCACGTTGCCGCGCAGCGCGCTGGCCGAGATGCACCGCGTGCTTCGCGCCGGTGGCACGGCCGTGATCCAGGACATGAGCAGGCACGCGACGCACGCGGACATCGACCGCGAGGTGGACGGCATGGAGCTCGGGCGGGTCGGCACCTTCACGACGAAAGCGACCCTCGAGATGCTCAAGCGTCGCGCTTACGCGCCGGCACAGTTCGAACGGCTGGCGCGGCAGAGCCCGTTCCAGACGTGCGAGATCCGCACAGAAGGGATCGGGCTCGAGGTTCGACTCACGAAAGAGGAGGAGGCGAAGTGACCAGCATCCGCAATCACCCCATGGCCGCGCTCGGCGTGCTCGTGCTCGGCCTCTTCATGACCCTGCTCGACCTGACGATCGTGAACATCGCCATACCGTCGATCCTCGACGGGCTGCACGCGAGCCTGGATGAGGTCCTGTGGGTGCTAAACGCCTACAGCCTCCTCTACGCCGTCCTCTTGATCTCCTCGGCGAGGCTCGGCGACATCTACGGCCCCCGCAAGCTGTTCGCGGCCGGCGTCGTCATCTTCACCATCGCGTCCGGCTTCAGCGCCCTGGCCCAGGACCCGACGCAGCTCATCGTCTCCCGCGGCCTACAGGGACTCGGCGCGGCGGTGCTCGCCCCGCAGGGCCTGCCGCTGATGATGTCCCTCTTCCCCGTCGAGAAGCGCGGCGGTGTGTTCGCGATCTACGGGGTGATCGCCGGCCTGGCGGTGATCGCCGGTCCGACGGTCGGCGGGTTCCTCGTCACCCACTTCGGCTGGCGCTCGATCTTCACCGTCAACCTGCCGATCGGCATCATCACAGTCGCGCTCGCGATGCTCTTGATCCCCGACCTCCGGCCCGGCCGCCGGCACCGACTCGACCTCGCGGGCGTGGCCCTGGCCACGGCGGGCCTGCTGGGCGTGATCTACGGGCTGATCGAGGGCCAGCGCTACGACTGGGGGGTGGTCAGCGGGTTTGTGACGATCCCCGAGATCATCGCGGCCGGCGTGGTCTTGCTCGCGGTGTTCCTCTACTACCAGGCGCGGCGCCAGGGCTCGGAGCCGCTCCTGCCGTTCGCGGTGTTCAAGGACCGCAACTTCACGCTCATGACCTTCGTGATGGCGGCCATGGGCTTCGCCATCCTCGGCCTCTACCTCCCACTCACCATCTACATGCAGTCGGTGCTCGGGCTCAGCGCCATCGACGCCGGGCTCACCATCGCCCTCCAGCCGCTGGCGATGATCGTCTCGTCCGGCGTGGCGAGCGGCCTCGTCCAGAAGGTGAACGGCAAGTACCTGCTGATCCCGGGGCTGCTCGCGCTCGCCGCGGGCAGCGGCTACATCGACTGGGCCGCGCACGCCGACTCGGGCCGTTGGGATTTTGCCCCCGGACTGATCCTGAGCGGCCTCGGCATGGGCTGCATCTGGACGCCGGTCTTCAGCATCGCGACCCGCGACCTGCCGGCTCAGCTGGCGGGCGTCGCGTCGGGGGTCATCAACACGATCCAGGAGCTGGGGGGCGTGCTCGCCAGCGCCGTCGTCGGCGCCTTCCTGCAGAACCGTCTCGCTCTGGCTCTGCACGACCAGGCAGTGGCCGCGTCCGGGCGGCTGCCGGAGCAGTACCGCGGGCCGTTCGTCGATGGATTCAGCAACGCCGGGCGTTCGGGTTTCGAGGTCGGGGCCGGCCAGGCCGGCGCGAACCTCCAGCTGCCGGCGCAGGTCGAGGCGATCGCGCGATACGTCTTCACTCACGCCTTCGTCGACGCCATGCACCCGACCCTGCTGCTGCCCATCGCAGTCCTGGTGGTGGCGGCGGCGGCGTGCCTCTTCGTCCGCGGCCCGAGGAGGGTGGCGGTCATGGCCGAGGAGGAGCGGGAGGCCGTGGCCTAACCTTCTATCTGATGGCGAAGAAGCTCGCCGAATACGAAGCGAAACGGGACTTCAAGAAGACCCCTGAACCCGGCGCTCGGGTGAAGTCCCCACGAGATCCGAGGCTTCGCCGTGATCTCGCGGGGACCCCTCCCAAGAAGGCTGCCCGGGCGCTTCGGTTTGTCGTCCAGGAGCACCACGCGAGGCGGCTCCACTGGGACCTGCGGCTGGAGAAGGGCGGGGTCGGGGTCTCGTGGGCTGTCCCCAAAGGCATCCCACCCGACCCGAAGAAGAACCACCTCGCCGTCCACGTCGAGGACCATCCGCTCGACTACTTCAAGTTCGCGGGCGAGATCCCCAAGGGCGAATACGGCGGGGGCCAGGTCATGATCTGGGACGAGGGCACCTACGACCCGGTCAAGTGGTCCGACCGCGAGGTGATGGTCGACTTCCACGGCAAGCGGCTGCAGGGCCGCTACGTGCTGTTTCAGACCCGCGGCAACGACTGGATGATCCACCGCATGGATCCGCCCCAGGATCCTGACCGCAAGCCGATGCCGGACAAGATCACGCCGATGATGGCCAAGCTCGTGACCAGGCTTCCGACGCCGGACGACGCGTGGGGTTTCGAGTTCAAGTGGGACGGCATCCGCGCGCTCGCGTACGTCGACGGCGGCCGCGTGCGGCTCCAGAGCCGGACCGGCGAGGACATCACCGCGCGCTACCCCGAGATGCACCAGATGGGCCGAGCGCTCGGCTCGGCCGAGGTCATCCTGGACGGCGAGATCGTGGCCCTCGACGACAGAGGGCGTCCGAGCTTCGAGGAGATCCAGCAGCGGATGG
>VBHA01000113.1 GCA_005889495.1 Chloroflexota bacterium
CCACTGGGCTCCGCGCCTCGATATCAACCGGCTCGATGCGTGGTCGATCTGGATTTACTTCAACAGCTGGGTGGTGGGCCGAGAACGGCGCGTAAGCCGGGTTCTGTGTCCCTCGCGGGACGGTGACCATCTGTCTGGGGCGCGGCTTACGCCGCGTCTCTAGCGACCGATACCCGAGGACTCGGCGAGCAGCCGTCTTTTGACCGGACCTTTCGATCCGGCTGGTCCTCCTATTTGGTCTTGCTCCGGGCGGGGTTTACCTGGCCGGCCGGTCACCCGGTCGCCGGTGGGCTCTTACCCCACCTTTTCACCCTTACCTGACGACATTTCTCCGGAGATCAATCTCGCCTGGCGGTAATTTTCTGTGGCACTTTCCTTCGGGTCGCCCCGACTGGGTGTTACCCAGCGCCCTGCTCTGCGGAGCCCGGACTTTCCTCCAACGCTATTCACTTCGCCGGCGGTCACCCGTCCGCCTCGGCCCGCCGGTAAGTCTACCCAGGCGCCCACAATCCCATTCAGCCTCGACATCGGTTATCTCTTGAGCCGTGGTCCTCGCCCGCCGGCTTCGCCGCTACCCCGCTTCGGCCTCGATAGCCCTGCTCTGCGTGGTCACATTTGCCGTTCAACTTGCGCACGAACCAGCAGCAACGCTGCTCGGCCGGGTGAGCGACTTCGACCTCCAGTACGCGTTCATCCCGGCGTTTGTCCAGGACGAGCCGTGGCGCGTGGTGACAGGGGTGTTCCTGCACATCGCCCCCTGGCACCTCCTCAACAACGTTGCCTTCGTGCTGCTCCTCGGCAGCTGGCTGGAAAAGGACATAGGCGCTGTCCGGCTGGCATTGCTCTTCGCCGCGGGCGCGCTGGCCGGTGAGCTCGTCTACCTCTTTGTGGATCCGTTCGCGGTCGTGCTGGGCGCTTCGGGCGGGCTAATGGCCGTGGCGGCCGCCGCGCTGGTGATGGAACGTAAGGCGTTCTTCGCGCGAGAACGCCGCTTCCTTGCGGGCCTGGCGGTCGTGACGACCCTCGGTCTGGGCCTGGTGGCTCCGGCGATCAGCGCGTTCGCGGCGCACGCCGTCGGAGCTCTTGCGGGCGTTGTCCTCGGTCTGGTCATGCCAGCTCCGATCGGTGTCCGGGCGCGCAACCTAGCGGAGGTCGAACGCGCGACTGCGGAGTGGATGGCAGCAAGGGCCGCGATCGTCGCGTCACCGGCAGACGAGGCTAATCTCGAGCTGCGTCCGACAACGCAGCTCGCCGCGGGGATCGCCTTTCTCGTCGTCCTCCTGGTGTTGACGGGCGTGTCGACAATCGTCCAGGCCGGCCTGATCCGTGACTCGACGTCCGCAACCGTCGCGGTCGTCCTCGGCGTTTGGACAGTCGGGGCCGGCGCGCTGACCGCCTTGCGCTTCAGGCGCACCGGCATCCGCTTCGACACCGACGGTTTCCGCGGACCTCGACTGAAAGAGCCGGTCACCTGGGCCGAGGTCGAGTCACTGTTTCCAGGCCGCGTCTACTCTGGACTCGCCGAGCTCGGAGGGGTGGGATTCGTCCGCCACGACGGTCGCCGGTTTGGTATCCGGTCCGCTGGGCACCCTGTGCGCCCGCTGGCGGCGAAGCTGGAGTCGATTCGCCTCGCCGCCGCCGACGCCCGCGCGACTACCGCCCGGTCTTCGTCTTCTTCGTGACGTTCGCGTCGATCGCCATGTTGGCCAGCGCGTCAGCGCCGCGGTTCCTGGCCCGCTCGAGGTGCTCCACCTTGACATCCGGAAACTCACGAAGCAGCTCGGTCGCCTGTTTGTGCAAGGGCACGAGCTCGGGCGCCTTGATCCGGTAGCGGCCGTTGACCTGTTCGACGACGAGCTTGGAGTCGAGGTAGACCTCGAGACGGTCCGGCTTCCAATCCCTGACCGCCTTCAGCCCTTCGAGCAGCGCCCGGTACTCGGCCTCGTTGTTGGTGGTTACGCCGAGCCAGCGGTGCAGGCCGCGCAGGCGAAGCCCCTGGTCGTCTTCGATGACCACCCCGACGCCGGCTGGGCCCGGGTTTCCGCGCGCCGCGCCATCCGTGAAGAGTCGAAGTACCTTCAGGCCATCACCAGGATTCGACCGCAGTTCTCGCACTGGACGATGCCGTCACCCTTGCGAAGGATCTGCATGCCCGACGACGTCACGGTCACGTGGCACGCGAGGCACTGGTTCCGATCCACCTCCGCGACCGGCGGGTGCACGCGCACGCGCAGGTAGGCGTTCTGCGCCGCCGCCGGCACCTGCGCCCACGCCCCCTCGCTGTCGGCCTTGACCGTCGCCAGGTCGGCCTGCCACGACTCGAGGTCCCGACGCAGCTGGGGCTCGTCGTCGGACGACCGCTGCCGTGCCTCCTGCAGGCGCTCGGATGCCTCGACCACCGCCTGGTCGGCGAGCTCCCCCTCTTCCATGAGGCGCAGCTCGGCCTCCTCTAGGTCCGCGAAGCTTGCCTTCAGGTGCTGGACTTCGGTGCTCAGCTGCATGAGCTCGCTCGGGCTGCGGATCCGGCCGCTCATCAGCTCCTTCTCCCGCGACCGCAGCCTGGCACGGTGCGCCTCGCGGTCGCGGTCCGACTCACGCAGGCGAAGCTGGATCGCCTGCTGCGCCTCCCGCGCAGCGGCCAGTGCTTCCTCGGCGTGAGCGATGTTGGGGTCGGAGGCGAGAAGGGTCTCCACGCGCTCGATCTCGTCGCGCAGCTCTCGCTCCTTCTCGACCAGCCGCTGGTAGGCCAGCAGGAGCTGCGCCGGCTTCATTCGAGGACGACCAGGACCTGGCCCTCCTTGACGACCTCGCCCTCCTTGACCCTCACCTCTTTGACCGTGCCGGCGCGGGGGGCGGTGACCGGGATCTCCATCTTCATCGACTCCAGGACCAGGAGCTCGTCCTCTTCGGCGACCTGCGCGCCAGGATGCGTCGTGATCTTCCAGACGCTGCCCACAAGCTCTGCTTTGACCTCAGTCATCGTTTGCTCAGACAGAGAATTGTGCGGGCTTCGTCGATCGTGGCGACGTCGCGGCCCAGGTCGTGCGCCAGGCGAGCCGCTTTTTCGACGAGGTCGCCGTTGCTCTTCGCCATGCGGCCTTCCTCGACGTAGAAGTTGTCCTCCAGGCCCACACGCACGTTGCCGCCAATCGTGACCGCGGCCGCGACGAGCGCCCACTGCCGCAGGCCGACTCCGATCACCTGCCAGTGCGCGCCCTCGGGCAGGCTCTCCACCTGGTTGATCAGATGCCGCGTCGTGCCCGGTATGCCGCCGAGCACGCCCATGATCAGGCTGAACTGGTAGGGCGGCCGGAGCACGCCCAGGTCGATGAGCGGAGCGGTGTTGGCGATATGGCCGGTGTCGAAGCACTCCAGCTCCGGACGCACACCCGCGTCGTTCATCGCCTCGAGGAAGAACCGGATGTCCTTGAATGGATTCGCGAACACATGGTCGTGGTAGAACGCCTTCTTCTTCTCCGAGTAGATCGCGTAGTTCATGGAGCCCATGTTCAAGGCGCCGATCTCGGGCCGCAGCTCCCGGATGTGGGCGACCCGTTCCTCCACGGGGATCCCGATCGCGCCGGTGGAGAAGTTGACGATGACGTCGGTACGAGCCCGAACCTCGGACAGGATGAGGGCAAATGTCTCGACCCCCCACTCCGGGCCGCCTTCGGGAGAACGGGCGTGGATGTGCACGATCGCCGCGCCCGCGTCGGCGGCACGCTTCGCCTCCTCGGCGATCTCGACTGGGGTGTAAGGGATCGCCGGACATTGGTCTCGCGTCGCCAGCACGCCGGTCAGCGCGGCGCTGATGACGACCGGGTTGCCCGCCGGGGATGTCATACCGGGATGTTGCCGTGCTTGCGCCAGGGCCTGTCGACCTTCTTGCCTCGCGCCTGCTCGATCCCCTTGATGATCACCCGCCGTGTCTCCGATGGGTCGATCACGTCGTCGATCATCGCCCAGCCCGCCGCGAGATAAGGGGTGATCTGCGCCCGAATCGTCTCCACGAGCTGCGCGCGCGTCGCCTCTGGGTCGTCCGAGGCCTCGACCTGCTTGTTGAAGATGATGTTGACCGCGCCTTCGGGTCCCATGACTGAGATCTCCGCGAACGGCCACGCGACGATTGTGTCCGGCTGGTAGCCCTTGCCGCACATCACGTAGTAGCCCGCGCCGTACGCCTTGCGCATGATCACCGTCACCTTCGGCACAGTCGCCTCCGATGTCGCGTACAGCATCTTGGCCCCGTGCCGGATGATGCCCTCCTTCTCGACCTGCGACCCCACCATGAACCCGGGGACGTCCATCAGGTACACGAGCGGAACGTTGAAGGCGTCGCACATGCGAATGAACCGCGCCGCCTTGTCGGCGGAGTCCGAATCGAGGACGCCGCCCTTCTGCATCGGCTGGTTGGCGACGATCCCGACAGCGTGGCCACCGGCTCGCGCGAAGCCGATGACGATGTTCTTCGCCCACGTGGGCTTGAGCTCGAACCAGGAGTCGCGGTCGACCACCGCCTTGATGACCTTGCGTACGTCATAGGCGGAGCGAGGGTTGGCGGGGACGATCTTCTCGAGGCCTTCGACCGCGCGGTCGGCGGGGTCGCCGGTATCGACGAACGGCGGAGGCTCTGTGTTGCTCGAAGGCAGATACGAGAGGAATCGCCGGACGGTGGCGATGCAGTCGGCATCGTTCTCGACCTCGTTGTCGCCGACGCCCGACTCGTAGCAGTGCACCTGGGAGCCGCCCATGTCGTGGTCGGTCACGTCCTCCCCGGTCGCCGCCTTCACGAGGCGGGCCCCTCCGAGCGCCATCGACGATGTGTCCTTGACCATCGGCACAAAATCGGCGAGCCCGGGTATGTACGCCGTCCCGGCCGCGCATGGGCCGAGCATCGCGGCCACCTGCGGGATCACGCCCGACATCACGACCTGGTCGGCAAACAGCCAGCCCGTGCCGGCGAACGTCGACCCCGCGGCCTCCTGGATGCGGGCGCCGGCCGAGTCAAGCAGCCAGACGATCGGCTTGCGGTAGCGAAGCGCGAGCTCGCGCACGCGGGCGGCCTTGAACTGCTCGCCGACCGCGCCCATCGAGCCGGCCATCACCGTGAAGTCGTAGGCGATGACCCAGACCTGGCGGCCGTCGACGTCTCCGTGACCGGTGATGACTCCGTCGGCCGGGGCGTCGTCAGAGCCGTCGCGACTCTTGGCCAGCAGCCCGAGCTCGACGAAGGTGCCAGGGTCGAAGAGGAGGTCGATGCGCTCGCGGACGTGCAGCTTG
>VBHA01000142.1 GCA_005889495.1 Chloroflexota bacterium
ACGCTGCGCGGGTCCAGGCAGCACTGGCCACTTTCCACGCGCGCGATGACCGGCGGATCGCCGTGGAGCAGCGCGGCCGCGAGGCGTGACGCCGGCCCCACGATTGCCAGCAGCACCGTCGGCAGGCCATGCTCGGGCAGGGCGCCGCCTCCGGCCGCGGACGTGCTCTCGACCAGCCGGGTCTCCACGCCGCGGTCGGCCAGCTTCACCGACCAGAACCCGGCCCGGCGCCTGATCTCTTCGACCGGCGCACGCAGCATTCGCTCGACGGGGATGTCGTCCGCGTGTCCGGTCAGGCGCTGGCGCAGGGTAGCCTCGAGCGCGGCCAGCGTGAGCTTGTCAATGCGCACCGCCCGCGCGAGTGGGTGGCGCGACATCTTCCTGACCGGCTCCTCGCGTCCGAGGACGATCCCCGCCTGTGGCCCACCGAGCAGCTTGTCGCCCGAGAACGTGACCACGTCGCAGTGCTCGATGGATTCCGCGACGGTTGGTTCGTCGCCGATCGCCTCCGTGGCGCCGCTGCCGAGATCGTCGAGCAGCAGGAGGCCGTGCCGGCGGGCGATGCCGGCCAGGTCGGCGAGCGGGGCCGATTCGGTGAAGCCGGTGACACGGAAGTTCGAGGTGTGAACCCGCAGCAGCGCGGCGGTGCGTGGCGTGATCGCCTCCTCGTAGTCGGCGGCGCGGGTTCGGTTCGTGGTTCCGACCTCCACCATGCGTGCGCCGGACAGCCGCATCACGTCGGGCATCCGAAACGCCCCCCCGATCTCGACGAGCTGTCCCCGCGAGACGACGACCTCCCTGCCCTTGCACAGCGCGCTCAGGGCGAGCAGGACCGCGGCCGCGTTGTTGTTGACGACGAATGCGGCCTCGCCTCCGAGAAGCGAGGTCAGCAAGCCCCCGACCAGGCCGGCACGTTCGCCGCGCTTGCCCGTCTCGAGGTCGAGCTCGAGGTTGCTGTAGCCGGCCGCGAGCCCGAGGGCGTCCACCGCCGCCTTCGAGAGAGGCGCGCGCCCGAGGTTGGTGTGGAGGATGACCCCGCTCGCGTTGATGACGCGGCGCAGCCTCGGCGCGACGCCGGCGCGGAGCCGCGCCAGGACGGCGTCGTGCCTGGTCGAGGCTTCAGCGCCGCCCTGGCGTTCGGCGGCGACCTGGGCCCGAATCGCCTCGACCACCCTCTCGCGCCCGTGCTCCTTGACGAGCTCGGCGTAGTCGGGCTCGTTGACGAGCGTGCCTACAGCAGGCAGGGAAACAGGGTGCTCAGGTACGGGACGCCGTATGGAATGCATGTGCCAGTTGAGATTAGGCTCGCCGGCTGGAATAAGGGCGACATGACGAAGTTGAGCAGGTTCACCCGGTTGAAGAACTCGAACAGGATGAGGATGAGGACCAGGCCGGCCCAGATCTCGCGCTGCCTCACGTGGACGTCGAAGAAAAAGCGCGCGTAGCGGCTCCGTAGCAGGTGCTCGATGACGTTCCAGCCGTCGAGGCCGGGGATCGGGAGCAGGTTGAAGGCGAAGAGCGAGAGGTTCAGGAACACGATCACGTAGACCACACCGAAGAGCAGGCCCGTCACCGAGGTGAAAGTGACGTGCTGGCCGCTCGACAGCAGCCACCGAAGGGGCAGGCCCACGACGAAGGCGACGGCGAGGTTGGCCGCCGGGCCGCCGAGCTCGTAGAGCACCTTCTGGCCGGTGCTGCTGATCCGGTTGGACTGGATCGGGACACGCCTACCCCAGCCGACCAGGGCGAGAAAGATCGTGAGCACCCCGACCGGCTCGAGGAAGCGCCGCGGGTCGATGCTGAAGTGGCCGAAGTAGCGGACGGAGCGGTCGCCGAGGAAGTACGCGGCGGCCGCGTGCCCCATCTCGTGCACTGGGACCGCGACCGCGATCGCGGGGACAAGGAGCGCGAGCCCGAGGAGGAGGCCTAGAAGTGGGCTCAATCGATGCGGATCTTGTTGTCGCGCTTTGTCGTCCGGCGCCGGCCGGTCACACGCCGCGCCCGCCGGGTGGACGGCTCCGGGGCGACGCGGTTCTCGTAGATGAGCATCAGGGCGGTGATCAGCTCCCGCTGGGCATTCAGGAGGTGCACCTGCGCGGCCGGCGGGACCATGTCCGAAAGCAGGTGGCCGACGCGCGAGCCCAGCTCGTTGACGAGCTCGATGACTTTCTCGCCGTCCCGGCTCATCGCTTCTTGTCCGCCTTCTTCTCGGCTCGTGGCGCGAACCGGACCTTCAGCTCGCCTCCTTCGATCGAGGCTCCGGCCGTCTCGCGCCGCGCCAGGACGCGGGGCAGCGTGATCTCGCGCCGGTAGTTGCCCACCGTGACGTAGAGCTCACCGTCGTGCCGGCTCAGGTCGACCGCAGACCTGTCGACGAAGGGCACCTTGAGCGCGAGCACGTAGTCCGCCCCGTCCTTATCTATGCGTTGGGGATTCGAGGTGGCGAACCGCTGCGCCGGGTCCTGGTCGCCATAGACCGCGTCCGCCATACGCGCGAGCATCGTCTCCCCCACCACCTCGCGGTCGAACAGCGGCACGTTGAAGATCGGGATCCCCGCAAAGGACTGCTCGACCTCGACCTGGTAGCGCTGGTGGATTCGCTGCCAGTTCTGGAACAGCTCGTCGTGCAGGTCGCCCGGCAGGAGGCGGTTGACGATCACGGCGTCGGTGACGTAGCCGAAGAGGTTGAGGTAGGTGTAGGCGCGCTTGGCCTCCTTGACCACCATCTTCTCCAGGTTCAGGACGATGCGCACGGTCGTGATCTCCGGGTCGGTGAGCACCTTGCGCATGCCGTCGAGGTCGAGCAGGAGGTCTTTCAGCGACGCGTAGACCTCGTCGGAAGGTAGAGGCATGCCCATCATCGGCTGCAGCACGGGACGGGCGACGCGCATCGCGCGCCGCGACCACGGATAGATCTTGTCGAGCCACCACTTGGCGGCATCGGGAAAGGTGAGCAACTGGAGCGTCTCGCCGGTCGGCGCGCAGTCCACGATCAGCACGTCATGCTCCGCGCGCTGCGCGTAGTGCTTGATCCACATCAACGACGCGACCTCGTCCATCCCGGGCGGGTTGGCGACCTCGTCGGCCAGGACCTCATCCAGTCCCTGGGTCGAGAAGACCTCGACCGCGTATTCGTGGAGCTTGGCCCAGTGCCGCTGCATCTCGTGCAGCGAGGAGACCTCGTGCGCCCAGAGGTTCTTGCCGACCTGCTTCGCCTCGGCCCCGAGCTCGATGTCGAACGAATCGCCGAGCGAGTGCGCCGGGTCGGTGCTCATTACCACCGTCCGGTAGCCGGCGGCGGCGCACCTGACGGCGGTGGCGGCGGCGACGGAGGTCTTGCCAACCCCGCCTTTCCCGGTGAAGAGGACGACTCTCACGCCGAGAGTCTACGTTCGGTCGGCGCCCCCCTGCTTCCGGTCGGAGTTGTCCTCGATGTGTTGCTGGACGAGGGACTGGACGTGCTCGAGGATCGTCAGCGCGACCTCGCTGTTCTTTTCGGTGATCTCCGTGTTCTGCTGGATCGCCTTCAGGATCTGCACGTTCTGCCGGTCAGCCTTGTCGGCCTCGGAGGCGGCATGCTCCAGGGTGAGCCGGTCCTTCTGCGCCTGCCGGTTGCCCGCCAGCAGCAGCACCGGGCCGGTGTAGGCGGCCTGAGTCGAAAACGCCAGGTTGAGCAGGATGTACGGATACGGGTCGATGTGGATCCGGCCGGTGGCCTGCAGGCTGTTGATCGTCACCCAGGTCGCGACCAGGAGGGTCTGGATGATCAGGAAGCGCCACGAGCCGATGAACGAGGCGATCCCGTCCGCGAGCTGCTCCCCGACCGTGGCCTGCTCGTGGTGCATGACGTTGACCGGGTGCCTGTGGTCTGCGCCGCCGTAACGACGCCGGCGCATGGTCTGCTGGATCGCGGTGGTTGCCGAGTCCCTCGACTGAACCGTCATTCTGGCGGTCGAAACTCTACAGTTCCGACCCTGGATCGCTACCCGGTTACTTGACCAGCTGCGGGATCGTCAACGAGCCGACGCCGAGGAGCACCAGCATCGCGGCGCTGACCACGATCAGGCGGACCAGGTCCTTCGTGAAGTAGGGCACGCGGTCGAGGGGGATCGAGGGGTCGGCGGACTCGACGATGTAGCGTCCCCCGCGTCCCTTGACGATCTGGTTGCGGGCGCCGAGCGACATCTCGACCGCCCGGACCAAAGCCTGGTCGCCTCCGACGCGGGCCTGGGAGACGCTCTTCTGCATCCCAACGGCTGGGGCGCCGGACGGCGTGCCGCCGACGGGCGTGAGCGGGCCCGGCTGGCGCATCGGAACGCGGTACTTGCCCTTGACTCGCTTCTTGCCCTTGCGGCTCATAGATCTGCAAGTCTAGACGGGGCTGAAATGAGGTGATGCGAGAACACTTGGCGGTATGTCACGCCCTTCCGGGCTCGCTCTGCCCCTCCGGCCCTGCGGGCCACCTCCCCACACGGTGGGGAGGAGCAGACCTCCCGACACGGTGGGGAGGAGTTGCCCCTCCCGGCTGGGCTCGCTTCTGCCCCTCCGGCCTTTCAGGCCCACCTCCCCACCACGTGGGGAGGAGCTGCCCCTCCGGCCTTCTGTCGTTGGGCCGTGGGACTCAACGGGCTGAGACGTTGGCTACGATATGTTGTGTCCCGAGTCAAGTTATAACCCCGAATGTAGTTGCTGTCAAGACCATTGAGTAAATCTTTGCCTGGCAACCGCCTCCGCTGGCTGCCCTGGCTCTTTGCGGTCGGAGCGGTCTTCTGGCTGATCGAGCTGACCCAGTTCGCCGCCATCCTGGCGGCGCCGCAGGGACGGGCGCAGCTCCAGCAGTCCCTGGCCAGCTCGGGCCTGACCCATGACACGGCGGGGATGCTGGTGGTTGAGGCGGTGGTCGTCGTCTTCCTGGAGGCGTGCGCGATCGCCCTGCACGCCGCCGCCTACTACGGGCTGCGGCGATTCCGCGCCTGGGGCTGGATCGCGGCGACCATCGTCTCCGCGGGGTGGTCGCTCATCGTGGTCGGGATACCGGTGCTGGTCTTCCTGCTCCGCCGGCAGACCCGCGCCGCCTACGGCATCCCCTAGCGGGGCTGTGGCCTACCTGCCGATACGGAAGAAGATCACGTCGCCGTCCTTGACCCGATAGTCCCGGCCCTCGATGCGCAGCTTGCCGGCCGCGCGCAGCGCCTCCATCGAGCCGGCCGCCACGAGCTCGTCGACCGACGTGACCTCGGCCCGGATGAAGTGCTTCTCGAAGTCGGTGTGGATCTTCGATGCGGCGATGGGCGCCGGAGCGTCGCGTTCGCATGGCCACGCCCTCACCTCGGGCTCGCCCGCGGTGAAGTAGGTGATGAGGCCGCCCGCCTCCCAGACCGCGCGGGCGATGCGGCCGAGGCCTGACTCGTCGATGCCGTAGCCGGCCCTCATCTCCGCCTGTTCAGACGGATCGAGCTCGGCCAGCTCGGCCTCGAGCCTCGCTGACAGCGCGACCGAGGGTGCGCCCTCAGCGTCGGCCAGGCCCTTCACCTTCGTGGCGGGATCTCCGCCCGAAGGCAGGAGCTCCTCGGCCGCGTTGGCGAGGTAGACCTCGGGTTTGAGGGTGACGGGAAAGATGTTGAGCAGCATCGCCCGCTGGTCGGGCTCGAGGGTCATCGTCCTCAGCTGCCGGCCCGCGTCGAGGTGCTCTTTGGCGGCGGCCAGGACCTCTGCCTCCTCCACCGCGTCCTTCTTGCCGGCCCGGGCCTCTTTACCCACCACCTCGAGCCGCTTCTCCACCGAGGCGAGGTCGGCGAGCACCAGGTCGAGCGCGAACTCCTCGAGCT
>VBHA01000143.1 GCA_005889495.1 Chloroflexota bacterium
TACTCCCACGTGATGCACATCTCTTCGACCGTGAGCGGCCGGCTCCGCGACGGCAAGACGTCGCTCGACGCCTTGCGCGCCGCCTTCCCGGCCGGCACCGTGTCGGGGGCGCCGAAGATCCGCGCCATGGAGGTGATCGCCGAGCTCGAGCCTGAGCAGCGGGGCGTCTACGCGGGGGCGCTCGGTTATGTGAGCTTCGGCGGCAACCTCGACATGGCGATCACGCTCCGCACGGTCGTCGCCGCGGAGGGCACCGCCTACGTACAGGCGGGCTGCGGCGTCGTCGCCGACTCCAGGCCCGAGCGCGAGTACGAGGAGACGTTCGAGAAGGCGGGCGCGATGTTCAAGGCCATCGAGATGGCGGAGGGCATGTGATGAACCGCCAGGTGCGGCTCGCGATGATCGACAACTACGACTCGTTCACCTACAACCTTGTCCAGTACATGGCCGAGCTCGGCGCCGAGCCGGCGGTTTTCCGCAACGACGAGGTGACGGTGGATGAGCTGGCGAAGTTCGACGGCATCGTCATCTCGCCGGGTCCGGGAACGCCCGACGACGCGGGAGTCTCGAACGACGCAGTCCGCGCGCTCAGCGGCAAGACCGCGATCCTGGGCGTCTGCCTCGGCCACCAGTGCATTGGACAGGTCTTCGGGGGCGAGGTGGTGCGCAACGAGCCGGCGCACGGCAAGACCTCCTGGATCCACCACGACAACTCTGGAGTCCTGGCCGGGCTCAGCGAGCCCTTCGAAGCGACGCGCTACCACTCTTTGATCGTCAAGCGGGCGACCGTGCCGGCGGACCTGGTGGTCACCGCGTGGACGCACGATGGCGTGGTCATGGGCCTGCGCCACGTCAAGCACCCGACGTACGGGGTGCAGTTCCACCCCGAGTCGGTGCTCACCAAGGAAGGCAAGAAGATCCTGGCCAACTTCGTCCGCCGTTCCTCCTCCCCCTCCTCCCTCTCCTCCCCATCCTCCCCACGGAGTGGGGAGGTGGCGCGCAGCGCCGGAGGGGCAGAGGCCGGGCAGGGGCCGGGATGATGATTGAGGCCCTGGCGAAGCTCGTCAAGTGCGAGAACCTCACCGAGGGCGAGGCGGCTGCCGCCTTCGAGGTGATCATGCGCGGTGATGCGACGCCTGCGCAGATCGCCGGCTTCATGGTCGCGCTCCGAATGAAGGGCGAGACGGCCGAGGAGCTGACCGGCTTCGCCCGCACCGCGCGAGCCGTCGCCACGCCGATCGAGGTCGAGGGGGCGCTCCTCGACACCTGCGGCACCGGTGGCGACGGTCTCGCCACCTTCAACATCTCGACCCTCGCCGCGATCGTCGCGGCCGCGTGCGGCGCCCGCGTCGCCAAGCACGGCAACCGCGCCGCCTCGTCCCTGTGCGGGTCGGCCGACGTGCTCGAGAAGCTGGGCGTGAAGATCGACCTGCAGCCCCAGGGCGTGGCGCGGTGCATAGACGAGGCCGGGATCGGCTTTCTCTTCGCCCCCGTCTTCCACCCCTCGTTTCGGTTCGCGGGCGCGCCCCGCCGCGAGCTGGCGATCCGCAGCGTGTTCAACATCCTGGGCCCGCTCTGCAACCCGGCCGGGGCGCGCTACCAGGCCCTGGGCGTGGCCGACAAATCGCTGGCGGCCAGGATGGCCGACGTGCTGGGCCGCCTGGGCGTGGAACGCGCGATCGTCTTCCACGCCGGCGACGGCATGGACGAGCTCTCCGTCGCCTCGCCCTCCTACGTCATCGAGATCGACGGACAGAGAAAGGAATACGAGCTCGACCCGACCGAGCTCGGGCTCCAGAGAGCACCGCTGGAGGCGATGCGGGGCGGCGGTCCGGACGACAACGCGCGGATCGCCCGAGACGTGCTGGACGGAGAGAAAGGGGCGCGGCGCGATGTGGTCCTGCTCAACGGCGCGGCGGCGCTGAGGGCGGCGGGCCTGGCGCGCGACTGGAAGGATGGGCTGGGCCTCGCGGCCGAGGCGATCGACTCGGGGCGGGCCGGCGAGGTGCTGCAGCGGTGGGCCAGAATCTCGCAGGAGTGACTGACAAGGATCTCCTGAGCCGCCTCGTGCTCGAGGCAAGACAGGACCTGCAGCGCCGGCGGTCCCTGCTCGGCTCCGACCAGCTCGAGCGTGCGGTTGCCGCCTACGAGCCGAAGGACTTCCTGGGCGCGCTCCGGCGCGAAGGCCTTGCCGTCATCGCGGAGATGAAGCAGCGCACGCCGAGCATGGGCCTGCTGGCCGAGGACTACCGGCCGGCCGACCTCGCCCACGCTTACACGGACGGCGGGGCAGCCGCGATCTCGGTGCTCACGCACATGGCGGGGTTCGGTGGCAGGGTCGAGCACGTCCGCCAGGTGCGCGCCGCCACCGGCCTGCCCATCCTGCGCAAAGACTTCGTCACCGATCCCTTCGAGGTCGCCGAGGCGCGGGCATGCGGCGCGGACGCGGTCCTCCTGATCGTGGCGGCGCTCGAGAGGCGGCAGCTGAACGACCTCGTGGCGCTGACGAAGAGCCGCGGAATCGCCGCGCTGGTCGAGGTCCACGACGAGGGCGAGGCGGCGGCCGCGCTGGAGGCAGCCGCCCAGGCGATCGGCGTCAACCACCGCGACCTGCGCACGTTCGCCGTCGACCTCCGGCTGACGGAGAGGCTGCGCAAGCTGGTGCCGAAGGAGGTCGTGCTGGTCGCGGAGAGCGGCATCCGCGGCGCCGACGACGCGCGGCGCATGCGCGACGCGGGGGCCGACGCGATCCTGGTCGGTGAGCTGCTCATGCGCTCGGCTGATCCAGCCGGCCAGATCCGTGAGCTGGTCGCTTGATCAGGGTCAAGATCTGCACGAGCTGTTGGTGCGGCCGAAGATCGTGGGCGTCTTCATCGACGAGACGCCCGAGGAGGTCCGTCGCGTCGCGGACTACCTGGACCTCGACCTCGTCCAGCTCCACGGCTCCGAGGCGCCGGGTTTCGACGCCGGCCGGCCGGCGATGAAGGTGCTGAAGGTGAAGGACGGTGATGTGCCGGGAGCTGGCGAGGCGGGCAGCTGGCCCGACCCGATCATGCTCGACACCTGGTCTGCCGACCAGCGCGGCGGTACCGGGCGCGCCTGGGATTGGGAGCTTGCCCGTCCCTTCCTGGAATCCCGCCAGGTGTTCATCGCGGGCGGACTGCAACCGGGTAACGTGGGCGAGGTCGTGAGAGAGCTCAAGCCCTATGGCGTGGACGTTTCCAGCGGCGTCGAGGCGCGTGTCCGAGTCAAGGACGCGGCGAAGGTCCGCGCTTTCGTCCATGCCGTGCGCCTGGCCGAGGCCGCCGGCTGATGTCCCGAGGCGCCCTGACGCATCCGGTCGATGGGCGCTTCGGCGCTTTCGGCGGCCAGTACGTCCCCGAGACGCTCATGAGCGCGCTCCAGGAGCTCGAGGACATGTGGCACGAGGCCAAGGCCGACCCGCAGTTCCAGCTCGAGCTCGCCGGCCACCGCCGCGCTTTCATCGGCCGCCCGACACCCCTTTACGCCGCCACGCGAATCGGCGATCACTTCGGCGGCACGCACATCCACTTCAAGCGCGAAGACCTGTGTCACACAGGCGCGCACAAGCTCAACAACGCGGTCGGGCAGGCGCTCCTCGCGCTTCGCATGGGCAAGAAGCGGATCATCGCCGAGACCGGTGCCGGCCAGCACGGCGTCGCGACCGCGACGGTGTGCGCGCGGTTCGGTATCCGCGACTGGGTCACCAACGTGCGCACGACCCATTACATCATCGGCTCGGTGGTCGGCCCGCATCCCTACCCGGAGATGGTGCGCGACCTGCAGCGCGTGATCGGCGACGAGGCGCGCGAGCAGTACATGTCCCTCGACGGCAAGCTCCCCGATGTGGTGGTCGCGTGCGTCGGCGGCGGGTCGAACGCCATCGGCATCTTCACCGCTTTCCTCGACGACAGGGACGTCTCCCTGGTCGGCGTCGAGGCGGCCGGCAAGGGGATCCGCAGCGGCGAGCACGCGGCCTCGCTGGTCGGGGGGCGTCCCGGGGTGCTGCACGGCTCGTATTCGTACGTGCTGCAGGACGGCGACGGGCAGATCCTGCCGACGCACTCGATCTCCGCCGGCCTCGACTATCCCGGCGTCGGGCCCGAGCACGCGTTCCTGCGCGAGATCGAGCGGGTCGAGTACGTCGCCGTCTCCGACAAGGACGCGCTCGCGGCGTTCAAGCTGTGCACCAGGCTCGAGGGCATCATTCCCGCCCTCGAACCGTCCCACGCCATCCACCACGCCGGCGTGATCGCGCGGGAGCTGGGCCCTGGCGGCCGCATCCTCGTCTGCCTCTCCGGGCGCGGCGACAAGGACATGGACTCAATCCCCACGAAGTCAGAGGCTGAAGCCGTGACTTCGCGGGGGCCCCTGGACGTCGATGAAGGCTGAGACGAGATCACGCCTGGAAGGCGCGCTCAAGGCGAAGGGCGACCTCAAGCTCGTGGCCTACATCATGGCCGGCCACCCATCCAAGAAAAGGTCGATCGAGGTGGGGAAGAGGCTGGCGGCCTCGGGCATCGCGGCGCTCGAGATCGGCATCCCGCACTCCGACCCGCTGGCCGACGGGCCGGTGATCCAGCGCGCCGGGCAGACCGCGCTCGCGCACGGCATGACGGTGGCCGGCGCGATCGAGGTCGCCGAGGCGGTGGCACGCGACGGCGTGCCGGTCGTGCTGATGACCTACATCAACCCGGTGCTGTCCTACGACCCCCGCAAGTTCGCCGCGGAGGCCGCGCAGGCCGGGGTGGCGGGCGTCATCATCCCCGACCTGCCCATCGAGGAGGCCGAGCCGATCACCGGCTGGATCCGCTCCGCCTCGCTGGACACGGTCTTGATGGTGGCGCCGACCTCGCCTCCCGAGCGCATCGCCAACATCTGCTCGCATTCGAGCGGTTTCGTCTACTGCGTGACCGTGACCGGGATCACCGGGATCCGCAAGGACCTGCCCGACGGCGTGCTCGAGCTCCTCGCCGAGGTGAAGAAGCACACGACGCTTCCGGTCGCGGCCGGCTTCGGCATCTCGCGCCAGGACCACCTCAAAGCGCTGCGTGGCAAGCTCGACGCGGCCGTGGTGGGGAGCGCGATCGTCGACGAGATCGAGCGTGCCGGAGACGGTGTCTCGCTGGTCAGGGAGCTGCTGAAAGCGTGCCGGTAAGAGGAATCCGCGGCGCGACCACGGCGACGGCGAACACGGCCGTGGCGATCAACGAGGCCACCGAGGAGCTTCTGCGCGAGCTCACCGCGCTCAACGACCTGGACCCTTCCGACGTCGCGTGCGCCTTCTTCACCACCACCACCGACCTGGACGCGGAGTTTCCCGCGCACGCCGCGCGCCGGCTTGGGTGGACGCAGGTGGCGCTGCTGTGCGGCCATGACATGAACGTGAAGCAGCCGAACCCGCGCGGGGTCGCGATGTGCATCCGCGTTTTGATCCTCTACAACACGCCGCGCCCGCAGGCGACGATGCGCTTCGCCTACCTTCGCGGTGCCGAGGCGATCCAGGCGGACCTCGAGGGATCGCGCACGTGATCATCGTCATGTCGCACCTGGCGACCAAGTCTGAGATCGAAGCGGTGGTCGACCGCGTGGAGGAGATCGGCCTCAAGACCGAGCTGTCGCGCGGCGAGGAGCGCACCGTCATCGGCGTGATCGGAGGCAACGCTTACGCATATCGCGATGCGTTCTCGCACCTCGGCGGTATCCAGGAGATCATCCCGATCACCAAGCCGTTCAAGCTCGCGAGCCGCGAGTTCCGGCGCAACGACACCGTGGTCGACGTCGGCGGCGTGAAGATCGGCAACGACGAGGTCGTGGTCATGGCCGGTCCCTGCTCGGTGGAAGGCGAGGAGATGCTCCTCGAGACCGCGCGCCATGTCGCCGCGCAGGGCGCCAGGGTGCTGCGCGGCGGCGCTTTCAAGCCGCGGACGTCCCCGTATTCGTTCCAGGGACTTGGCGAGTCGGCGCTGAAGATGATGGCCGCGGCCCGCGACGAGACGGGTCTGAAGGTCGTGACGGAGGTCGTGTCGCCGGGCGACGTCGCCCTGGTCGCGAGGTACGCCGACATCCTCCAGCTGGGCACCCGCAACATGCAGAACTACGCGCTGCTGCAGGAGGCCGGGCGGTCGGGCAAGCCGGTGCTGCTCAAGCGCGGGATGTCTTCGACCATCGAGGAGTGGCTGCTTGCGGCCGAGTACATCCTCTCCCAGGGCAACCGCGACGTGATCCTGTGCGAACGCGGCATCCGCACCTTCGAGACCGCGACGCGCTTCACGCTCGACCTCAACGCCGTTCCACTCGTGCGCGAGCTCTCGCACCTACCGGTGATCGTCGACCCGTCGCAGGCGACAGGGCGGTGGTCGCTGGTCGGGCCGATGTCGCTGGCCGCGGTCGCCGCCGGCGCGAACGGGCTCATCGTCGAGGTCCACCCGACGCCCAACCAGGCGCTGTCCGACGGGGCCCAGTCGCTTGACTTCGGCGCGTTCGACCACATGATGGCGGACCTCCGGCGGCTGCTCGGCGCGATGCAGAAGCAGCTGGCGTAGGTGCCGACCGTCGCGGTCGTGGGGTTGGGCCTGATGGGGGCGTCCTTCGCGCTCGCGCTCAAGAAGGCGCGGCCCGACGTGGTCGTGGTGGGCAGCGACAAGAACCCGCTGGTCGTCCGCAAGGCGTTGGAGCGCGAGATCGTGTCGAGCGCGAACACCGACCTGAGCGTCGTCGAGATGGCGGACCTGGTGATGATCGGCGCCCCCATCAGCGCGATGCGGGAGCTGTTCGCCCACCTCGCGGCGAGGGCCGGGGGCAGGCCGGTCAGCGACATGGCCAGCACCAAGGCGGCGGTCGTGGAGTGGGCGGCGGCCGAGGGGATCGACCTGGTCGGCGGGCACCCCATGTGCGGCAAGGAGACCTCCGGGATCGACGCCGCTGACGCCTCGATGTTCGAAGGCGCGCCCTGGGTGCTGACGCGAAACGATCCTCGAGTCACGGAGCTCGTGGAGGCGGTGGGCGCTCACCCGGTGGTGATGGACCCGGTGACCCACGACCGCCTGGTCGCGGGGGTCAGCCACGTCGCGTTTCTTCTCTCCATCGGCTACGTGCTGGCGCTCGCGCGGCGGCAAGACTGGGCTGAAGCGTCGCGACTCGCGGCCGGCGGCTTTCGCGACATGAGCCGGCTCGCGGGCGGCGATCCCGACCTGTACCTGGGGGTCGCGCGCACCAACCGCCAGAACCTCCTGGAGCTGCTGGACGCCGTGACCAAGGAGCTCGGCCGGCTGTACCGGCACCTCGAGGCGGACGACCCGCGGCTGGTGGAGCTCTTCGAGGAGGCGCGGTCGGTGCGCGAGCGCTGGGCCCGTCAAGACCAAGACAAGGCGTGATCGCGACCGTCCGGCCGGTGCGTCATCTGGAAGGGGCGATCAGGGTGCCCGGGGACAAGTCGATCTCGCACCGGGCGCTGATCCTGGGCTCGATCGCCTCGGGCGTGAGCAAGGTACGCGGACTGTCGACGGGCGCGGACGTCCAGTCGACGGCGTCGTGCATGCGTGCGCTGGGTGTCGAGATCGAGGGATCGAGCATTGGCGGGGTGGGCATGACGGGGCTGCGCGCGGCCGAGGGCCCGCTCGACTGCGCCAACTCCGGGACCACCATGCGCCTGCTCGCCGGGCTGCTCGCGGCCCAGCCGTTCGAGAGCGAGCTCGCCGGCGACGAATCGCTGTCGACGCGGCCGATGGACCGCGTCATGGGCCCGCTCCGGGAGATGGGCGCGGCCGTGGCGTGGCCGCCGCTCAAGGTCGGCGGCAGGACTCGGCTGCGAGGCATCGACTACGAGGCGGCATCGCCCAGCGCGCAGGTCAAGTCGGCGATCCTCCTGGCCGGCCTCTACGCGGATGGGACGACATCGGTCAGAGAGACCGTGAAGACCCGCGACCACACGGAGGTGATGCTCGCGGCGATGGGCGCGAACGTCATGGTCGACGGTCTGCGCGTCGCCGTCGAGCGCGCGGAGTCGCTGCGGCCCTTCGACATCGACGTGCCGGGCGACTTCAGCGCGGCCGCCTTCTGGATCGTGGCGGCCGTCCTGGCGAATAGTCGCATCCGGCTGGCGGGAGTCGGAGTGAACCCCACCCGAACCGCGTTCGCTCACACCCTGAACGATCTCGGCTGCGACATTCGGATCACCAACCCTCGGTTGGAGGCAAATGAGCCGGTCGGCGATATCGCTTTCGGCCTGACGCACTTCCAGCGGCCGGTGACGGTTGGCGGCACCCGTACCGCTGAGATGATCGATGAGCTGCCGGCGCTGGCGGTCCTGGCAACCCAGATGATCGGAACCAGCGTGATCGCCGATGCGAGCGAGCTTCGCGTCAAGGAGTGCGATCGGCTGGATGCGATGGCAGAAGGGCTGTCGGCTATGGGTGCGGACATCTCGGTCGAGGAAGATGGGTGGATCATCAAAGGTCCGTGCCGCCTGGAAGGTGCGCGTGTCGATTCGCGCGGCGATCACCGCATCGCGATGTCCCTCGCGATCGCCGGCCTGTTCGCAGCCGGCAAGACGGAGATCGAGGGCGCGGAGTGCGTCGACATCTCGTACCCGGACTTCTTCGACCACCTGGAATACCTCGCTTGAAGGTCCGCTGCGAGGCGCCCGTCGAGGTGGTCGCGCTGGAGCTGTACGAGCTGGAGGTCACCCCGCCGCGCGACGACTTCGAGCTGGAGGTGAAGCGCGCAACCCAGGCGGCGAAGACTGGCGACGTGGCCCCGATCGAGCGCGCGCGCGAGCTGTACCGCCGCTTCGGCACCGACCCGACGCGCACACGCCCCTCTTCGGAGGCGCTGCTCCGCCGCCTCAAGAAAGGCGAGCCACTGCCGCGCATAAATTCCCTGGTCGACGTCGCCAACGCGCTGTCGGTACAGCTCCAGGTGCCGGTCGGTCTGTACGACCTGGGCAAGGTCAAGGGTGAGGAGCTGACCGTGCGGCTCGGCCGCGAGGGCGAGGGCTACGAAGGCATCGGCAAGGAGCACGTGAACGTGGCCGGGCGTCTGTGCGTCGCCGACGCCGAAGGTCCATGCGGCAACCCGAGCGCGGACTCGGCGCGGACGATGATCACGACTTCCACCGAGAGCGCGGCGTGGATCTACTTCCTGCCGATCGGTGATGAGGAGATCGACCGGACGGCGGAGCTCATCGCGGTCTTCGGGCGTGGGTTGGTGCGGATGATCCCGACGTGAGGGCGGCAGCCGCCGAGGAGGTCCTGTGCGTCAAGCGCGACGACATCTTCCCCGACGGCGCCTGGCACGGCTTCGTCACCGAGGACCTGGAGCGCCACCAGTCGGTGATCCGGGAACGGCATTTCTTCAAGCCGCGCGCGGAGGTCGAGAACGACCCGGCCTTTCAGCAGA
>VBHA01000200.1 GCA_005889495.1 Chloroflexota bacterium
GCCCTGGTCTCGGTGGTCGCCGTATGGTACCAGATCAAGTTCTTCAGCCTGCCGGGGGACCACATCGTCTACCTGGGACTGCTGGTCATCCCGGTAAGCGTCTTCTGGCTGGTCGTGATGCAGAACACGGTCAACTTCCTTGACGGGGCGGACGGCCTGGCGGCCGGCGTGGTCGCGATCGTGGCTCTGATCCTCATGCTGGCCGCGGGTCAGCTGAAGCTGCTCGAGGAGGTGCAGCTGGGAGGGGCCCTGGCCGGGTGCTGCGCCGGCTTCCTGCTCTTCAACTTCCCGCCCGCGCGCATCTTCATGGGCGACTCGGGGGCGCATTTCCTGGGCATCGCCCTCGGCATGATCTCGATCCTCGGGGTGGCGAAGGTGGCCGTTGCGTTCGCCCTGGCCGCGCCCGTGCTGACTCTGGCGCTGCCGATCATCGACACCGGTTGGGCGATCCTCCGGCGGCAGCGCGTCGGAAGGTCGGTGGCCGCGCCGGACCGTCTGCACCTCCACCACCGACTGCAGTCGTTCGGGCTCGACGCCCGCCAGACGTGCTTCGTGTTCTACGCCGCGAGCGCGCTGCTCGGAGGCCTCGGCCTCACCCTTTTCGGCCACGGCCGCATCCTGGCCGTCGTGTTGGTCGCGGCCGCGGTCCTGACCTCGACCGTCGCGGCTGACATCCTGCAGCAAGGGGGATGGCGGGTCCCTGCGCCCTGGCTGCGCCGCCTCCTCGGCGAACCCGGCTCCGGGTAGCATTTAGCGCGGGTATGGCGCCCAGCCGGAGCCCAGGACCGACCGGCGCCGAGCTGATGGGACTCGGTGCAGCCCTGGCTGTCGCAGTCGTTGCGCCGATCGTGCTGGGCATCGTCCTCGATGGAGCCCTTCGTACCTCGCCCTTGCTCCTGTTCGCGGGCCTGGTCGTCGGGATCCTGGCCTCCGTCTGGGTCGTCTACACGAGGTACGTGAAGCGCTACTGGTGAGAGTGCAGGGTGTGACCGGCCGCGCCGCGATTGGCTGCCTGGTGGCGGGTGTCGTCGCATTGATCGCGCTGAGCGCCGCCGGCAACCCGAGGGCGGGCCTGGCCGCAGGCGTCGGTCTCGGACTCGGCTCGGTCAACGGACTGCTGGCCGGCAAGGCGTTGGCCGCGGGCTTCAGCCCTCGGGTCTCGAGTCTGCCGCGGCTCGGCCTGTTGACGCTGCTCGCGCTCGGTGCGGGCTTCGTGATCGGCCTCGACTACGCGTGGCTGGTCATCCTCGGGCTCGGGGCCGCGCAGCTGGTCCTCGTCGGGATGGCAGCGAGGTCTCTGCTGAACCGGTGAGATTTGTCTTCGAGTCAGAGCAGCCACCCGTCTCGCATCCCACGGTCGACCTCGGGTGCGGCTACTGGTGCACCATCAATTACGACAGCGTCATCTCGAGCGCGCTCGCCATCGTCGTGACCATCATCGCGGCGGTCTTGATCGCCCGGTCCATGAGCAGCGAGCGACCGAATCGCGTGCAGGCTCTGGCCGAGTGGGCCTTCGCCTACGTGCGCAGGACCAGCGACGAGAATGCGCCTGACGCTTCGAGCTTCGTCGTGCCACTGGCGGCGACGCTCGGGTTCTACATCCTGGTTGCCAACTACCTCGATTTCTTCCCCATCACCCTGATCCCGAACGTGCACCCCGCCAACACCGACGTCAACCAGACGGTTTCGATGGCGGCGGTCGTCTTCGTCCTGCTGCACCCTGTCGCTGCGGCTGTTCGGCAACCTGCTCGCCGGCATCCTGATGGTCTACGTGATCGGCGTGCTTCTGCCGCCAGTGCTGGCGGCGCCGCTGACGGCGGTCTGGAAGCTGTTCGACGTGTTGTTCATCGGTCTCATCCAGGCCTTCATCTTCATGTTGCTAACGCTCGTCTATTTCGGACTCGCCCGCGAGGGGCTCGAACAAGAGCATTCACACTAGGGAGGGAGCAATGGACCACCTGTCAGCCGCCATGATCGCTTTCGGGCTTGCCCTCGGAGGAGGCGCCATCGGCGCAGCCATCGGCGACGGCCTGGCCGGTAACGCGACGATCAACGGTGTCGCCCGACAGCCTGAGGCGCGTGGCCAGCTGCAGGGCATCATGTTCATCATCATCGGACTCGTCGAAGGCATGTACTTCATCAACCTGGCCCTCGCGATCGGCCTCTTCATCTTCGTGGTCGCCCAAGGGGTTTCCTGAGCTTGTTCCTCGACACCGCGCCGGCCAACGTACTCACGGTCAACGCCACCTTCTTCATCGAGCTGGCGGCGTTCCTGCTGATGCTGGCCATCCTCTGGCGCTACGCGTACCCCGCCATCCAGAAGGCGGCCGAAGCCCGGCAGCGGGCGATCGCCGAGGCGCTGGAGGGTGCCGAGAAGGCCCGCGCCGAGGCCGAGGAGCGGCTCAAGCAGGCCGAAGAACGGCTCAACGATGCTCGCGCCCAGGCGCAGGAGGTCATCGCCGGGGCGGCCAAGTCGGGCGACCAGCTCCGCGAGGAGCTGAAGACAAAGGGTGAGGAGGAGTACCGCCGCCAGGTCGACAAGGCGGTCAAGGACATCGAGTCGGCGCGCCAGCAGGCCGTCCAATCGGTACGCGCCGAGGTCGCCGAGATCGTGTTGACGGTGACCGAGAAGGTCGTCGGCGACGTGGTCGACGTGCGCGCGCATAAGAAGCTCATCGACAGAGCGATAAAGGAAGTAGGGGTTGGCCAGGAGCGCTAGCCGCTACGCCCGGGCGGTGTTCGAGCTCGCCTCCGAGGAGGGGGCGGTCGAGCGCTGGTCGGAGCGGCTGCGGATCGTCCGGGAGGTTTTCAACGACCCCACGGCGCGGGCGGTCATCGCCAACCCAAGCCTCCCAACCGAGACCCGCGTGGCGGCCGTTGACGCGCT
>VBHA01000144.1 GCA_005889495.1 Chloroflexota bacterium
CTTGATCGCCATGATCTTCATCCTCTTCGACATCGAGCTGATCTTCCTCATCCCCTGGGCGGTCGTCTTCAAGTCGTTCGCGACGGCGGGCCGCGATCTGAGCACGCTGATCTACGTCGAGATGATGCTCTTCGTCGCGCTGCTCCTCGTCGGCTACATCTACATCATCAAGAAGGGGCTGTTCGATTGGAGCGACCGGGCGCGGCTCGAAGCGGAGGCCGAGGGGCGCGCACTGGCGGAGGCCGAAGCGCGGCGGCGCGCGGCGACGGCGGGCCGGGCGGCACGCGCCGCGTGAAGAAGTGACGAGGGGGAGGAGTTTTTATGGGCTTAGATAACGTCATCGCCGAGGCGCTGCCGGACATCATCACGACGCGGCTGGACTCGCTGGTCAACTGGGCGCGCAAGTCATCGCTTTGGCCCGCGACGTTCGGGCTGGCCTGCTGCGCCATCGAGATGATGGCGACGACGGACGCGCGCCACGACCTCGCGCGCTTCGGCTCGGAGGTCTTCCGCGCCAGCCCACGCCAGGCCGACGTGATGATCGTCTCGGGCCGCGTCTCCCGCAAGATGGCGCCGGTGCTTCGGCGCATCTACGACCAGATGCCGGAGCCGAAGTGGGTCATCTCGATGGGCGCGTGCGCCTCGACCGGCGGCGTGTTCAACAACTACGCGCTGCTCCAGGGCGTGGACAAGATCGTCCCGGTCGACGTCTATATCCCTGGCTGCCCGCCCCGGCCCGAAGACCTCCTGAACGCGCTGATGATCCTGCAGGAGCGGATCAAGGCCCAGGGGATCACCCCCCGGCAGTGATCGCGGACTCCCTCATCGTCGACAGAGGCGTCAGCGCGGGCGACGCCTGGATCACAGTCGCCGCCGGCGACGTCCGGCAGGCGCTTTCGGCCCTGAAGGACGCGGGGTACCGGCTGCTCGTCTTCCTGACCTGCGTCGACCACCTCGCGGACGCCTCGCGTAACCGGGGGGGTGCGCCGGAAGGGCTTGGCCCGACCGGCGCGCAGGGGGGCCCTCCCCCCTATAAATCGTCACGTTATGAGCTCGTCTACCAGCTGCGCAACCTGGAAACGCGCGACCAACTTCGTGTCCGGGCCTTCCTCGACGGCGACCCGCCCCGGGTCGATTCGACGCACGACCTTTTTCCCCCGGCCAACTGGGACGAGCGCGAGACCTACGACATGTTCGGCGTGGTCTTCACCGGCCATCCCGACCTGACCCGCATCCTCATGCCCGACGACTGGGTCGGCCACCCTCTGCGTCGCGACTACCCGGTCGGGGGCGAGGCGGTCGAGTTCTCGGAAGAGCACGAGACCTGGCAGACGGCGCCGGAAAAGGCATGAGCGACACAGGCACGGTCGGGCAGGGCATCACCGTCACGAAGACCGGGGAGCAGGGAGCCTTCGGCGGCGAGCTGCTCACGATCAACTTCGGGCCGCACCACCCCTCCACGCACGGGGTGCTGCGCCTGATCGTCGACCTCGACGGCGAGCAGGTCCGCCGCCTCAAACCGGTGATCGGCTACCTCCACACAGGGATCGAGAAGCAGGCGGAGGCGTTGCGCTGGCAGCAGGTTGTCGTGGTCACCGACCGGCATGACTATCTCTCCCCGCCGATCAACAACCTGGCCTATGCGCTGGCCGTCGAAAAGCTCCTCGGAGTCGAAGTCCCGCCTCGCGCCAGCGCGCTGCGCGTGATCATGTCCGAGCTCACGCGGATCGCGTCGCACCTCGTGTGGCTCGGCACCAGCGGGATCGAGCTCGGCGCGTCGACGATGCTCATGTACTGCTTCCGCGAGCGGGACACCATCCTCGATATGAACGAGGAGATCTCCGGATTCAGGATGCATACGTCGTACATCCGGCCGGGTGGTGTGATGGCCGACGCGACGCCTCGCTTCCTCGAGATGCTCGACCGCTTCATCGACAAGATGCCGAGCAACGTGGACGAGTACGAAGCGCTCCTGACGATGAACCCGATCTTCCGGTCCAGGACGATCGGCATCGGCCGGCTGCCGGCCGAGGACGCGAAGGTGCTTGGCGCGACAGGCCCGATGCTGCGCGGCTCGGGCGTGGCGTGGGACCTGCGCAAGACGATGCCCTATTCCGGTTACGAGAAGTACGACTTCGAGGTCGCCACGTCGGACCTCTGCGACTGCTACGGACGGTACCTGGTGAGGATCAAGGAGATGCGCGAGGCGGTCAAGATCCTGCGCCAGGCGCTGGACCGGCTGCCGGACGGCCCGGTGAACATCGATGACCGCAAGGTGCTTCCGCCGCCGCGGGAGGAGCTCGAGACGTCGATGGAGGCGGTGATCCATCACTTCAAGCTCTTCACGGAGGGCTACTCGGTGCCGGCAGGCGACGCGTATGTCGCGGTGGAGTCCGGCCGAGGCGAGAACGGTTGCTACGTGGTCAGCGACGGAACGCACAAGCCTCGGCGCGTGAAGTTTCGCTCGGCGTCATTCGTCAACCTGCAGCCGCTGGAGCGCATGGCGCTCAACCACATGGTGGCCGACATGGTGGCCATCATCGGCACCGCCGACACGGTGCTCGGGGACGTCGACCGGTGAGCTCCCCGAACAAGAGCGCTCTTCCCACGCACATCCTGGACGAGATCCGCGAGCTGCCGGCTCGCTACCCCCAGCCGCGCTCGGCCGTGATGCCTGCGCTCGACCTGGCTCAGGAAGAGCTGGGCCACCTGACACCCGAGGCGATGAGCGAGGTCGCCGAAGCGCTCTCCCTCGACCCTGGCTACGTGGAGGGCGTCGCGACCTTCTACAGCCTGTTTCACCATCAGCCGATCGGCAAGCACCGCTTCTACGTGTGCACGAACCTCAGCTGCATGCTGCGCGGCGCGAATGAGGTCGTCGACCACCTGAAGCAGGCGATCGGCGTCGAGCGGTCGGACCAGGTCTCCTCGGACGGCCTGTTCAGCTTCGAGGAGGTCGAGTGCCTCGGCGCCTGTGAGTACGCGCCGATGATGCGTCTCGACCACCGGTACTTCTACGACCTCAATGACCAGAAGGTCGATGCTCTGGTCGCCGAGAGACGTGGCAAACCTGTTGTCACGGCCGAAAAGCCGAAGCCGAAACGGGTGCCCAGGAAAAAGCCAGGTGGCTGAGCTGCGCGGGTCGCACGGCGACCAGGCCCACCACATCCTGACGAGCCTGTTCGGCACGCCCGACCTGCACACCCTCAGCGTGTACGAGTCGAAGGGGGGCTATACCGCTTTGCGTAAGGCGCTCCTCGACATGGCGCCCGCAGACATCACGAACGAGGTCAAGACGTCGGGCCTGCGCGGGCGCGGGGGCGCCGGCTTCGCGACCGGCACGAAGTGGAGCTTCATCAACCGCGACGCACCCGGACCGAAGTACGTGGTCGTGAACGCCGACGAGTCGGAGCCCGGGACGGCGAAGGACCGCTACATCCTCGAGAACTGCCCGCACATGGTCGTCGAGGGGATCCTCATCGCCGCCTACGCGGTCGGTGCCAACCAGGCGTGGGTCTACATCCGCGGCGAGTACGACGAACCGTCGCGGATGCTGCAGGCGGCGATCGAGGAGGCGCGCGCCAAGGGTTACGTCGGGCCGAAGCCCTTCGGCAAGGACTTCCCCCTCGACATCCGCCTCTACCGTGGCCACGGGGCCTACATCTGCGGCGAGGAGACGGCCCTCCTGGAGTCGCTCGAAGGCAAGCGCGCCCAACCCCGGTCGCGTCCCCCCTTTCCCGCCGTCAAAGGCGCCTGGGGACGGCCAACACTGCTGAACAACGTCGAGACCCTGGCCACGGTGCCCGCCATCATCAACAGGGGCGGCGCGGAGTACGCCAAGCTCGGAACGGCCAAGAACCCGGGCACTCGCCTGCTGACCGTCAGCGGCAACGTGCGCAAGCCGGGGGTCTACGAGGTCGAGATCGGCAAGACCTTCCGGCACGTGATCATGGAGCTGGCCGGCGGTCCGCCCGAAGGTCGCGTTGTGAAGGTGTTCTGGCCGGGCGGCTCCTCCGCGCCGGTCCTCCCCGGGTCGATGCTCGACATGACCACCGACGCGGAGGCGCTGGCCGCGGCCAAGTCGATGGGCGGGTCGGGCGGGGTGATCGTGATGGACGACTCACACTGCATCGTCAAAGCCGCGCACCGGTTGCTGCAGTTCTACGCCCACGAGTCCTGCGGCAAGTGCACGCCATGCAGGATCGGGCAGGACTGGGCCGTGCGGACCTACGAGCGCATCCTCGCCAACGAGGGCTCGCAGGTCGAGCTCGACATCCTGCAGCGGGTTTCGGACGGGCTGCAGAACGGCCGCTGCCTCTGCGGGCTCGGCGACTCGGGCGGCTGGGTCATCGACTCCACTCTCCGGCACTTCCGCGAGGAGTACGAGGACCACGCGCTCCGCCACGAGTGCAGGGTCGGGACGGTGGCCCCACCGGCCCTTCGGGCCACCTCCCCACAGGTGGGGAGGACTTAGCCAGTGGCAGACATCAATCTCACCATCGACGGTCAAAAGACCACCGTCCCCCCCGGCACCCTGATCGTCGAGGCCGCCAAGACCATCGGCATCGAGATCCCGGTCTTCTGCTACCACCACAAGCTCGACCCTGTCGGCGCGTGCCGGCTGTGCCTGGTCGACATCACGCCCGGGCCGCCGCGCCCCCAGACCGCCTGCACCACCCCCGTCGCCGAGGGCATGGTCGTGCGCACCCAGAGCGCGATGGCCGTCCAGGGCCGGGCGGACATCCTCGAGTTCGAGCTCGCCAACCATCCGCTCGACTGCCCGGTTTGCGACAAGGGCGGCGAGTGCCCGCTCCAGGACTTCACCTTCCGCCACGGCTACCCCATCAGCAGGATCGACGGCCCGCGTCTCCACTTCAAGAAGCCGATCCCGCTCTCGGACAAGATCGCCCTGGACCGCGAGCGCTGCGTGCTCTGCTACCGCTGCACCCGCTACTACGACGAGGTCGCGTGGGAGCAGGAGCTGACGACAGACCAGCGCGGGGTCCAGTCGTTCATCACCAGCCAGTTCGACCAGCCGCTCAAGTCGATCTTCAGCGGCAACATCATCGACCTCTGCCCGGTCGGCGCCCTGACCTCGCGCGTGTGGCGCTTCGAGTCGCGGCCGTGGGACATGACGCACACCGCGAGCGTCTGCTCGAAGTGCTCGGTCGGCTGCAGCGTGACGCTGTGGCAGCGGCGAGGGCAGCTCGTCCGCGTCACCTCGCACGAGAACGACGACATCGACGAAGGCTGGATCTGCGACCGCGGCCGCTTCGACTACACGGACGTCAACGATCCGGCCCGGCTGCGAACGCCCTCGATCAACGGCGCCCGAGCCGCATGGGCGGACGCGATCAGCGCCGTGGCGGCCGGGATCAGGGGTCGAGGCGCCAGGCTCGGCGTCTCCCTGCCCCAGGACATCACCAACGAGGAGGCGTTCCTCTTCCGCCGCCTGCTCGACGGCCCGCTCAAGGGCGCCAGGGTGAAGATGCACGGTCGCACCGCGATCCCCGCGCCGGCCGGCGACCTGATGCGCATCAAGGAGATAGATGACGCGCGCGTCATCGTCGTGGTCGCCTCCGACCTGGAGGACGACGTGCCCATCGTCGACCTGCGGGTCAAGAAGGCGGTGACCAAACGCGGAGCGAAGCTGATCGTCGTCCATCCCGAGGGCGTGGACCTCGACCGCCACCCAGGCACGGTCCACATCCGCAACGCGAAAGGCTCGGCCGCCGCCGAGGTTCGAAAGCTCGCGTCGCACGAATGGCTCAAGAGCCCCGGCGGTCCGGTCGCGATCCTCTTCGGCGACGGCCGCGGCAGCGAAGACGTCGACGAGCTCGCCTCCGCCTGCGGCGACCTCGCCGGCCAGGTCGGCGGCAGGGAGATGGCGCTGTATCGCGCCACCAACGAGCGCGGCGCGCTGGCGGCCGGCGTCGCCGGCTGGGACAAGCTCGACGGCGTCGAGGCGCTGCTCTCGTGGGGGCCTCCACCCACCGCGGGGATCCCGACGTCAGCGAAGTTCGTCGCCGCCTGGGACCATCTGCCCCGCGTGGGCCACGACCGGGCGGTCGTGCTGCCGGCGACGACGTTTGCCGAGCGCCAGGGCAGCTACACCAACCTGGAGGGCACGGTCCAGTTTCTCCGCCCCCCGATCCCGGTCCTGCCGCCGCTCAAGGAGGGCTGGGAGGTGCTCTGCGAGCTCGGCGCGGCGCTGGGCGTGGCGCTCGACTTCGACGGGGTCCTTGCCATCCAGCGCGCGATCTCGCTGCCGTCACCCGACCTCGAGCCCTCGCCTACGCCGGTGCTCGTCGGACCCGCTCACCCATGAGCCAGATCTACAACGACCCGATCGGGCACTGGGTCGTCGTCGTGGTCGCGATGGCGCTGCTGCTCTTCGTCGTCCTCACGGCCACCGCCTACACGGTCTGGTTCGAGAGGGTCGCCCTCGGCCGCATCCAGCGCCGGCCCGGACCGAATCGGGTCGGGCCGTTCGGACTGATGCAGCTCGCCGCCGACGGCGTGAAGCTCGCCTTCAAGGAGAGCTTCATCCCCGAGAAGACCGACCGCATCATCTACGTCCTCGCGCCGACCATCGGCGTGGCGGCGGCCTTCATGGCCTGGGCGGTGATCCCGATCGGCCTCTGGGGCAACGCCGTCTACTGGATCGCGGACGTCAACGTCGGCATCCTGGTGATCTTCGCAGTCAGCTCCTTGAACGTCTACGCCATCGTGCTCGGCGGCTACGCGTCGAACAACAAGTACTCGCTGCTAGGCGGCCTGCGGTCGGCGGCGCAGCTGATCAGCTACGAGATGGCCCTCGGCCTCGCATTGGTCCCGACCTTCATGATCGCCGGCTCGCTCCGTCTTCGCGACATCGCCGCCTACACCGTGAGCTGGGGCCCGTACCACGGCCCGATTCCGCTGATCATCCTCACCCCGATCGGGTTCCTGATCTATCTCATCTCGGCGACCGCGGAGACCAACCGGACACCCTTCGACCTGCCCGAGGCGGAGCAAGAGCTGATCGGCGGCTTCCTCACCGAGTACTCGGGGCTCAAGTTCACGATGTACTACCTCGCCGAGTACCTGAACGTGATCACCGTCTCGACCCTGGCGGTGCTGCTGTTCTTCGGCGCCTGGTACCTCGGGCCCGTGCCGCCGGTGATCGCCTTCCTGGTGAAGGTCGTGCTCGTCATCTTCCTATACATTTGGCTGCGCGGCACCTTTCCCCGTCTTCGCTACGACATGCTCATGCGCCTCGGCTGGAAGGTGCTTCTGCCGCTGGCGCTTGCGAACGTGATCGTGACCGCGATCGTGCTCGTGGCGGTGAGTTAGATGGCTGACGGCAAGAAAGACAGCGACGAGAAGAAGCAGGCAAGCGTCGTGAGCGACGTGAGCGCGCTCCTAACCGGGCTGAAGACGACGCTGGGCGAGACGTTTCGGCCGGTGGTCACGACCATGTACCCGGAGGACAAGACGCCCCGGTCAGAGCGGTACCGCGGACGCCACTACCTGCGGCGCTATGACAACGGCCTCGAGCGCTGCATCGGCTGCGAGCTGTGCGCGGCCGCGTGCCCCGTGGGCTGCATCCTGGTCATCGCGGCCGAGAACAGCGAAGAGAATCGAGTTTCGCCCGGCGAGCGCTACGCCAAGACCTACGAGATCAACATGCTGCGCTGCATCTTCTGCGGCTACTGCGAGGAAGCGTGCCCGGTCCAGGCGATCGTCCTGGGCCCCGAGTACGAGCTCTCGGACACGAGTCGGGAGAAGTTCATCTACACCAAGGAGAAGCTGCTGGAGCCTCTGCCGCCGGACGTGCAGGCTCGACTCGATAGAAAGGACGAGGCCCACCCCCCGGCAAAGCCGGGGACCTCCCCTTAGATGGGGAGGATGCAGTGGCAATAGCGGTCTTCTTCGTCGCCGCGGCCATCGCGGTGCTCGGAGGGATTGGCGTCATCACCTTCCACCAGCCCATCCGCTCGGTCCTGAGCCTCGTGCTGGTGATGCTCGCGCTGTCGGTCATCTTCCTGCTCCTCAGCGCCCAGTTCGTCTTCGCGGTCCAGATCATCGTCTACGCGGGCGCGGTGATGGTGCTGTTCCTGTTCGTGATCACGCTGCTCGGCCCGGCCCGCGAGCTGGGCCGGGGACGGCTCCGCTACCAGGGTTGGCTCTCGGCGGTCTTCGTCCTGGTGCTGCTCGGCCTGATGTGGACGATGCTGCAGGGCGTCCAGTACCGCCAGCCGGACAAGGCCGACCTGAACTTCTTCGGCACCGTGCAGGCGATCGCCGTCGGGCTGTTCACCACGTACCTCTATCCCTTCGAGCTCACCTCGATCCTGCTCCTGGTCGCCGCGATCGGCGCCATCTACCTGAGTCGCAAGCACATAGACGAGCTGTGAGCTCCCTGAACATCGGCGGCTCGCAGCTGGACGCCTCCTGGTTCCTGCTGCTCAGCGCCGTCCTCTTCGGTCTCGGCGCGGTCGGGGTGCTCGTGCGCCGCAACCCGCTGGTGATCCTGATCTCGATCGAGCTGATGCTCAACGCGGCCAACCTCACGCTGGTCGCGTTCTCCCGCCAGCTGCAGAACATGGAAGGTCAGCTCTTCGCGCTGATGTCGATGACGGTCGCCGCCGCCGAAGCGGTGGTCGGGCTGGCGATCCTGGTCGACATCTTCCGAGTCCGTGATGCCGAGGACATCGACGACCTCAGCGAGCTCAGGGGTTGAGCAACTCCCTCCTCGCGCTGCTCATCCTCCTGTTCCCGGCGGCGGGGGCGATCGTCCTGGCCGGCCGCGGCTGGCGCGCCCCCCGGATGGTGACCGTGATCGTCGGTCCGGGCGTGGTCTGGCTTTCGTTCGTCGCCACGCTCGTCTTGTTCCTGGACAAAGCCTCGGGCGACTTCACCTACTGGACCTGGATCAAGAGCGGATCGTTCGAGGTGCCGTTCGGGATCCTGATCGACAACCTGTCGATCTTCATGTGCTTCGTCATCACCGGGGTAGGTGGGCTGATCGTCACCTATTCGGTGGGCTACATGGAGCATGAGGACGGGCCCAGCTACGCCCGCTTCTTCACTTACATGGACGTCTTCGTCTTCTCCATGCTCCTGCTCGTCCTCGCCGACAACTTCGTCTTCCTGATAGTCGGCTGGGCGATGGTCGGCCTGAGCTCGTACCTGTTGATCGGCTTCTGGTATCAGCGCCACTCGGCGGTCGTGGCTGCGCGCAAGGCGTTCGTGATGAACGTGGTCGGCGACGTCGGCATGATCCTCGGCACCTTCGTCCTCTTCATGAACCTCCATAGCGCGACGTATTCATCGGTCTTTAAAGCGCTTCCGCACAGCGATAACGGCACAATGGAGCTCGCGGCGTTCTTGCTCCTCGTCGGCGCGGTGGCGAAATCGGCCCAGCTCCCGCTCCACACCTGGTTGCCCGACGCCATGGAAGGCCCGACGCCCGTCAGCGCCCTCATCCATGCCGCGACCATGGTCACCGCCGGCGTCTACCTGGTCGGCCGGATGCACCCCATCTACGACCTCGCGGTCTACGCCCACGCCGCGGTGGCGATCATCGGCGCGGTCACCGCCCTGTTCGCAGCCACGATCGCCATCGTCCAGGTGGACATCAAGCGTGTCCTGGCCTACTCGACCATGAGTCAGATCGGCTACATGTTCCTCGCGGTCGGCATCGGCGCTTACAGCGCCGGCTTCTTCCACCTGCTGTCCCACGCGTTCTTCAAAGCCCTGCTCTTCATGGCCGCGGGCAACGTCATCCACGCCATGCAGGACGAGCAGGACATGCGCAAGTACGGCGGGCTATGGGGCCAGATGCGCCCGACCTCGATCTCATTCCTCATCGGCTCGCTGTCGCTGGTCGGGGTGATCCCCTTCGTCGGCTTCTTCTCCAAGGAGCAGATCCTCGGCCTCGCGTTCTCCAAGCCGGACGACAGCATGGTCCTGGTCCTGTGGCTCGTCGGCTTCGCCACCGCCCTGATCACCGGCTTCTACACCGGCCGCATGTGGTGGCTGTCCTTCTGGGGCAACGCGTCGCCGCAACGCCCCGTCGAGCACCCGCACGCGCCGGCGCTCGTGATGATGGTCCCGGTTGCGGTCCTCGCCGTCCTGGCGACGGTCGGCGGCGTTCTCCAGCTGCGCACAATCGGAATCGGACCCGCGGTCGTGACCGATTTCCTTTCGCAAGCGGTGGGGCCGCAGCGATGGGAGGAGGGCGGCGCGGCCATCGCGGTCGGGATCGTCACC
>VBHA01000145.1 GCA_005889495.1 Chloroflexota bacterium
CATGCGCTTCTGCTTCAACCCGCGCGACGCGCTGAGCTTTTCGAGAATCGTGTCGGTGCCGTCGCGGAAGATTGGCCACGTCAGCGTCGACGCAGTGAACTCCTACGCGCGTGAAACCGAGGCCGACATCCTTGCGATCCTGGCCGACCCTTCGCGGGTCCCGGGTTTGCCGAAGACCGCACTCGGCCCGCTGCTGGGATTCCGCGCCCAGATCGAGTCGGTCCGCTCGACCATGGGAGTGCTTCGCCCAAGCGAGCTGATCGACCAGGTGGTCGAGGTGATGAGCCTGAGCGCCTACTACCTCGACGGCACACCGCAGGGTGAGGCGAGGATGGAAAACCTCAACGAACTGCGCGGCCTTGCGGAGAGCTTCGACGACCGCGACCCGGCGCAGGGGCTGGAAGATTTTCTCGCCGAGGTCGCGCTGGTGTCGGACGTCGACGCATACGACGAAAACGGCGAGGGCGCGACCCTGATCACTTTGCACATGGTGAAAGGCCTCGAGTTTCCGGTCGTGTTCATGGTCGGGATGGAGGAAGGTCTGCTGCCGCATCAGCGTGCCCTCGACGAGCGCGAGGAAAATCCCACGGCGGTCGGCGCCGCGACCGAGATGGCCGAAGAGCGCCGGCTCTGCTACGTGGGGATGACGCGCGCGAAGGACCGCCTCTATCTGAGCTGCGCGTTCCGGCGCCACCTCTACGGTCGCTCCCAACCGGCTTTCCCCAGCCGTTTCCTGACGGACATCCCCCAGTCGATGCTTGCGGCTCCTCGGGGGGCCGCTCCTGTCGCTCCGCCGCGGCAGGGGTACAAAGAGCGCTACCTCGAGCGCCAGGTGGAGGCAGCCCCGTCCGCCCCGCCCGTGCAGCGCTTCTCCAGCGGCGACCGCGTCGCCCATCCCGCCTTCGGGCCCGGCACCGTGGTCAAGAGCACGCTGACGCGAACCGACGAGGAGCTGGTGATCAAGTTCGACAGGGTCGGAATGAAGATCCTCAGCGGGATGCTCGCGCCGCTGACCAAATGACCAAGCGCAAGAAGGCGCTCGATCCGGCGGTACGCGTCGAGGAGTTGCGCGAGCTGATCCGCCGCCACGAGCACGCCTACTACGTGCTCGACGAGCCTGAGGTCTCAGACGCCGAGTACGACGCCCTCTTCCTCGAGCTGCGACGCATCGAGGACGAGCGCCCCGACCTGCTGATGACCGACTCGCCGACCCAGCGTGTCAGCGGCGAGGCGTCAGACCAGTTCGCCAAGGTCCGCCACCGCTCCCCGATGCTCAGCCTGCAGAACGCCTTCGACGAGGCGGAGATCCGCGGTTTCGACAAGCGCGTCCATGCCGCGGTCGGCGACAAGGTCGTCTACTGCGCGGAGCTGAAGATCGACGGCCTCGCGATCAGCCTGACCTACGCCAAAGGCCGCCTGCAACGCGCGGCCACGCGCGGTGACGGGACGACCGGTGAGGACGTCACCGCAAACGTGCGCACCATCCGCAGCGTGCCCTTGTCGGTGACCCCCGCGAAGGGCCTGCCCGACCTGTTCGAGGTCCGCGGCGAGGTCTACTTCCCGATCGCCGGCTTCGAGAAGCTGAACCGCGAGATGGAGGCGGCGAGCAAGCCCCGTTTCGTCAACCCCCGCAACACCGCGGCTGGGAGCGTGCGCCAGATCGACCCCAACGTCACGGCAAGCCGCGACCTGCAGACCTTCATGTACACGCTCGATCCAGCGGGTCCTGCTCGCTCGCAGTGGGACGTGCTCAACACCCTCGCTTCGATGGGCTTCCGCGTCAACAAGAACCGCCGGAGACTCGATTCGATCGACGCGGTCATCGAGTACCACGCCGAGTGGCAGCGCCGGCGAGGGGAGCTCGAGTACGAGATCGATGGAATGGTGGTCAAGGTCGACGGCTTTCCCCAGCAGCTCGAGCTCGGGTTCGTCGCCCGCTCGCCGCGCTGGGCGATCGCGTTCAAGTACGCGCCCGAGGAGGCCGAGACCGAGGTCGAGGAGATCGCCTGCTACGTCGGCCGCACGGGCGTGCTCACGCCGGTCGCGCACGTCAAGCCCGTGGTCGTCGGCGGCGTGACCATCCGCAACGTGACCATGCACAACGAAGCGCAGGTCAACGAGAAGGGCGTGTACGTGGGCGCGCGCGTGATCATCCACCGCGCCGGTGACGTGATCCCTGAGATCGTCAGCGTCAAGGACCCGAAACCCGGCTGGAAGATGCCGGCGAAATGCCCTGTGTGCGGGGGAGAGGTCGTGCGCGAGGAGCCGTACATCGCGCACCGCTGCATCAACCCTTTCTGCGGCGCCCAGCGCCTCGAGCGCGTGCGCCACTTCGCGGCCGTGATGGACATCGAGGGACTCGGCTACGCCACGCTCACACAGGTGATCGACCGCGGAGTGGTAGAAGACCCGAGCGACCTGTACCGGCTGAGCAAGGACCAGGTGAAGGAGCTCGACGGGTTCGCCGACAAGTCGGCGCAGAACCTCGTCGATCGGATCGCCGCCAGCTCTCGGCCCGAGCTGGGGCGGTTTCTGTACGCCCTCGGCATCCCTCAAGTCGGGCAGGCCACAGCGCAGCTGCTGGCGGCCGATTTCGGGAGCATCGAGCGCCTGCGCGACGCGAGTGAAGACAACCTGAGGCGGGTCGATGGTGTAGGACCCAGCATGGCTCACGAGGTGCACGCCTATTTCGCAGGCCGGGGCACCGAGCTGGTGAAGAAACTGCTGGCGGCCGGGGTTGCGCCGCAGGCCGCGGAGGCGATCGGCGATGGGCCGTTGACCGGCAAGACGTTCGTCTTCACGGGCACGCTCGAGACGATGAGCCGGCCCGACGCCGAGGCCCTGGTGCGCAAGCTCGGCGGGAAGGCGGCGGGCAGCGTCAGCGCCAAGACCGACTACGTGGTCGCGGGCCTGGGCGCCGGCACGAAGCTGGAGAAGGCGCAGAAGCTCAAGGTCGCCGTCCTCGACGAGGACCAGTTCAAGGCGCTGCTGCCGAAGTGAGTCGGTGGTTGATGTTCGGCGCAGGCGCGGTCCTTCTTCTGTGGGGTTGGTTCGTGCTCGGCTTCCTGGCCGAGCCGTCGGCGGTCGACCGTGTGCGCCTCGCGCTGGTCGTGATCGGGGGCGGTTCGATGCTCGTGGGGCTTGCCGCATGTGTGGCGGCCGTCTGGATGCTTGTCGCCCGCCGAACCTAGCGCAGAGTTTTTCGCCCGCTTATGAGGGCCAGTGGAGGATCAGGTGACTCAGAAACAGCACGACCGCGGCGACCATGATTCCGAGACCCGATAGCGGAAGCGCCAGGGCGAACGCGGCCAGGATCCAGTTCTTGCGCCGCATGTCGGTGTCCATGTGCCGCGCCAGGACGAAGAGATCGTCGACGTCCCGCCCTGGCCAGACCCATCCGCGGAGCAATGTGAACGCGCCGCGTCCGTCGATGGTGGCGAAGTTCACGTATTGAATGTCAAATCCGTGCTCGGTGTCGCGCTCGGTCGAAATGTTCGCCGCCATTCGTGCCAAGGGGATGGTTTCGCGGCGCAGCCCAAAGAGAAATACCTTGCTGACGCTCGCATCGGTCAGCTCGACCGACATCCCGAAGACATAGGCCGCCGGGATGAGTCCGAGCAACATGATGCTGGCCGCGGAAGGTAGGCGGCTGCCCCAGTCGGACGGCTCGGCACTGAAGCCGGCCGCCAAGGTCGCGATGCCCAACGCGATTGGGATTGCGGGGACCAGCAGCAAGTAGGCGTACTGAAGCGGGCCTGGCCGGATGACGCGGTTCATGCTTCGTGCGGGAGACTACTACTCCTATGTCGCTGTCGAAACAACAGGTAAGACACGTGGCCATGCTCGCTCGGCTCGGCATCGAGCCGGGAGACGAGGCCTACTACGCCGAGCAGCTGAGCGGCATCCTCGAGCATATCGACCGTCTTCAGCAGCTCGACACGGAGCACATCCCGCCGACGGCGCAGGTCGTGGAAGTGGCTTCGCGTCTACGCGAGGACGAGCCGCGCCCCTCGCTGACCCAGGAGGAGGCGCTGGCCAACGCACCGGCAGCAGTGAACGGTTTCTTCCGCGTGCCCTCGATCCAGGAGGAGACGTGACCGACGACCTCACGCGGCTGACCGTCAAGGAGGCGCACCGGCTTCTCCGCCTTGGCTCGGTCTCCGCGGCGGACATGGTCACCGCCCACGTCGAGCGCATCGAGCGCCTGGACCCTCATGTGAAGGCATACCTGCGCTTCACGCCGGAGCTCTGGGAAAAGCAGGCCGCGGAGGCTGATCGTCTGATCCATGAAGGCGAGTCGCGGCCCCTGCTCGGGATCCCGATCGCGATCAAGGACGTGCTGTGCGTGCGCGGCGTGGAGACGACCGCCGGCTCGCAGATCCTCAAAGGCTTCAGGCCGCCGTACACCGCGACCGCGGTCCAGCGCCTCTTCGATGCGGGCGCGCTGATGCTCGGTGTCACGAACTGCGATGAGTTCGCGATGGGAAGCTCGACGGAGAACTCGAGCTACTTCCCGACCCGCAACCCGTGGGACCTCGAGCGTGTCCCCGGCGGCAGCTCGGGCGGCAGCGCAGCGGCGGTGGCCGCGGGCGAGGCGATGATCGCGCTCGGCACCGACACCGGCGGGTCGATCCGCCAGCCGGCCGCCCTGTGCGGGGTGGTCGGCATGAAGCCCACCTACGGGCGCGTCAGCCGCTACGGCCTGATCGCGTTCGCTTCGAGCCTCGACCAAGTCGGTCCGTTTGCGCGCAGCGTCGACGACGCGGCGGTCGTCCTGTCACTGATGAGCGGGTTCGACCCGCTCGATGCAACCTCGTCAGAGCGCCCTGGCATGGAGGTTCTGAACAACTACGGCGCCGGCGTCAAGGGCATGCGCCTTGGCGTGCCGCGCGAGTACTACGACGTCAAGGGCATCGAGCCCGGCGTCAAGGCGGCGATCGACGCTGCGCTCGCGGTCCTTCGCATGCAAGGCGCGGAGACCGTCGATGTCTCCCTGCCGCACACCGACTACGGCCTCGCGGCGTACTACATCATCGCCCCGGCCGAGTGCTCGTCCAACCTCGCGAGGTTCGACGGAGTCAGGTACGGCCTGTCGGAGGTGGATGCGCCCAACATCACCGAGCAGTATCTGGAGACGCGGCGGAAGGGATTTGGCGGGGAGGTCCTGCGACGCGTGATGCTCGGCACGTACGCGCTGTCGAGCGGCTACTACGACGCCTACTACCTCAAGGCGCAGAAGGTGCGGACGCTGATCAAGCGCGACTTCGACGAGGCCTTCAAGAAATGCGACGCGATCGTCAGCGCAACGTCCCCGACGGTCGCCTTTCCGTTGGGCGCCAAGACGCAGGACCCCCTGTCGATGTACCTCTGCGATGTGCTCACGCTGGGCGGAAACCTCGCCGGCCTGCCGGGGATCAGCGTCCCGTGCGGCACGTCTGATGGTTTGCCCGTGGGTTTGCAGGTCCTCGCGCCGCAGTGGGGAGAGAACGTCGCGCTTCGCGTGGCGCGCGCGTACGAAGAGGCGAGTCAGGTCACGGCGCAGGTGGCAGACGTTGTCTAGCACCTGGGAGATTGTCATCGGCATGGAGGTCCACGTCCAGCCGCGCACGCGCTCGAAGATGTTCTGCGGCTGCGCGATCGGTGAGCTCGGCGACCCGCCCAACACCCACGTCTGCGAGGTGTGCCTCGGCCTGCCAGGGGTGCTGCCGGTGCCGAACAAGGCCGCGGTCGAGGCCTGCCTCAAGACCGCGCTCGCGCTCGGCTGCGAGATTCCGCGGCACACGAAGTTCGACCGCAAGAACTACATGTACCCCGACCTGCCGAAGGGCTACCAGATCAGCCAGTACGACCTGCCGATGAGCGTCAACGGCCACCTCGAGGTCGGCGGGCACAAGGTGCGCATCCGCCGCGTCCACCTGGAGGAGGACACTGGCAAGCTCGTGCACGCCGGCGACAAGCTGCACAAGGCCTGGGAGTCGTACGTCGACCTCAACCGCGCGGGCGTGCCCCTGATGGAGATCGTCACCGAGCCCGACATCCGCTCCGCCGACCAGGCCCGCGACTACGCGATGGAGCTGCGCACGCTTCTGCGCACGATCGGCGCGTCCGAGGCGGACATGGAGAAAGGGCAGCTGCGAGCCGAACCCAACGTCTCCATCCGGCGCCAGGGCTCGGAGGAGCTCGGGGTCAAGACCGAGCTCAAGAACATCAACTCGTTTCGCGCGCTGCACCGCGCGATCCTCTTCGAGGTCGACCGCCATCGCCAGGTGCTCGAGTCGGGTGGCACGGTGGTGCAGGAGACACGAGGTTGGTCGGAGGCCGAGCAGCGGACCTTCTCGCAGCGCAGCAAGGAGCTCGCCGAGGACTACCGCTACTTCCCCGAGCCCGACATCCCGCCGCTCGAGCTCGACCCTCCTTGGATCGAGCGACTTCGCGAGGCGCTGCCCGAGATGCCGGCGCCGCGGCGCGAAAGGCTCGTCCGTGCGCACGGCCTGCCCGCGTCCGACGTGGCCGTGATCGGCGCCGACCGTGAGCTTGCCGACCTGTTCGAAGGCGCGGTCGCGACTGGGGCGGCCGCCAAGCAGGTCGCGAACTGGATCGTGGGCGAGGTCGCGCCGACCGGCAAGCTGCCGTCGGCCGCCAACCTGGGCGAGCTCGTCAAGCTCGTCACCGACGGCAGCATCACGCGCGACCAGGGCCGTGAGGTGCTGGCCGAGTCGGTGGAGACCGGCCGCACGCCGGCCGAGATCGTCGCCGAGCACGGCTTCCAGCAGGTCAGCGACGAATCGGAGCTCCGGGTCCTCGCCCAGGCTGTGATCGACGCCAACCCCAAGGCCGCCGCCGACTTTCGCGGTGGCAAGAAGCAGGCGATGCAGGCCTTGATGGCCGAGCTTCGAAAGCGAGCGCCGCAGGCCAACCCAAGAGCCGCGAACGAAGTCCTGATCAGGCTTCTGAGCTAGGCGTTACCTTTTCGGCCGGGAGGGCGTCAGGTGAGCATGGCGGAGCGCGCGATCCTGCTCGTCGTCGCCTTTCTGGTGGCAGCGTGCGGCGCCCCGTATGGGCCGGACACCGGCCCGCCGAATCGTCCCACCGCCGCGCTGAACGCGTGGAAGGACTTTCCGGCCGGCGCCCAGCCGCGCCCGATCGTCTGGCTGGTCAACCCAGGTCCGGCCAACGGCTTCTCTACGGACGGTGGCAAATTCGCGGCCATCTGCGGCAGGTACGCGCCGGCGGACGGCTTCAACCCGTCGAACATCCCCGCGGCGTCCGCGGCGGTCACCTGGCCGTCAGGCGATCGGACCTCTTATCCAGCCCTCTCACCGAGGGACGCGATCACCGGCCTCAGCCTGCTACCTGGCGACCAGAAGAACCCGCAATGCAACTCGGTGGCGCCCCTGCGCCTTACGTCGGCGCGGCTCGGCGAGGCGGGGATCGGGACGGACCGTGGAAACGCGCGGGTCACGGCGTGGATCTTCACAGCCACGGGTGTCATCGGCGAGCTTGCCTATCCGGCGCTCGCGCCCTCGGCTTTCTGGCGTGGTGGCATGGTCAAGCAAGGCAGCAGTGGGGGAGCGATCGTCAGCGCAGACGGCCTAGTCCTGACGTATGCCTTCGTCGGCGCCGCCCCGACGGGTCCGTGTGGCGCGGACTATGTGTCGTCCGTTGCCGAATCCGTCTCGGCTGTGGCGGTCGCGATCAAGGCGATCCCACACGCTGCCGAGGGGAATGTCAACTGCGACGCGGTGGGCTATCCGCGGACTGTAGACGTGCACCTGGCGTCCCCGTTGGGAGGACGCGTCCTGCTGGACTCGGATGGCGGTGCTTTGATCGCGTGTGCCGCGGGCCCCAAGCTCATCACCCCGCCAGGCGGCAGGCCTCCGTGCTGAGCCGGTCGGCGCTCGGCCCCGAGACCGGGGACTGCTAGCCCGACCTCGGTAGCCTTGACGCGTGTCCCTGCCTCCCGACCTCCACGTACACACCGAGTGGTCGTACGACGGACCCCGTGGTTCGATGGAGCGCAGCTGCGAGCGGGCGATCGAGATCGGCCTGCCGGCGATTGCCTTCACCGACCACGCCGACTTCGTCAAGGGCCACGAGGAGCAGCACTGCGTCGACATCGCGGGCTACCTCGAATG
>VBHA01000146.1 GCA_005889495.1 Chloroflexota bacterium
CCTGGTCGGGTTCGAGAACCACAGCGGCCGCACGTTCCTCGGCCCCGAAGCAAGACCGCTCGGCAAGGTGTTGATGGGCAAGGGCAACAACGGCTCGGACCGGACCGAAGGCTGCGTCCAGGGCGGCATCATCGGCACCTACCTGCACGGGTCGCTGCTGCCGAAGAACCCTCACCTCGCCGACCACCTGATCGGCGCGGCGCTCAGGCGACGGGGCGGCGGCGTCCTTTCGACGCTCGACGACTCGGCGGAGCTGGCCGCGCACGGCTGGATCCTGCAGCGCGCGCAACGACGGTAGTCCGCAGGCCGTTCCCACCGTTCAGGCCCGCCGCGCGCTTCGGCGCCAGCGCCTCGCGCAGCACCTGGTCGATCGAGTCGAGCAGCACGAACTGCATCTGCTTGCGGAGGTCGGCGGGGATGTCGTCGAGGTCGGCCTCGTTGTGCGAGGGCATGAGCACCCGGCGCAGGCCCGCGCGGTGGGCGCCGAGCACCTTCTCCTTGATCCCGCCGATGGGCAGGACCCGGCCGCGGAGCGTGATCTCGCCCGTCATCGCCACGTCGTCGCGGACCGGCCGGCCCGTGAGTATCGAAGCCATCGCGGTCAGCACCGTCACGCCGGCTGAGGGTCCTTCTTTGGGCTGCGCGCCCGCGGGCACGTGGACGTGGATGTCGTTCTTCTCGAAGAGCGACTGGTCGATGCCGATGTCGGCGGCGCGCGACTTCAGGTAGGACAGCGCGGCCGCTGCCGACTCCTTCATCACCTCGCCCAGCTGTCCCGTGAGCTTGAGCTCGCCCTTGCCGGGAGTCAGAGTCGCCTCGACGAAGATGATCTCGCCGCCGGTCGGCGTCCAGACGAGTCCGGTCGCGACGCCGGGACGGTCGATGCGCTCCGCGACGTCGTCGAAGAACCGGCGCTTGCCGAGTGCGGCGCGCACCTTCTTCGCGCCGTCCATCACCTTCAGCTTCTTGCCCGACGCGATCTCGGCCACGTCGCGCCGGATCAAGGAGGCGATCTCGCGCTCCAGGTTGCGCACGCCCGCCTCGCGCGTGTACTCGCGGATGATCAGGCGCAGGGCGTCCTCCGCGATCGTGACCTCGCCCTCGTGCAGCCCATGCGCGAGCACCTGCTTGGGGATCAGGAAGCGCTCCGCGATCTGCACCTTCTCCTCTTCGGTGTAGCCGGAGAGATGGAGCACCTCCATCCGGTCGCGCAGCGCGGGCGGGATGGTCTCGAGCGAGTTGGCGGTGGTGATGAACATGACCTTCGACAGGTCGAAGGGCACGTCGAGATAGTTGTCGCGGAAGTCCTTGTTCTGCTCGGGGTCGAGCACCTCCAGCAGCGCGGACGAAGGGTCGCCGCGCCAGTCGGCGCCGATCTTGTCGACCTCGTCGAGCATGAACACCGGGTCGTTGGACTCGGCGCGGCGGATGGCCTGGAGGACGCGGCCTGGCATGGCGCCGATGTAGGTGCGCCGGTGACCGCGGATCTCGGCTTCGTCGTGCACGCCGCCCAGCGACGCCCGGGCGAACTTGCGGCCCATCGCGCGCGCGATCGACTGGCCGAGCGAGGTCTTGCCCACGCCGGGCGGGCCGACGAAGCACAGGATGGGCTCGCGGCCGCGGTCGGTCGAGCCGCGCACCTGCTTCAGGCGCCGCACCGCGAGGTGCTCGACGATGCGCTGCTTGACCTTGTCCAGGTCGTAGTGGTCGGCGTCGAGGATCTGGCGCGACTTCTTGACGTCGACCTCACCGCCGGTGGAGACGTTCCAGGGCAGCGAGACCATGAGCTCCAGGTAGGTGCGGATCACCGACGACTCGGGCGATGCGGACGGGATGCGTTCGAGGCGGGAGATCTCGCGGTCGGCCTCGCGCTTCGCCTCCAGCGGCAGCCCGGCCTTCTCGATTCGCTCGCGCAGCTCGCTGAGCTCCGCGTGCTCGGTGTCGAGCTCGCCCAGCTCGCGCTGGATGGCCTTGAGCTGCTCGCGCAGGAAGTACTCGCGCTGCGCCTTGCCCATCTGCTCTTCGGCCTGGCTCTGGATCTTGCGGCCAAGCTCCAGCACCTCCAGCTCGTGGGCCATGTGACCCAGCAGCTTTTCGAGCTTGGCCTTGGACGCGTCCAGCACGAGGATCTCCTGCCGCTGCTCGGTCGTGAGCCGGATGTGGTTGGCGATGTAGTAAGCGAGATGAAGCGGGTCGTCGATCGCGCCCGCTGCGCCGGCGAGCTCGGCGGGAAGATGGGGCGCCAGCGAGACCAGCTGCTGGAAGGACGCGATCGCGCGCCGCATCAGCGCCTCGCGCTCGATGGTGAGGATGTCCTCGGAGGTCTCGGGCAGCATCTCGACCGCGCACGTGAGGTATGGCTCTTCGGACTCGGCCCTGGTCAGCCGGATCCGGCGCAGCCCGAGGACCGCAAGCTGGACCGTGCCGTCGGGCAGCTTGAGCAGGTGCTGGACGCGGACCATGGTGCCCACGTGGTGGACGTCCTTGAACTCGACGTCCTCCTGCGTCTCGTCGAGCTGCGTGGCCACCGCGATGTGGCGCTCGATCCCGGAGAGGTCTTCGAGCAGCTGCAGCGACTTCTTCCGGCCCACCGAGAGCGGGATGAAGATGCGCGGGAACACCACCGTCGACTTCAACGGAAGAACGGGGAGGTGGGACGGCACCGCGCCTTCGAGGTTGGGCGCCATGGCTTCGCTCACAGGGAAGTGATGCTACGCCTGCATCCTCCCCATCCATGGGGAGCTGGCCCTGTCCTCCCCATTCATGGGGAGGTGGCGCGCAGCGCCGGAGGGGCAGGGCCGGAGGGGCAGGGCCGGACGTGCCTATATGTTCGGCCAGAACTCTGCCGGCGACCAGCCGGACTTGAGATCGGTGGGACTCTCGCCTGCCGCGAACACGACCGGCTGCCTGGTTCCATGGGTCACGTCCAGCGCATAAAGCGGTCCGTCCGCCGCGGTCTGGCCCGCGCAGCTCGTGCGGGGGACTTCCCCGAAGTACCAGACCCAGCTGTCCTTCACGAACGTCACCTCGGAACGGGGCTGGTCATCGAGCATCCGCGTGTAGGCCATCGGGAGGTTGTAGTCGTACACACGCAGGTTCGACTGGTCGCCGGTGGAGGCGTAGCCGGTGTAGGCGATGTCCTGACCATCCGGCGAGAGTCCCGCCATGTACGGCAGCGGCGTCGCGTGGAGGAGCGGCTGCACGCCGGCCTCGGGCGTCCACATGACGGCCGGCGCTGAGGTGCCGCTCGCGTAGAGAACGTGTCCCGTCCTGCTCCACAGGGCCGTGGTGTCGCCCGGGTCGAGCACGCCCACCGGGACCTGGTCGTCCACCTGGAACACCTTCAGCGGAGTCGGACCCTTGCCCACCGGCCAACCGGCGACGAGGTACTTGCCGTCGGCCGAGAACGCCAGCGTCGGGGGCGGGATTCCGAACCGGCAGATGCAGTCCGTGAGCGGTTGCGGGAACGAGTACAGGAAGATCTTGATCGGCTGGGTGAAGAGCCAGATCTCGATGGTCTGGTTGCCATCGGCGTCTTTACCGGCCACGGCGCTCGCGGCCGTGTTGCCATCCGGTGTCCACGCGCCCGTTATGCCGAAGGGTCCCTCGAGCAGCCGCAGTGGCCAGCCCGCGACCACGCTTTCGTTACCGCTGCCGATCGAGCGCAGGACGACCTCCGTGCCGCGGTAGTTGGCGTCGCCGGTCTCCCGCAGGTACTCGAAGGTGTCGCCGGTGAAGAGGTGCGCGACCGTGTTGGCGAAGGTGCAGATGAGCTTGGGGTGGACGGGATCGGTGACGTCGTAGACCGCGTGGCCGACCAGCACCATCGCCACGCCGCCCTGCCGCACGCACGCGACCCTGGCCACCGGGACGCCTGGGATGGGGGGCGGCGAGCCGCCCTTGGCCCCGGTCGGGATCGGCGAGGCCGTCCGGGCCGGGCTCGCGTCTCCGCCGCCCTTGGCCGCCGGACTCGCGACCGCGAGGGGGGAGCCGGCGCACGCGCACCCGGCCAGAAGCACGGCGATGATCAGGCATAATCGCCTTGAGCTGAGTCCCACCCTGACCGCCGTCATACTCGCCGCCGGCCACGGTACACGCATGCGGTCGCGGATTCCCAAGGTCCTCCATCCGATCTGCGGGCGGCCCATGATCGACTGGGTGCTCGAGGCTGTCAACGAGGCCGGCGCGAAGCAAGTTACGGTGATCGCCAACCCGCACCACGCCGACGTCGCCGCTCATCTCGACGGCCGCGCGCAGATCGTCTATCAGCGCGACCCGAAGGGCACCGCCCACGCGCTGCGGCAGATCCCGGCCGGCGAGCTGCGTGGCCGCCAGGTCCTGGTCGTCAACGGCGACTCGCCCCTGCTCACCGCCGCGAGCGTGCTCAAGGTCATCCACGAGCACCAGGAGCACGAGGCGCCGGCGACCATCGCGAGCGTGGAAGACCGGACGCGAGACGACGGCCGGATCGTGCGTGGCGGCGACGGCTCGCTGGAGAAGATCGTCGAGCGCAAAGACGCGACGCCAGAGCTGCGTGCCAGGGTGCACGAGTTCAACGTCGGGCTCTACCTGTTCGACGGCAGCCGCCTGGCCGGGGAGCTGGACAAGATCTCTGACGACAACCAGGCGGGCGAGTTCTACCTGACCGACGTCTTCCTGCACCTCAAGCCGGTGAACGTGGTCAGGCTCGACGACCCGGACGAGGCCATGGGCGTGAAGGACCGCGTCCGGCTCGCCAGGGCCACCGACGTGCTGCGGCGCCGGCTGCTGCAGGCTCTGATGCTCGGCGGGGTCACCATCGTCGACCCGAACACGACCTTCATCGACGCCGGCGTGACCGTCGGCACCGACACCGTGATCGAGCCCTTCAGCGTGATCAAGGGCGAATCGCAGATCGGCGCCGAGTGCCGCATCGGACCGCACGTGTATATAGAGGACGCGAGGATCGGCGACCGCTCCGACTGCGGCCCCTTCGCCAAGCTCAGGCCCGGCACCGAGATCGCCGAGGACGTCCACATCGGCAGCTTTGCCGAGCTGGTGCGCACCAGGGTGGCCCGCGGCGCCAGGGTGCCGCACGTCTCCTACCTCGGCGACACCGACCTGGGCGCGGACGCCAACATCGGCGCCGGTACGATCACGGCCAATTTCGACGGCACGAGCAAGAACCGGACAGAGATCGGCGAGGGCGCGTTCGTGGGCGTCGACACGATGCTGGTCGCGCCCGTCAAACTGGGCAAGCAATCGCGCACCGGGGCCGGTTCTGTGGTGACGAACGACGTCCCCGACGGCGCGACAGCCGTGGGAGTTCCCGCTAGGGTGGTACGGAGAAAGCCAGTTGATCGG
>VBHA01000162.1 GCA_005889495.1 Chloroflexota bacterium
TCCGCCGACACGAGCTCGACCTCGAGCCCGATGCCGCGCGCGCGGCTCGCCCCGCGCTGCAGCTCCATCAGCTGGTCTTTGCTCGAGGCGAAGCGCAGGCTGCCGACGGTCTCGAAGACGCCGATCTCCTGGTACAGCTCGATGCTGTAGCTGCGGAACCGCATCATCGCCGGCGACGGGTTGAACTGCGTCACCAGCCCGGCGGCGTGGCACGTCGAGCCGCTCGTCAATTCGTCCTTCTCGAGCAGGACGACGTCGCGCCAGCCGGCCTTCGCGAGATGGTAGGCGACGCTGGCGCCCGTGATGCCGCCCCCGATCACCACCGCGCGCGCGCGATCCATCGCTCTGGCGAACCTTACTCGCGCCCGTTGACCGCCAGCGCCGGCACTCCCGGCTCGTGAGCTCGTGCGATTCCACGGATAGTCGCGACTAACCGGGCCTTTCCCCACGCAAGCACACGGATAGTCGCGACTAACCGGGGGTCTATTCGGGCAGCGGCTGTTGCCTGGTCTCCGGCAGCAGGAACAGCAGCAGGGCCCCCGCGACCGCGGCAACGCCACCCAGCTCTATCGCCCCGCCCAGGCCGGCCGAGGGCGCAAGCACCGCCACGAGCCCCAGGCCGGCGATGCTTCCGACCGCGCCGGCGAGCGCGATCGCGGCCTCCGCCGTCGCCCGCGCCCGGGTCGGGAACAGCTCGCCCGACCAGGCGCCGAACACAGGTGTCGCGGCGCTGGCGAAGGCGCTCCACAGCACATTGCCGGCGAAGAATCCGACGGCCCCGGAGGCGAAGCTCAGGCTGGTCGACGCCGCGGTGGCCACCGTCAGGGCGATGGCCGGCGCCCGGCGGCCGTAGCGGTCGGTCAGGTAGCCGCCGGCCAGGTAGGACACCGCGCCGAAGATGCCCGACACCACGACCAGGAGACTGATCTCGGTCGGCGTCCAGCTCAGGGCCGCGCTCGCGTAGACCGTGTAGAGGAGGCCCGCAGGCTCGAGGAGCACGGCCAGGAGCCCGAACATCGCCGCGAGGACGATGATCCGGCGCCGCCATCGCGGCTCCAGCAGCAGCCGGAGCGCGGACCCGGTCACGCGCACGCTCTGCCACGTCCGGCCCTCGGGCAGCAGCCACCAGATGAGTGGCGCGACCGGGATGCCGATCCCGCTCGCGTAGAACAGCCAGCGCCAGTGCGGCGCGACCAGCGGGTAGGCGATGACCGTGATGCCGGTGCCCAGGCCGGAGAGCAGCGCCAGCACGCTCACCGCCTGGCCCCGGCGTCCCGGCGGCGCCTCCTCGACGATCAGGGCGGTCGCGACGCCGACCACGAGGACTTCGAAGCAGACGGCGAAGAGCTTGAGAAACGCCAGGTCGGCCAGCGAGGGCACGAATGCGCTCGCGAAGTTGACGATCGAGAAGCCGGCGACCCCGGCCGCGATCAGCCGGCGGCGGCCGAAGCGGTCCGCAAGCGCCGCCAGCGGCAGCGCGCCGAGCGTGCCGAGGGCAAGGATCGAACCGAGGCCCGAAAGGGCGGGGATGCCGGCGTGGTAGTCGGCCGCGATCGCCGGCAGGGCCAGGACCAGGATGGAGCCCTGAAAACCGGAGAGGACGACAGCCGCGCCCGCCCACGTCAGCGTCACCTTCTGTCGCCGGTCGAGCTCATCCATCGCGCGTAATCGTCGCGGCTAGAGCAGGTTCAGCTTGCGCAGGAGGTATGGACCCGGGCCGAGAAAGCCGCAGGTGGCGGCGATATGCACGAGCGAGACGCCGAGCAGAGATGGAGGGCCGGGCAGCACCCAGAAAGCAATCCCAAGCGGCACGCCCACCAGCGCGGTGGCGAAGGTCTCCGCCCACGACCACCGGCCAAGGCGGTGATAGAGGACATACGAGACTGTGCCGATCACGAAGCCGGCCGGCGCTCCCCACGCCGCGCCGATCCCGCCCTGGACCAGCCCGCGGAAGAACGCCTCCTCGATCGGGCCGTTGACGACGTAGTAGCCGGCCTGAAAGGCGGCGTCGTCGAGCCCGGCGGGGACACCGAGCACGCCGCGGCGCCTCGTCAGCCACAGCTGCACCGCCATGGCGGCCACGAACATGACAGGGACGCCGACCGCGGCGAACAGCAGCTGGGCGCGAACGTCGCCCACGCTCCAGCCGAGCCACGCGGCGCCGCCGCTGAGCCGGTGCGCCGCGGCGTAGGCGAGGACGAATGGAAGCAGCCTGACGAGGATGTCGGTGCGCGCCCAACGCCAGCTGTCGGGAATACGGGTAAGGACAAGGCGCGTTCGAATCTGAGACATGGGTGTGGGTGAACCGATCAAATTCGACATCTTCTTCGACTACCAGTGCCCGTTCGTGTTTCGCGCGTCCCGGCTGGTGGAGGCGGTGCGGCGGTCAGGAGAGCGGAACCTCGATGTCACATGGCGGTACTTCTCGCTCACGCAGGTGAACTCCAAGGATGAGGGCTGGACGGTGTGGGACGCTCCGCGGGACCAGCCCGTACGGGGGCGGCTCGCCTTCTCGGCGGCGGAGGCGGCTCGCCGGCAGGGCCGGTTCGAGGAGCTGCACGACGCGCTGCTCGTGGCCAGGCATCGTGACCGGGCTGACATCGACGAGCCAGGGGTCATCGACGCGGTCGCGTCCGATGCCGGCCTCGACCTCGAGCGGTTCCGCCGCGACCTCGCCGACGAGTCGATCGTGGGCGCGCTCGCCCGCGACCACACGGAAGCTGTGTCTCGGTTCGGCGTCTTCGGCACTCCCACCTTTGTGTTTGCGGGCGGCCCGTCCGCTTACGTGCGGCTGGCGGAGTCGGCGGCCGACAACGGCGTCGTCGACGTCTTCGACCGGCTGATGACGGTGGCGGCCGGCGAGCCTCGCATCCTCGAGATCAAGCGGCCTTACAAGAGTTAACCCGCGATTCGGGTGCTTTGGCGGCACCCGGAGTTTTCGTTTCGTAGCGGAGCAGCAGGCAGTGTCTGACCTCGATAACCAGACCGTCCCGGTCGCCATCCATGAGAGTTGGCGTGCCTGGCTGATGACGGGCACCCGGCGGACCCCGGTGGACCGGCGCCGGATGCGAGGCGCCCACAAGGGCCTGAAGAAGATCCTCCTCGAGGGCCTGTCCAACGGCGGCGACAGAACGTACGCCTGGAAGGACTTTTCCGGCGCGATGGTGCGGCACGCGGTCGACGACGCGATGCGCGCCCTGCCGCCGGAGTACATGCGCGTGGTGAAGCTCGCGTACTTCGGCGGCTACTCGAACCGGGAGATCGCACGCGAGGTGGGCCTCACCGAGGCCACGGTGCAGCGGCGCCTTCGGCGTGCGCTGGGGGCGATCAGCTACCACATCCAGCATGGACGCGCCGTCGGCCGGCGCGCCGTCTACGCGGTGTCCCTCTTCCTGTCCGGCAGGTGGTTGAACGACACCGCGCAGCACATGTGGACGGCGACGGCCGTCGCCGGGGCGGCGATCGTGATCACCGCCGCCCAGGCCGCGCCGGCTCCCGCGCCCGCATATGCGCCAGACCGGCCGGCGGCGCAGGCGACGGCTCAGCCGGGATCCGTGGTCCCACCGGTGCCTTCCCCGACCGTCCCGGTCAAGGCGCCTTCGGCGGGCTCGAAGTCAGTCTCAGTTCCGGCCACCCTTCCCGCCCCAGCCCCCGCCATCCAGCCGCCCACGGTCCAGGTTCCTGTGGTCAACCTGCCGGTGGCCCTGCCTTCCGTCTCGCCCCTCCCGGACAAGGTCAAAAAGCTGATCTAGGCGTTTCGCGCGTAGATCACTACACCGTCGACCGTCGCGACCTGGTGATACGTGGTCGCCACGAGGCGTGCGAGCACCGGGTAATGGCTCATCTGGTACTTCGAGAAATCGCTCCACCCGGCCGTCGCGGTGTCGACGATCAGCGCGGGCGGGTGCGTGTCGAGGTCGGAGGCGAGGAGCGGCCACACGTCGGGCGCGGTGTCCCAGTTGTCCGGCGGCAGATCCGAACCTCGAGCGAACCCGCGGAGAAATCCGGGAAACCGCGACGCCATGACCCGGTCGGACTCGACATAGACCGCCGGCCAATCGCCCCAGATGAAGACACGGTCGGACGGGGACGTGTGCGTCCTGATGTAGTCCGCCACCTGCTGGTGCTGTGGCACGGGTGCGCTGAAGTCATACGTGAGGGGATCGGCTGTCGCATCGAATGCCCACCACGCGGTCGCCGGGATGACGATTCCAAGCACCGCCGCCCCCGCGACCAGGCGGCGCGGCCGGAAGCGGTCGAAGGCGATCGCCGACAGGACGGCGAGCGGTCCCATCGCCTGGATGAAGTAATGCCACGAGAGATGGCCGCCCGCGAGCGAGCCCGCCATGCCGGCGATCAACCACAGGACCATCAACCTCACGCGCGCATCGAGCTCGCGCCACCTAGAGGCGAGGCCGATCGCGGCGATCCAGAAGACCGCCATGTCGATGACGAACGGGACGATGCTGTCCTTCGCGCGAGCCCACACGAACGCGGGCGTCCAGTTGACCGAGGCGTATCCCGTCAGGGTCTGCACCGTCCATCGCCAGAAGCCCTCCAGCGAGCTGGTCGTCATCAGGACGACCGCGCCGAGGATCAACCCGAGCACCAGCCCGGTCGTGACGCGCACCGCGGCGGCCATGCGCGACGGCGGGAGTGACTCGAGCCACGCGATGGCGACAGGGACGAGCAACAAATTTGCCGCCGCCGGCTGGCGAAATGTCCCGGCCGCGACGAGCATCAGCCCCGACCACGTCCACCTCCGGCGGAGCATGAGCAGGACTGAGGCCGTCAGCGGCAGCATCATGAAAATCTCCGTGTTCGAGGCCAGCAGCCGAGGATTGCCCGCCGCCGTCAGGATTCCGTAGAACAGCGCGGCCAGCAGGCCGGCCCGGCGCCCCGCGAGGTCGCGCGTGATCACGAAAAGCAAGAAGCACGTTGCCGCCATGGCCAGAAAACCCGCCGCATGGACCGCGGTCATCTGGTAGTCGCCGAACACCCGGAAGGTGAGCGAGTAGACCCAGAAGATCCCCGGTGGCTTGTTGTCCACGCCGCCGGCGCCGTACAGGCTCCCACCGGCGTTCATCAGGACGGCGATCGTTCCGTAGATCGCTTCATCCCCGTCGAGGAGGCGGTGCAGGAACTCGGGGATGTGAGCGAGGGCGATCACAAGCGCGACGGCCGCCGGCCAGACGCCGGCTGCCATGCGTTTGAGAAAATAGGAGGAGCTCATTTGACGTGAGCTATGTCGTGCACCGGGGGATGAGCGTGTTCAGTCATGTAAACGCGGCCGTCGACCAGGGCGTCGTGCGGCAAACCTTGATAGTCGCGGGCCTCGCGGTCGTGGTCCTGGCTCTGTACCTGGACGTCGCCATCCGCCACGACCCTATCAGCGTCGACTTCAACACCTACACCGCGGCCGCGCAGGTGGGCCTTCATGACGGCTGGTCGCACATCTACGACCAGGGACTCGTCTCCATCCAGCAGCAGCAGCTCGCACCCGGCAGTCGGGAGCAGCCGTTCATAAGTCCCCCGACGGTCGCGATGCTTGTCGCTCCCCTGGCGATGCTTCCGCTGAACACCGCCTACGTGGTCTGGGCGCTGGTGGGATTCGGCGCTTTCGCAACGGCCCTGGCCGTCTGTGGGACCAGCCGCGGACTTGGCCGTTGGGTCGCCGTGGTCGGCGCGCTGACCCCCTGGTGGGTCATGCACGCGGTCAACGTCGGCCAGGTGGTTCCGCTGCTGGCGGCGGGCATGGTGGTGGGATGGAGACTGCTGCGCGACCGGCGTGACGTGCTCGCCGGGGTCGTGCTGGCGTCTTTGCTGTTGAAACCGAACACGGCGATGCTCGTCCCGCTGGCGCTGCTTTTCGCGACCCGGTACCGGGCGCTCGCCGCCTGGGCGGCCACCAGCGCTGTCGTGGGGGTGGCGGCGATCGCGATCCTCGGTCCTCACGGGATGATCTCTTACGTCGACCAGATGCGCGGTCCGTGGCCGACCGGCGCCGACAACATGACGCTCCACGGCGCCCTCGACGCCACCGGGGTGTTCGCTGCCTTGCTCCGGATCCTGATCGTGGCCGCGGTCATGGCCGCCTCGTTCCGGCTCCGCGAGTCGCCAGGCCTGGTGGTCGCGCTCGCAATCGTGGGCTCGCTCCTGGTGTCGCCCTACCTGCACGGGTCCGACCTGTGCTTGCTCGCCGCGGCCGGATGGATGATCTGGGAGGAACGGCCGGCAGTCGCCTGGCGCACGTTGCTCGCGGCGGGATGGCTGGTGGCCAGCCCATTCCTTTATCTGCAAGGCCACAGCCCGCACCTCACGCAGTGGCCGTGGCTCGAGATCGTGATCTTTCTCGCTCTCGTGCTCGCGGCCATCGGCCCGTTAACAGCCTGGGCTGACTCCGGGAGACGAGCGCCCGCATAATCAGGTCGCCCGCGCCACCCCGGGAGACCTTTTGCCACTCGACATCCAGGAAATCAAGGGACCACTTCGTGTGCTGGCCGGACCGGGCACGGGGAAGACGCACGCTCTGGTCGACCTCTATGAGCAGGCCGTCAGGCAGGGCGTGGCCGGCCGCGGGCAGATCCTTGTCCTCACGTTCTCGACGAGCGCGGCGGGCGAGATCGCGCGCAGGATCGACGAGCGGCTGCGCGACGATTACGGCGAGACGTGGATCTCGACGTTTCACAGCTTTTGCGCGCGCCTGCTGCGCGAGCACGCCCCCGACCGGGACCGCCTGCTCCTGAACGGCTTCCAGGAGTGGGTCGTCATGCGCAAGGTGCTGACCGAGGTCGACTCTGAGTTGCTGGGGTCGCTGGAGGACGTGCGCCGGTCCGAGGCGTTCGCGCAAGACCTGCTGGGTTTCGTGGCGCTGATGAAGCAGAACCTCGTCCACCCGGCGTCGCTGCTCCTGGCCGCCGAGGCGAGCGCGAGCGAGCGCCTGCGCGTGCTCGCGGCCGCTTACCGCGCATACCAGGAACGAATGCAGGGCGCCCGGCTCGTCGATTTCCGCGACCTGATCTCGGCCGCCATCGAGCTCCTGCAGTCGAACCCCGCGCTGCTCGAGCGGCTGCGCACGCAATTCGCCCTGGTGCTGGTCGACGAGTTCCAGGACGTGGACCCGGCGCAGTTCGAGCTCCTTCGCCTGATCGCGCCACCCGAGGCGCGTCCCCGCCTTGTCGTGGTCGGCGATCCGGACCAGTCGATCTACGGCTTTCGCGGCACCGTCCCTCGCCTTTTGAGCCACGACTTCATGGCGGTCTACGGTGCATCGACCCGTTCCCTCGAGTCGTGCCGCCGGTGCTCGCAGGAGGCGCTCGACGCAGGCGAGCGCCTGCTGATGGCGACGCAGCCGGAGCGGCTCCCGCGCGTCCTCCTCTCGCAGGTCGCTACCGCCGCGCCGCCGGTCGTGGTGGCGCGCGAGGGCGACCCTGTCGATGAGGCGTTCTTCTGCGCGCGGGAGATCAAGCGCCTCCACTCGGAGCGGTCGGACCTGCGCTTTGCCGACTTCGCGATCGTGCTTCGCAGCACGACCGCCCTGGGAGCGCCGTTCGAGGAGGCGCTGCGCGCACTCGGTCTGCCTTACGAGGTGCGGGGATGGGGCGCGACGGCCCGCAACGAGGTCGTGCGTTTCCTGGTCGGGTATCTCGAGTCGCTGCGCAGGCCGGACGACCCCGATGCCTTCGAGAGCGCGCTGGCGTCGAGCCTGAGCGGCGTCGGCCCGCGGACCGTGAGCCGGCTTCGAGCCTATGCGACGCACAGAGGCCGGCCTTTGAAGAAGGTCGTCGACCGCCTGATGTACGCGCTCGCCACGCGGGACCCGCAGAGGTATCCGCTGCCCTGGGGTGAGTCCGCACCGACCGAGGCCCGTCCAGAGCCGGACTTCATGCCCTTTCTCACCGACGAAGAGCTCGGGGCCCTGCACCGTGCGATGGTCGCGCGAGAGCGCATGCTCGGCATGGCCCGCAAGCTGCCACTCGCCGGTCTCGCCTACACGGTGCTCATCGAGGACGGGGCGATGGCGAGGCTGCTCGACCTGGGTCTGCCGCCGGACCAGCGGGCGGAGGCGCTGGCCGACCTGCGCGCCGCGATCGAGGGCCTGGAGTCGATCGAGGCCGTGCACGAGCGACTCCACGGCACGAAGCCACTGCTCTCCGACCTCGCCGGCTCGATCACGAGCGTGCTCGCGCCGGCGGCGGACGACACGGAAGCCGCGTCCAGCGCCCGCGACGCGGTGCAGGTCATGACGGTTCACCAGGCGAAAGGCCTCGAGTTCGAGGTCGTGTTCTGCTCCGGGTTCGCCCACGGCCTGTTCCCCCTCGAGTCGCGGCCGCATCCGCTGCTCGACGCGGAGGACCGCGCGTGGCTGGAACGCTTCAAGGTCGGCTTCATGCCGTCGTGGCCGGCCGACCCGGACGGTCACCTCGCGGAGGAGGCGCGGCTGGCGTTCGTGGCGATGACCCGCGCGCGTCGCCGCCTCTACATCACATATGCCGATGCGTACCTGCGCCAGGCCGGGCGCTCGGTCTTCCTCGACATGGCCGACCCCCAGGCCGAGGCGCGCGAGCTGACGCGAGCGTCATCGCGCCTGGAGCCGAAGGACGTGCTGCTGGCGCGCGAGGCGGAGGTGATGCTCGCGTCGCATCCCTCGGCGCTCACCGCGGCGGCACTCGCCCGGGCGGATGGGCTCGGGCTCGACGTCGCGTTTCTCACCGACCCCGTGTCGGGCGAGCCGTTCGAGCCGTACGGAGTGGGCCGCAACCCCGCGTCGGTGGACATCGACCACTTCAGCCCGACCACGCTCAACGACTACATCAAGTGCCCGCGCCTGTACTGGTACAACCACCACCCAGGTCTGGTCGATGAGCCGCGGTCGGTGGCGATGGAGCGTGGCGGCTTTCTCCACGAGGTGCTGCAGGACTTTCACGAGCAGGAGGCGGAGTGGCGTCCCTTCGAGGCTGAAAAGCAGAGGCAGTGGCTCGAAGAGGCGCTGCAGCGACACCTCGAGGGCTACCTCTCGCGCATGGAAGGCGTCCTCGACCGCAGGCGTGAGGAGAGGCAGGTCCGCACGCTGCTTGGCAACTACATCCGCTCGATCACGGGCATGCAGCTCATCCGCAGGGTGGGCACGCTGGCCGTGGAGAAGCGCTTCCACCTGCAGCTGGACGGCGTCGAGGTGGTGGGCAAGATCGACCGGGTCAACGACGTCGGCGACGGTGAGGTCGAGGTCGTCGACTACAAGACGGGCTCCGGCAAGGCGATGCGCTTCGCGTACGAGATGTACTTCGGGCCGGACCTGCATGACGTCCAGCTCGCCCTCTACTACCTCGCCTGCAAGTACGGCTTCGACGACGAAGGCAACCCGCTCGGCTTTCAGCCTCGCTTCCTTTCCCTCTGGTACCCGAAAGACTGGGTGTGGGGCGGGATGCGGCAGGACATCTTCAGCGTCGGCCGGCCGGCGGGCCTCAAGGAGTATCGCGAGCGTCCGTTGAGCGGCGAAGACCTCGAGCGCAGCCGCTCGGTGGTGATGGCCGCGATCGAAGGCATCAAGGGCGGTCATTTCGAGCCCGCGCCCCGCGAGATCGCCGGCACGTGCGTGACGCGGTTCGGCAGCTGCCCTCACGCCGCCATCTGCTCGTACGGAGGGTCGCCGCCGGAATGAGCGCGACACGGGTGCGAGGCCCGGTGCTGAGCGAAGAGCAGGCGACGGCGGCGCACGCCGGGCCCCAGGGCGCGTTCCTGATCGCGGCCGGACCAGGCACCGGCAAGACGTTCACCGCGACCGAGCGTTTCTGCTGGCTGGTCGAGCAGGGTGTCGGGCCCGACCGGATCCTGACCGTGACTTTCAGCGACCGCGCCGCCGAGGAACTGCGGCAACGGATCACGAACGAGCTCTCGGCGCGGCGCCCCGAGCTTGGCGCTCGAGCGCTGGATTCCTCGTGGATCGGCACGTTTCACGGCGTGTGCGCGAGGCTTCTCGACGAGTACGCATACCTGGTGGGTGCGCCGCGCGAGCTGCGTGTGCTCGACGAAACAGGCCAGCGGCTGTTCGAGCAGGAGCTGGTGGCCAAGCTGCGCAGCGGGGCGACCGCGCCCTTCGACCCTGACTCCTTCACCGCCCTCACCGTCGATGACCTCGACGACCTACTGCGCTCAGGCCTGCGCTTTCTGCTCAAGCTCAAAGGTCGCGGTATCACACCGGAGCGCTTTCACCAGCGAGCGGTCGAGATGCACGCCCGCAGCTGGAGCCAGCGCCCGTCGGCCAACGGCGCAGGCGGTCCCGACCCCGCCAGGGCCGAGCTCGAGGCGATCGAGGTCCTGTTCACGATCTACCGCGCCTACGAGGACGGCCTGCGCGCGCAGGCGCTGCGCGATTTCGACGACCTGCTGCTCCAGGTCATCCATGCGCTGGACGGCGTGCCGGAGTTTCGGCGCCGCGTGCGCGAACGGTTTCGATACCTCATCGTCGACGAGTTCCAGGACACGAACCGGATCCAGCTCGACTTCATCCGTCTGGCCGCGGCCGAAGACTTCGGCAACGTCACGGTCGTCGGCGACGCCAAGCAGTCGATCTACGGCTGGCGCGACGCCGAGATCGAAAACATCCGCACGCGCTTCCCGGGCCGCCGGCTTGCGTTGACCCACAACCGCCGCTCGTACCAGGGCATCCTCGACTGCGCCAGCGAGTTCATCCGCAGGGACCCCGACTTCGCCGGCGAGCCCGACCTGATCGCAACCCGTGGGTCCGGTCCTACTCCTCCCCATTCATGGGGAGGTGTCGCCGAAGGCGACGGAGGGGCTCGACCCGTCAGCATCCTGATGGCGCCGGATTTCCGCACCGAGGCACGGTCGGTCGGGGAGACCATCCGGCGCCTGCACGTGGGCGGCGTCCCGTTCCGGCACATCGCCGTCCTTTCGCATTCGATCCGCATGCTCCCGCGCGAGTTCGAGGACGAGCTGAGGCGGCAGGGCATCCCGTACCTGACGAGCGGGGGCTCCGGTTTCTTCGACCGGCAGGAGATCAAGGACGTGCTGGGGCTGCTCCGCCTGGCGGAGAACCCGATGGACGACGGCGCGCTGGTCCGCATCCTCCAGGGGCCGATCGTGCGCCTCCCCGACGAGGGCATGTACCGGCTCGCGATGCGACGAGCGCAGCGCTCAGGCATGCGCCTTCGCGATTGCTTCGACGAATCGGCCGGCGAAGGGTTTCCGGAGTTTGACCCCAAGGTCGCGGCCGAGGCCGTGCGCCTGATCGAGCTGACCGACCGCGTCGGCCGGCTGCGCGACGCTCTCACCGTCGCCGACATCCTGAACCGGCTGCTCGAGGAGAGCGGTTACCTCCGCTGGGCGGAGCTGCGCGCGCAGCGCGACGGAAGCCCGCGCGCCCTGCTCAACCTGCGCAAGGTCTTCCAGCTCGCCGGCCGTTTCGAACGCGACCTGGCCATGGCCGGGATCGGAGACTTCGTCCGCCACCTCGACCAGGTGATCGATGCGGAGCTGCCGGTCGGCGAGGCGGTGCAGGAGGCTGAGGGCGCGGAGGCGGTGTCGCTGCTGACCATCCACGCCGCCAAGGGCCTGGAGTTCCCGGTGGTGTTCCTCGTCAACCTGCGGCCGCCGCGCCCGCGCGACAGCGAGAGGCTGTTCTTCGATCCGGACGGGCTTGGATTCGTGATGAAGAGCTGGCGAGGGGAGAAGCATCCCCGCTATGTCGAGAATTCGCCCGGCGCGCCGGCGGTCGCGCTCGCGGTGGGAGAGAGGCGCCGCATCGTGTACGTCGGACTGACGCGCGCGAAAGATGCGCTTTACGTGACCGCGACCCGCGACGAGACCACCGCGCGTGAGGTCGGCGCCGGAGGGATCGAAGATCACGACCACTTCGCCGAGGTCCTCAGCTGGGCTTTGGCGCACCCGGAATCGGCCACGGTCGTGGAGGCGGAGCAGCTGGAGCTGCCGGTGTCCCGCGCCGCCAACGGCCAGGTCCTCGACGACCCGTCGGTCGTGGCTGCGGTGCTCGACCGCCTGGAGCAGATCCAGCCCGGCGCCTCTGTTTCCGCCGGGGCCGCCACACAGCCGATCGACTTGAGTTTCTCCCAGCTCCACGACTTCGAGGTCTGCCCGGTGCGCTACCGCTTCGCGCAGGTGTGGAAGGTGCCCGCGCCTCCAGACGAGCTGCAACCCGCGCATGTGCGCGCGGCCGGGTCGTCGGAGCTCGGCGCTGCGGTGCACGAAGCGCTTGCCGCGTGGCACAGCTCAGGTGGTGACCTGGTCGAGCTGTACCGGGGACCCGAGGCGGGGCGCGAGATGCTCGCGCGCTACGCGGCCCATCCGCTGGCATCGGCCCGGACGCTCGCGGTCGAGGCAGGCTTCAACATGGCCGTGGGCGGCACGCGGGTGCGAGGCCTGGTCGACCGTGTTTGCGAGGTCGACGGCCGGACGGTGCTGATCGACTTCAAGACCAACGCCACCCTCGACCAGGAGCTCATCGAGGTCTACTCGCTGCAGTTGCGGATCTACGGGCTGGCCGCCCACCGCGGACTCCTGCCTGGCGGCCGGGACCCGAGCCTGGTCCTGTTCGACATGCGACGGGGCGAGGTGCACGAGGTCGGTCCTGACGACGGTGCGGTGGAGGCCCGCGTCTCGAGCGCCGCGGCGCGCATCGCCGCGGGCGACTTCGAGCTCCGAGCGGAGCACGCCAGACGGCCCTGTGCGCTTTGCGCCTACCGTCCTATTTGTTCTTTTGCGCGAAAAGTACTTTGAGCGGCGCGAGATCAACGAGGCAATCGCCTTTGCCGAGGCGGGTGGGATCGCCGTGCACCGCAACTTCGACTCCTACCACGGCTCGACGATCCGGGGGTTTCGCCGCGAGAAGCCGTTCCTTCACGTGATCGGCCTGCGCCGCGAGCTGGAGGCGTGGGGCCGGCTCAATGGCCTGCGGCCGGAGTGGATCCAGCCCGAAAAGCGGCGCCGGGTCGCCCACTACGACGTTTTCGGGCCTGCCGCACAGGCGCTGATCGAACGGCTCAAGCCATCGCCTTGACGGCTAATGACGCACCGCGTTACACTGCGTCAAGAAGCCATTGAAGGTCAAGAGAAGGAGAGCCATGAGCACCGATTTTTCCGACACCGCCACCGCCGTCGAAGAGGTCGCCGTCGGAGCCGCCCAGGCCGCGGCCGAGATCGCGTCGGATCCCATGCGAGCCGCCCGCAAGCAGGTGCGCGGCTTCGAGCGCAAGGGCACCCCGGCCGTTCGCAGGATCAACCGCCGGCTGAACGCCCTGATCCCGGACCGCGTCGCCATATTCGGTCTCGACGTCAACGACAAGTTGCCGGAGAAGCTCGCCATCAGGGGCCTTCAGCTCGTCAAGGTCCAGGCCCGCCGGCATGACGTTGTGGGGGACGTGGCCAAGCGGACCCTGAAGATCTTCAACGGGTCGTTCAAGACCATCGCCCGGACCGCGACCCGGCTCGAGCAGGCGAGTGACCTGACGCCGCAGCGCCAGGCCGAGCGCAAGCCGGCCCGCCGGCGCGCGTCCCGGCGCCGCGCCGCCTGACCAATCTCGAACACAAGGGCGCCCCATGTGTGGGGCGCCTTTTCTATTTCCGCTAGCCTTCGTCGAGGTCCGATGGTCCTCTGCACGGGTTCGATCGCCTACGACTACATTCTCACCTTCAAAGGACGATTCAAAGACCACATCCTTCTCGACAAGACCCACATCCTCAACCTGAGCTTCCTGGTGGACGACCTGCAGAAGCGCCGTGGGGGCGTGGCCGGCAACTACGCCTACAACCTGGCCCTGCTCGGTCATCCGGCCGCGGTGCTCGCCACTGCCGGTCACGACGCGGCCGAGTATCGCGATTGGCTGATGTCGAAAGGCGTCGATTGCCGTGGCCTCCGCCTGCTGGACGGTGAGATGAGCGCCACTGGTTTCACCACCACCGACATGGACGACAACCAGCTGACCGGTTACTACGGAGGCGCGATGTGGCGTGCGGCGACGCTGGGCCTCGACGACGGCCCCGAGCAGGTGGACGCGGTGATCATCGGGCCCAACGACCCCGGCGCAATGAAGCGGCTCGTGTCGGAGTGCCGGGGACGAGGGGTGCCTTTCGTGTTCGACCCGGCGCACCAGCTGCCGATGATGGAGGGCGCGGACGTCACCGACAGCACCAACGGCGCCTGGATCGTGATCGGCAACGATTACGAGCTCGAGCTGATCCAGGAGCGGACGAAGCGCGACACCCAGGGTCTGCTCGAGCTGTCGGCGATCGTGGTCACGACGCTGGGACGTCACGGTTCCCGCATCACCACGCGCGACGGTTCGGTCGAGGTGCCTGCCGCGCCCGCCAGGCTGGAGGCGGACCCGACGGGCGCCGGTGACGCTTATCGCGCCGGCCTCGTGGCCGGTCTGTTGGGGGGCCTCCCGCTGGGCGAAGCCGGCCGGGTTGCTTCGCTGGCCGCGACCTACGCCATCGAACACGTCGGCACGATCGAGCATTCGTATACGCGCGATGAGTTCTGCGCGCGCCACCTCGACGCCTTCGGCTTCGAAGTGTCTGAGAAACTCTGGATTGGAAGGCATTAGTGGTGGCAAACGCGGTCGAAGTCGAGGGGCTCCGAAAAGCCTATGGGCCGGTCGAAGCTGTGCGCGGCATCAGCTTCGAGGTCGCGGAGGGCGAGGTGTTCGCGCTGCTCGGTCCAAACGGCGCCGGCAAGACCACCACCGTCGAGATCCTGGAAGGGTTTCGGCACCGGGACGGCGGCAAGGTGTCGGTGCTCGGATTCGATCCCGCGTCGGGCGACCGGCGGCTCAAGGTGCAGATGGGCGTCGTCCTCCAGACGACCGGTGTCGATCCCTACCTGACCGTCGCGGAGACCGTCGACATGTTTCGCGGCTACTACCCCAGGCCGCGCGCGCGTGACGAGGTGATCAAGCTCGTCGGCCTCGAGGACAAGAGCGGCGCGCGCGTCACCAGGCTGTCGGGCGGTCAGCGCCGCCGGCTGGACGTCGCCATCGCCCTCGCCGGCGATCCCCAGATCCTGTTTCTGGACGAGCCGACAACCGGCTTCGATCCCGGCGCCAAGCGGAACGCCTGGGAAGTGATCAAGGGCCTGGCCGGCCTCGGCAAGACGATCTTCCTGACGTCGCACTCGATGGACGAGGTGCAGTTCCTGGCCGACCGCGTCGTGATCATCGCCGCGGGCAGGATCGTGGCCGAGGGCACGCCCGAATCGCTCATGGGAAGGCAGCAGTCGGACACCCTGATCCGATTCCGGCTGCCGGATTCCGCCGGGGCGCTGCCCGAAGCCCTACGCGGGGCCGCGCGGCTGGACGGTGGCAGCGTGGAGATCGAGACCAAGGACCCCACCCGGGCCCTGTTCGAGCTGACGTCGTGGGCGGTCCAGAAGAACGTCTCCCTCGACGGCCTCCAGGTGACGCGACCTTCCCTGGAGGACGTGTACCTCGAGATCACCAGGAAAGCCGAGGCGGTGGGAACGCCGGCATGAACGACCTGAGACTGGCGGTTCGGCAGGCCTGGTACATCAACAAGGCCTTCATCCGGAACCCTGCCGCGCTGTTCTTCACGCTCGTCTTCCCGTTGATGTTCCTGGTCATCTTCACAGTGATCTTCGGCAATGGCCATATCCAGGTTGGACCGGGCAAGACGGTGCTTGTGTCCACTTTTTACGTGCCGGCGATCGCGGCGTTCTCGGTCATCAACGCCTGTTACACAAACATCGCGATCTCGCTCAGCGGCTCGCGGGACACCGGCGCCCTCAAACGCATCCACGGATCGCCGCTGCCCGTGTGGGCCTACATGGCGGCACGCATCTTGCACGCGGTGGCGATGGCGATCGTCCTCGTGGTCATCTGCGCCGCGTTTGGCGCGGCGTTCTATGGGGCGACGCTACCCACGAACACGCTCCCCTCATTCCTGCTGACACTCGTCGTCGGGGCGGCGGTCTTCAGCGCACTGGGCGTCGCGATGACGGCCGTGATTCCGAACGCCGACGCCGCGCCCGCGGTCGTCAACGCGACGATCCTGCCGCTCCTGTTCATCTCCAACATCTTCATCCCGCTCGAAAACCCGTCAGGCTGGATCGATGTCGTGGGCAAGGTCTTTCCAATTCGTCACTTCGCCGACGCGATGATCGGCTCATTCTTAGGGCTGAGTGGCTCCGGCCTGCATGTCAACGACTTCTTGGTGATGGGTGCATGGGGGATCGGAGCGCTGTTTTTCGGCGTCCGCTTCTTCCGTTGGGAGCCCAGGACCTGATGGCGACGATCTTCACCCAGATCATCCAGGGCCGCTTGCCCGCACGCTTCGTCTGGAAGGACGACCGCTGCGTCGTCTTCCTCTAGATGACGGGCTTCAAGCCGGAGCGCATCGGGGTGATGCTTGCCGGCCTGGAGGTTCCGCACTGCCATTTCCACGTCGTGCCGATTCGCGGCCTGCACGACCTTGATTTCGGCAACCAGGACCCCGACCCGGATCCGCAGATGATGGACGACGCGGCGGAGACGATTCGCGGCGAGCTGCGCAAGCTGGGGCACGCGCAGGTCAGCGACTAGCGGTCGAGCAGCTTCTCCAGCTGCGCGATGTGCATCTCCAGGTGGCTGATCAGCGGAAGGCGGGCGACCTCTTCGGCCGTCATCGTGATCCCGTCGCCGAGCTCCGCCGAGCGGCGCAGGTCTCTGGGATCGGTGGAGCGGAGGGTCTTGACCGTGCGCGCGTGATCGGCAAGCGTCGTCCGCACGAGCTCGTCCGGCTCGAGCCTGGCCATCTGCTGTCCGGCCGTGTCGCGGAGATGCACCGCCTCGAGCAGGTCCATGTTCGGAAGCCCGCCCGTCGCGATTCGATGGACGAGCACGCCGTAGAACTTCGACAGGACGGCGAGGTGGGCGAGAAGCTCGTGCGCGTTCCAGTCGCCCTCATCGCCCGGCTCAGACCTGACGCGAGGCGCAAGCGCGGCGAGCCGGGCCGAAGCCAGCTCCAATCGGTCGGCCAGGAGATTTCGTTCCCGGTCGAGGTAGGTGTCCATGAACGCTTTGACGTCGTCGAGCGTGAACGCCGTGCTCTCGATCTTCAACAACTTTCAGACTAAGCGAGAATCGAACCATGTGCTACGGAGATGATTCGCGTCCTCCTCTGCCGCCCGTGGGCGGCGCGGCTGCCGACCAGGGAGATCTGACCCTCGATTCCTCCGACGGGACCAGGTTCATGGCGTACTACGCGCGGGCCTCGAAGCCGACCGGCGCGGGCATGATCGTGCTGCCCGACGTGCGCGGGCTGCATCAGTTCTTCAAGGAGCTGGCGCAGCGATTTGCCGAGGCCGGCATCGACGCGGTGGCGATCGACTACTTCGCGCGCACAGCTGAGTCGGACGACCGCAGCGACGCGTTCGACTACATGCCGCAGGTGCAGAAGACGACGCCCGAGAACATCGCTGCGGACGTCGGGGCCGCGATGGCGTATCTGAGGTCCGCGGATGGTGGAGCGGTCCAGTCGCTATTCACCGTCGGGTTTTGCTTTGGTGGCTCCAACTCCTGGAACCAGTCCGCGTTCCACCAGGACCTCAGCGGGTGCATCGGGTTCTATGGGCGGCCGGTGCGCAGCGAGCCATACATCGCGAAGCTGAAAGCACCCCTCCTGATCCTCATCGCGGGGGCTGACCAGGCCACGACTCCAGAACAAAACAAAGAGTTTCTTGAGAAGCTCGAAGCGGCGCAGGTGCCGCACGAAGCGCATGTCTATGAGCGGGCGCCGCACAGCTTCTTCGACCGGTCCTACGCGCAGTGGAAAGATGCCTGCGATGACGCCTGGCGGCGGATGCTCGACTTCGTGCAGAAGCACGGCAGCCCGGTGGAGGCCCACCGCTAACCCGCGCGCGCAAATCCTCGATAGTCGCGACTAACAAGGCATTTCACCACCCAAAACCCCGGATAGTCGCGACTATCCGAGTAATTCAGCCTCAGCGGGCCGCTCAACCCGGAGTCGAGGAAAGGCGGGTCGACGCGAAGTCGAAGGCGGCGATGGGCCACGTATAGTCGGCCGCATGGAGAAATTGGCCCCCAGGTCCAAGTCGGCCCGAGCCGCGCCACGGCTCCCGCAAGGCCTGATCGACGAGCTCGAGCGCCGGCACGCCGGCATGGCCAGGCACATGGCGCGGGCGGTCGTGACCCTCGTCCGTTGGGACACATCGACAGGGATCCCACCCCAGCGCGACGCCATCGTGCGCGCCTGCGAGGCAGGCCTCGACCTGTTCCTGGCCACCGCGCGAGAGGCCCGACCCGCGACCCAGGAAGAGCTCCGGCGCGTGGCGCAGCTGGGCATCCTCCAGGCCCGCAGCAGCCAGTCCGTGGAGCCGATCCTCGCCGCCTACCGCATGGCCGCACGCGTCGCGTGGGACGAGATCCTCCGCGCCTGGCGCGGCCACGCTGAGGCCACCCCAGAGGCGATCATGCTGGTCGCCAACTACGTGTTCGCGGCGCTCGACCAGGTCGCCGCCGAGGTGACCAAGACGTACCTGCACGCGCGCGAGCAGCACCTGCAGCGAGGCACCCGCGCGCACGCTCGCCTGTTCCACTCCTTGATCAGCGACAACTTCGACTCCGAGCTGGAGCTCCAGCGCCAGGCCCTCGCCATCAACACGTCCCTCAGCCAGAGCGGTTATGTCGCGGTCGTCTGCAAGCTCGTCCTGGGCAACCGCGACGGTGAGCGTGGCGGCCAGGCGCTGGCGGAGGTGGCGGAATCGCTGGAGACCCGCCGCGGCACCCTGCTCCTCGCGACCGACCCCAGCACGCTCGCGGTGCTCTGGCCGGCCGAATCGCTCTCCGACGTCGACTCGGTCCGCCACTTCGTGGCCGAGCTCCAGGTCCAGGTCGAGCAGCGCGCGGGCCAGCTTGGCGCCCATGTTCGCGCCGGGCTGGGCGGCTACCACCCAGGGCCCTTGCTCGCGGAGCGGTTCGTGACCCACAGCCTGGGCCGGCTCATGGACCCAAAGGTCCGCAACCGAGAGCAGCTGCTGGAGACGCTGGAGGCGTACCTGGCGAAAGGCTCGGTCAAGGAGGCGGCCGCGGCCCTCGGGCTGCACCGCCACACCGTCCTCTACAGGCTGGAGAAGCTGAAGGAGCTGCTCGGCGGCGACCTGGACGTGCCCGCCACCCGGCTCCGGCTGCAGCTCGCGCTCGATCTCCGCAAGCTCCTCTGAGATCGACTTTGGACGCTGAGTCCTAAGAATCACCCCGGTTTTGCCACTCGGCGCGGGTGCCGATTCTACCTCGCGTCCGTATGCTGGTCTTATGACTTCCAACCACAACGGACGGCGTGTGGCTGTCACCGGGATGGGCTTCGTGACTCCCATCGGCAGCGACATGGAGACGGTCTGGTCGAACATGATCGAAGGCGTCTCCGGAGTCGGCCGGATCACCCGCTTCGACACCACCAACTTCGACACCAAGATCGCGGCCGAGGTCAAGGGCTTCAACCCCGAGGACTACATGGACCGCAAGACCGCCCGCCACATCGGGCGCTACTGCCAGTTCGCCCTCGCCGCCTCCAAGCAAGCCCTCGCTCAGGCCAACCTCGACCCGGGGCAGATGGATCCCGACGCCGTCGGTGTGATCGTGAGCTCCGGCATCGGGGGCATGGAAGAGATCGAAAAGAGCCATACCGCGCTGATGGAGCGGGGGCCGAAGCGAATCAGCCCCTTCACGGTGCCGATGATGATCGCCGACATGGCGGCCGGCATCGTCGCCATCCACACGCAGGCCGGCGGTCCCAACTACGCCATCGTCAGCGCATGCGCGTCCAGCGCCCACGGCATCGGCGAGGCGTCCGAGATCATCAAGCGCGGCGACGCCGTGGCCATGCTGGCCGGCGGCTCCGAGGCCACGATCACCCCCCTCACGATGGGCGCCTTCTGCCAGATCAAGGCGACCAGCGAGCGCAACGACGAGCCTGAGAAGGCATGCCGGCCATTCGACCTCGGCCGTGACGGATTCGTCATGGGCGAGGGCTCGGTGATGTTCTTGCTCGAGGACATGGACCACGCCAGGGCGCGCGGCGCGCGGGTCTGGGCCGAGATCGCCGGCTACGGCGCGACGGCCGACATGTACCACTTCACCGCCCCGCAGCCCGAGGGCAAAGGCGCCATGCGCGCGATGCGCCACGCGCTGGAGAACAGCGGCGTCGACCCCAAGACGGTCGGCTACGTCAACGCCCACGGCACTTCGACCAAGCTGGGCGACGTCGCCGAGACCAGAGCGATCAAGGCGGTGTTCGGTGACCACGCACACGAGCTGGCGGTCAGCTCGACCAAGTCGGTGCACGGCCACCTGCTGGGGGCGGCCGGCGCGATCGAAGCCGCGGCCTGTGTGCTCGCGCTCGACCGCGGACTCCTGCCTCCGACCATCAACCTCGACGACCCCGACCCGGACTGTGATCTCGACTACGTGCCCAACAAGGCGCGCAAAGCGAACATCGACGTCGCCATCTCGAACTCGTTTGGGTTCGGCGGCCACAACGCGACCCTCGTCATCAAGAAAGCCCCGGCGAACGGGCAATAACCAGAAGGAAGGAATTTGCCCATGGCAACCCAGCTCGACTTCAAGGAACTCCAGGACCTCGCGGGTGAGATCCTCGGCGTCGACCCCGACCAGGTACAGATGGACAAGAGCTTCCAGCGCGACCTGGCCGCGGACTCGCTCGACCTCGTCGAGCTCATCGCGGCGATCGAAGACAAGTACGACGTGGAGCTGCCTGACGAGGAGCTCGAGAAGATGAAGTTGATCTCCGACCTGTGGAAGTTTCTGGAGCAGAAGACCGCGGAGCGGCTGGAGGCATAGGGCCGATGGCGATCACCACGAACTACCGCACACGGTCGGACGCGGTGCCGCTCCGCTCCTTCAAGGCCAAGGGCCGGCAGAGCGCCATCGCCGGCGTGGGCGTCCACGCCCCGGAGAAGGTCCTCTCGAACTTCGACCTCGAGAAGCTGATGGACACGTCGGACAAGTGGATCGTCGAGCGCACGGGCATCCGCCGGCGCCACATCGCCGAGCCGGGGACGACGACCTTCGAGGTGGCCACCCGGGCCGCTCGCGCCGCCCTCGACGCGGCCGGCATCACAGCCCAGGACCTGGACATGATCCTGGTCGGCACGTCTTCGCCCGACGGTCCGTTTCCGTCCGTCGCCTGCCGGGTGCAGAACGAGCTCGACGCGCCGGGCGCGGTGGCCTGGGACACGCTGGCCGCTTGCACGAGCTTTGTCTATGCGCTCTCCATCGCGGACTCGTTCATCGCCACCGAGCGCGCGGACACGGTGCTGGTGATCGGGGCCGAGGTCCTTTCCCGGATGATCGATTACTCGAACCGCGGCACCGCCGTCATCTTCGGCGACGGCGCGGGCGCCGCAGTGGTGCGGCCCGCGCCCAAGGGCGCCGGCTTTCTGAGCTGGTGTCTCGGCTCGGACGGCCGCGGGTACGCGCAGGTGACCTGCGGCAACATCGAGAAGGGCGCATACGCAGCCAAGGACCAGACGCCGTTCATCGAGATGGTCGGCCCCGACGTCTTCAAGTTCGCGGTCGACATCTTCATCCGCCAGGCGACCGAGGTCTGCAGCGCCGCGGGCGTTGCCCTGGACGACATCGACCTCTGGGTGCCGCACCAGGCGAACTTCCGAATCATCGACGCCGCCGCGCGCCGCATCGGGCTCCCGATGGACCGCGTCGCCGTCAACATCGACGAGTACGGCAACACGTCGAGCGCTTCGATCCCTCTTGCGCTCGAAGAGGCGATCCGCAAGGGCCGCGTCAAGAGCGGGGACCACGTCCTTCTCGCCGGCTTTGGATCAGGGCTTACCTGGGGCGCGACGCTCCTCAAGTGGGCGTAGCGCGCATGACGTGGGCATAGATCTAGCCGGCCCGATCGCGCTTCTCTTCCCCGGGCAGGGGGTCCAGAAGCCTGGCATGGGCAAGAGTCTCTACGACCGCTACCCGGCCGCGCGCCGGGTCTTCGAGCGCGCCGAAGAGGTGCTCGAGATGCCCGTCCGCAAGCTCTGCTTCGAGGGTCCGGTCGAGGAGCTCAACCGCACCGACGTCATCCAGCCGTGCGTGATGACGGTGTGCTGGGCCGCGTACGAGGTCTGGCGCGAGAGCTACGGATTGGAGAACGTCAGCGTCACCGCCGGGCACAGCCTCGGTGAGATCGCTTCCCTGGCGGCCGCGGGTGCGATCCCGTGGGAGACGGCGCTGCTGCTCGTCAAGGAGCGCGGCCGGGTCATGGCCGACGCGGCCGGCGTGCACGTGGGCATGATCGCGATCGTGGGTCTCGACGAGGCCCAGGTGGAGCACATCCGCGGCGTGGCCTCCAGGAAGGGAAAGCTTTGGACCGCCAATCGCAACGCCGACGTGCAGTTCGTGCTCTCGGGTGAGATGCCCGCGGTGCAGGAAGCTGAGCGACTCGCCACCGCGGCCGGGGCGCGGCGTGCGCTCATCCTGACGATCCCGCTGGCGGCGCACACGCCGCTGATGGAGGCGGCCGCGACCGCCTTTCGCAAGGCTGTCGACCGGCTGCAGCTGAGCGCGCCTTCGATCCCCGTCCTTGCCAACGCTTCCGGCGAGGCGCTGCGCACGGTGGCCGCGCTGCGGGAAGAGCTGCGGCTGCAGATGCTCCGCCAGGTGGACTGGGCGCGGACCATGGTCTCGATGCGGGCCATGAAGGTGCGCACCGTGGTCGAGCTTGGTCCTGGCCGGGTCCTCGCCAGTCTCGCGGCCAAGCACATCCCCGGCGTCGACACCTGGAACGCGGAGGAGCTCTTCGTGGACTTCGCGGGACCGACCACCGCCTAGCGTGGGGGACCTGGACGGCAAGACCGCGCTCGTCACGGGCGGCGGCAAGGGCATCGGACGCGCCATCAGCCAGGCTCTCGCGGGGATGGGCGCGCGCGTGGTCGTGAACTTCCGCTCCGACAAGGCCGCCGCCGAGGAGACCGCCGCCGCGCTGCCGAGCGCCACCGCGCACCAGGCGGATGTGGGCGACCCGGCGCAGGTCGAGGCGATGGTCAAGGCGATCGGACGTGTCGACGTGCTCGTCAACAATGCCGGCGCGGTGCGAGACAAGCTGCTGATCCAGATGTCGCCGCCGGACTGGGAGGACCTGATCCGCACGGACCTGTTCTCGGTGTTTGCCACCACGCGGGCTGCCATCATGAGCGGCATGATGCGTGCGCGCTGGGGCCGCATCGTCAACATCTCGTCGATCGTCGGGATCACGGGAAACGCCGGTCAGACCAACTACGCGGCGGCCAAGGCGGGCCTGATCGGTTTCACCAAGTCGGTCGCGCGTGAGTACGGGTCGCGCAACATCACCTGCAACGCGGTCGCGCCGGGGTATGTGCGCACCGACCTGACCACCGGATCTCTCACCGACGAGATGGTGAAGGAGCTGGTGAAGGTCACGCCGATCAAGCGCGAGGCGACCGCTGAGGAGGTCGCCGCGACCGTGGCATTTCTCTGCTCGCAGAAGGCGGGATTCATCACCGGCCAGGTGATCGCCGTCGACGGCGGACTGAGTCTCTGATGGCGATCCTCGAACGCCACCGCGAGCAGGTCGCGATCCAGGGCGGCGACCTGCCCGAGATCCTTCTGCCCACCAACTGCCCCGGATGCGGCATCGGCCTCGAGCTGGAGGAGCTGCGCGCGCACAACTACGTGTGCACCCACTGCGGACATCACTTCCGCCTCGGCGCCGACGTGTGGGTTGCCCTCATCGCCGACAGTGGCTCCTGGAACGAGCGATGGGCGGACGTCCGCTCCCACGACCTTCTCGACTGGACGGTCCCAAAGCCCTACCAGGAGACGGTCGAGCGGCTGCTCGAGGACGGCCTCAACGAAGCCGTGCGCACCGGGACCTGCACGCTAGACGGCAAGCCGATCTGGCTCGCGACGTTCGACTTCGGTTTCGTCGGTGGCACGCTGTCGATCGTCGCCGGCGAGAGGCTTGCCAGGGGCATGGAGCAGGCGGCTTCATCCGGCACGCCCTACGTCCTCATCTCCGCGTCGGGTGGCGCGCGCATGCAGGAGGGCGTGCTCGCGCTGATGCAGCTGGCGAAGGTCAACGCGGCCGTGGGCAGGCTCCACGATGCCGGCGTGCCTTACTTCTCTGTCCTCACGGACCCGACCTTCGGCGGCACGGCCGCATCCCTGGCGCTGCTGGGCGACATCAACATCGCCGAGCCCGGAGCCTCGATCGGATTCACCGGGCCCCGAGTCATCAAGCAGGCGACGTACGCGGACCTTCCGCCTGGATTCCAGAGCGCCGAGTTCCAGCTCGCGCACGGCCAGGTCGACATGGTCCTGCCGCGCACCGAGCTCCGGCCGCTCCTCGCGCACCTGCTCGAGATGCACACATGAAAGCCCCAAAAAATCTGGCGATTATTCCCACCCCACGAAATCTTCGATTTCGCGGGGACCCCGGGGTGGGGGCCCCTATGAGCGTATGGGAGATCGTCGAGCTCGCCCGGCATCCGCAGCGCCCGTACTCGCTCGACTACATCCGTCGCATTGCTCCCGACTTCATCGAGCTGCACGGCGACCGCCTGTCAGCCGACGACCCCGCGCTGGTCGCCGGCATCGGCACCTGGCATGGCCGCACCACGGTCTTCCTCGGCCACCAGAAGGGGCGGAGCATGAAGGATCGCGTCGCCAGGAACTGGGGCATGATGCACCCGGAGGGCTACCGCAAGGCTCTGCGGCTGGCGCACCACGCGGCCAAGTTCGGTTTCCCGATCATCTCCCTCATCGACACGCCAGGCGCCTATCCAGGCGCGGGCGCCGAGGAGCGCGGGATCGCGGCCGCGATCGCCAACGCGATCATGGAGTGGTTCCGGATCCCGGTGCCGATCGTGGCGGCCGTGATCGGTGAAGGCGGCAGCGGCGGTGCGCTCGGCATGGGCGTGGCGGACCGCGTGATCATGCTCGAGAACTCGATCTATTCGGTCGCGTCGCCGGAGGCGGCGGCTTCGATCGTCTGGCGCGACAACACGCGCAAGGTCGAGGCCGCGGAGCAGCTGCAGCTCACCTCGGGAGAGATCCTCGCCATGGGCGTGGTCGAGGAGGTCGTGCCCGAGCCCAAAGGCAGCGCGAGCGCGAATTACGACGCCGCGGCGGAGGCGCTCGACGAGGCGCTTCACCGCCACATGCGGCCCCTTCTCGAGCTGGACGCGTCGGAGCTGCGTCAGCACCGCTACGACCGCTTCCGCTATATCGATTCTCTTGTCCACGCCGAACCTCACTTCGGCCCGAAAATCGACTGATGCCGGGTCGCCCCCTCACGCTGACCCACCCCTAAAGCGGGGAGAGGGATAGTGCGGGTAGTCGCCCAACGGGTCGCTTCCGGCGGAGTTAGCTGGGAGGGCGGGCGTGCAACCATCGGCCACGGTTTTGTGTTGTTGGTGGGTGCAGGTGGCGATGACGACGAAGGCAGCGTGCGGCGGCTCGCGGACAAGCTCATCGACCTCCGCGTGTTCGCGGACGAGGCCGGGAGGATGAACCTCAGCCTGGTCGACGTGAAGGGTGCGGCCCTGGTCGTCTCCCAGTTCACGCTCTTTGCCGACATGAGCCGCGGCCGGCGTCCGAGCCTGCTCAAGGCGGGCGATCCCTCGCGGGCCGAGGAGCTCTACGACGCGTTCGTGCGCCGGTTCCGCGAACGAGGGATCGAGGTGCAGACCGGCAGCTTCGGCGCCGTCATGCGCGTCAGCATCGAGAACGATGGACCGGTCACCCTCGTGATCTCCACCGACGACTGGCCGACGCGTGCCTGAGTCTCGGTCCCGGCTCCTGCCCTACGCGGCGTTCGTCGCCCTGGCCCTCATCTGGGGCGTCTCGTTCCTGCTCATCAAGCTGGCGGTCCAGGACATGAGCCCGCAGGCCCTGCTGCTCTTCCGCTCCGCCTCCGGCTGCGTGGCCCTCGCGGTGATCGTGCTGGTCCTGCGCCGCCGGCTCTTCAGCCCGGGATGGCGCGGCCGGCTGATCTCCTTCGGGATCATGGCGGTGACGAACGCGGTCATCCCCTGGATCTCGATCGCCTGGGGCGAGGAGCGGATCTCCAGCGGGCTCGCGAGCATCCTCAACTCGACGACCACGCTGTGGACGGCGGTGTTGATCTACTGGGTCGTGCCCAGCGAGCGCCCCACGGCCTTGAACTACGTCGGGGTCGGGATCGGCCTGGCCGGCGTCGTCGTGCTGGTTTCTCCGGACATCTCGACGCACGGCATCACGGGCAACTTCCTCGGCGCGATGGCGGTCGTGGTCGCGTCCCTCTCCTACGCGGTCAACGCCCTTTACCAGAGACGCAAGATGCGCAACGTCAGCGTCTTCGACGTGAGCCTCGGCCAGCTGATCGCGAGCAGCCTGTTCGCGATCCCGATCGCCGCTCCCACGCTGCCCTACGTGCACGTGCACCTGCTCTCGATGGCGGCGGTCCTGACCCTCGGAGCCGCCGGTACCGGGGTTGCCTATCTCCTCTACTACTACGTGATGAACCAGCTCGGCGCGGTGCGGGCGGCCGGGGTGACGTTCCTTGTCCCGGTGACCGCGGTGTTCTGGGGCGTCGTGCTGCTGCGCGAAGTCCTCACCGTCACGATCGTGGTCGGCATGGCCGTCATCCTCGCGGGCATCATCCTCACCAACCTGCGCCGGGCTCCGCGGGCACAGACCGCGGTCGAAAGGGACTCCGCCGCAGCGTGACCGGATTTGTGGAGGAGCACGCCGAGGAGGTCGACCGGGCCGCGGCCCGCATTCGCGGCCAGGTGCGCCGCACCCCCACGGTGACAACCGACCTTGACCCCACGCTCCGCCTGAAACCCGAATGCTTCCAGGTCACCGGCTCCTTCAAACCACGTGGGGCCTTCAACGCGGTGCTTTCGCTGGTCGCGCGTGGCGAGCGGCCTACAGGCGTGATCGCGGTGAGCTCGGGCAACCATGCCCAGGCCGTGGCGCTGGCGGCGTCGTCAGTCCGGCTCCCGGCCTTGATCCTGATCCCAGAAGACGCCAACCCCGCCAAGGTGGCCGCCACTCGGGCGCTGGGCGCGGAGGTCATCCAGGAGGGCATCAACTTCGCCAACCGCGAGCGGAGGCTGCGCGAGGTCATGGCCGAGCGCGGCTACACGCTCGTCCATCCGTTCGACGATTGGGACGTGATCCACGGCCAGGGGACGGCGGCCCGGGAGCTGCTGGCGGACGCGCCAGACCTGGATGTCGTGGCGGCCCCGGTCGGCGGCGGGGGTCTGCTCTCGGGGACCGCGATCTCGGCCAAGCGTCACCGGGCCTCGATCAAGGTCGTCGGGGTCGAGCCCGCGGCGGCCGACGACGCCTACCGGACGTGGAAGTCGGGCGCCATCCAGACCCTGGAAGCCTCGCCGGCGACCCTCGCCGACGGCGTGCGCACGACCGCGATCGGCAGCCGCAACTTCGAGGTGATGTTCGGCCAGGGCCTGGTCGACGAGATCGTCACCGTGTCCGAGGAAGACATCGCCGCCGCGGTGCGCACCGCCTGGTCGCGACTGCATCTCGCGCTCGAGCCGACGGGGGCGCTCACGCTCGCGGCGTACCTCTCCGACAGGCTGCCGAAGGGCCGGGCGGGCCTGGTCCTCAGCGGCGGCAACGCCAACTTGCAGACGGTGGCTACGATTCTCAAAGCAGAGTGATCCCAGTCAAAGAGGTCATGACTCGGAACGTGATCACGTTTCGCGAGGACACGCCCGTGGAGGAGATCGCCAAAACGCTCAGCTCCAAGCGCATCACCGGCGCCCCGGTCGTGGCCAACGAGGGCCACGTCGTGGGCATCGTCTCCGAGACCGACGTCTTCTCCAAGAAAGGCAAGACCGCGCGCGAGATCATGAGCCCACGCGTCATCTCCGTCACCGAAGAAACCGGGATCGACGAGGCGGCTCGCCTCCTGATCGGCGAGCGCATTCGCCGCGTGCCGGTCATCCGCGGCGGGAAGATGGTAGGACTGCTGAGCCGGTCTGACGTGCTCGACTTCTTCGCCAAGACCCGCTGGACGTGCAAGGTCTGCGGCTGGTGGGAACGCAGCCTCGAGCGCCCGGTGAAGTGCTACTCATGCTCGAGCACCGACCTTCGCTTGGAGCGTGCAGATCCCGGACACTGATATCTCCGTGAGTGCAGCCGCCGGCGTCCGTCAGTCGCTGAAGGCGCAGAGCTTCACCGAGTCGGTCATCCGCGAGATGACGCGCCTCAACCTCGCCCTCCATGGCCCGGATAAAGCGGTCAACTTCGCCCAGGGGTTTCCCGATTTCGAGCCCGACCCGCGGATCCTGGAGGCGGCGGCGCGGGCGCTTCGCGATGGTCACAACCAGTACGCGACCACCTGGGGGGCGCCGGTCCTGCGCCAGGCCATCGCGCGCAAGTACTCGTCCGCGTGGGGCCGTCCGGTCGACGCTGAGACCGAGATCACCGTGTCCTGCGGTGCGACCGAGGCGATGATCGCGGCGATGCTCGCCGCGGTCGATCCCGGCGATGAGGTCATCGTCTTCGAGCCCTTCTACGAGAACTACGGGCCCGACTGTGTGCTCAGCGGCGCCGTGCCGCGCTATGTCGAGTTGCGCCCTCCTGACTGGTCGTTCGACGAAGTCGAGCTGCGCTCGGCGTTCAACGCCCGAACGCGCGCGATCGTGGTCAACACGCCCCACAACCCCAGCGGCAAGGTCTACTCGAGGGCCGAGCTGGAGCTGATCGCGGAGCTCTGCATCGAGCACGACGCGCTCGCGATCACCGACGAGATCTACGAGCACCTCGTGTACCGCGGCCGGCACGTCAGCATGGCCGCGCTGCCCGGCATGGCGGAGCGCACGATCACGATCTCGGGCGCAAGCAAGACCTACTCCGTGACAGGGTGGCGGGTGGGATGGCTCATAGGGCCGCCCGCGCTGACGTCCGGCATCCGCAAGGTGCATGACTTCCTCACCGTGGGCGCGGCGCACCCGCTGCAGGTCGCGGTGGCGGAGGCGCTCGACTTCCCCGCGTCCTTCTATGTGGACCTGCTGGGCGACTACACGGAACGGCGCGACGCGATGGTCTCGGGCCTGCGCGAATGCGGATTCGAGGTCTCCGCGCCTGACGGCGCCTACTACGTGATGGCCGGGATCGGGGCGTTCGGCGCACCCGACGACGTCGCGTTCGCGCGCCGCCTCATCGAAGAGGTCGCGGTCGCGACTGTGCCGGCGTCGAGCTTTTACCACGACCCAGCGTCAGGTCGCGGGCAGGTCCGATTCAGCTTCCCGAAGAGGATCGAGACGATCGACCGAGGGTTGGAGGCGCTGCGCCGGCTGTCGCGGCCTTAACAGCCTGGGTTCTCTTCCGCCATCCGGCTGCCTAGCGTTGCCTCATGCGCAGGTTCATCCGTTCTCCGCTCACCTGGATGGTCGTCGTCGAGCTGGTCATCGTCGGGACGCTTCTGGTCGTGGCGTGGAACCTGGTCGGTTCGTCGCTCCGGCCGGCGCTCGGCTCGCCGGTCGAGGCAGCGCCACAGGCGACAGGCGACGACACCTCGCCGCTGCCCGACATCCCCGGGCTGGTGGGGCAGCCCGGCCGCGGTCCGCTGCCGGGCCTGAACCTCAGCTCGTCCTTCTGGAGGGCGCGTCTCGCCGCGCTGAACCGCGACCAGGTGCTGCTGGCGCAGCTGGAGTGGCGGCTGGTCCACGCCGGCATGAGCGCAGCGGAAAGCTACGTCCGGGACGTCGTCCTGCCGGCGATCGAGCGGGCGGAGAAGAGTGCTGTAGGTTAACCGCCCGACATGGTGACGTTGCCGTTGAGACTGGCCCCGTCCTCGACGGTCAGGCGGCCCACCTTGACGTCGCCGTTCAAGCGGCCGGTTCCGGCGAGCGTCAGCCGGCGCTTGGCGGTCACGTTGCCGGTGACCTGGCCGCGGACGCTGACGTTGGCGCCTTCGATCGCCGCCTGGATCGTCGCGGTCGAGTCGACGCTGACGTCGCCGCTCGCTTTGAGGTCGCCTTCGACGTTGCCGGCGACCTTCAGGTCACCCTGGATCTCCAGGCGTCCCTGCAGGACGTCGCGCGGGCCGAGGCTGACGACATTGGTGCCGCCGTTCTGTGCGCCGGACGCCGGAACCGCGGTCTTTTCAGCTTGAGCCATGGAATCCTCCACTACGTAATGAGGGTCGATTCGGTTTTCAGCGAGCTAGCATCGTAACAGCCGTGCCCGGAATCGTCCCCCAAGGTTAAGCAGCCACCTGTGGCATTGATGAGCCCCGACCCTACGCGCGAGGTCGTCGACCACATCGTCGACTTCTTCGACCGGTTCGCACCCATCTACGACGACTGGGCCGGCGGCCAGCACGGTCGGGTGGCCGCGAGGCTGGTCGACCTGGCCGCCCCGGCGAAGGACGAACATGTCCTCGACGTCGGCACCGGCACGGGACTCGTCGCCCACCTGGTGGCGCCGCGGGTGAAACCAGGCGTCGTCCTCGGCATCGACCTGTCCGCCCACATGCTGACGATCGCGCGCAGGCACACAGACAAGAACCTGCAGTTCGTCGGCATGGCGGCAGAGCACCTCGTCTTCCGGCCGGAGACGTTCGACCTCGTCACCATGGGCGAGGCCCTCACCTACTTCGCGGACCCGACGGCCGCCCTGGCGGAGGCGCACAGGGTCCTGCGTCCGGGCGGCCGGCTCGCCGTCTCATGCCAGCGCCGCAGCCTGAACACCCGCGCCCAGGAGCTCTTCTTCCAGGGCCTCACGCCCCTGGCTCGCCGCCACTACCTGAGCCTGCCGCGCTACAGCTCCGAGCGGGCGCAGTTCGGCGAGCCGCATGTATTGCCCAAGATCCTGGCCGGCGCGGGTTTCGAGGTCGGAGGACTGACCGAGATGGTGACGGGCGGGCGAGCATCCGACGCAAGGGAATGGACGGAGCTGATGGCGGGCGCGGGGCCCCGGCCCTACACGCTGATCCGTGCGCTCGGGCCGCGCTACCGCGACGAGCTCGAAGCAGAGGTCGAGGCGGCCATGGCTAGCCTCGGCGATCCAGACGAAGCTTTCAGATATCACCACTCGTACGTGCTGGTCGTAGCGCGAAAGCGATGACCAGCAGGGCCGCCAGGCAAAGCGCGGCGGCGATGACGAAGATCTCGCGGTACTCCTGAAGAAAAGCGGCGCCGACCAGCCGCTCGAGGTGCTTGACGCGATCGTGCAGGTTCGGGTCGGTCAGCACGGGGGTGCCGAGGATCTGGTGGAACCGGTACAGCCCGAAAGCCGTGAGCGCCGAAAGCCCCACGAGCATGCCCATCGTCCGCGCCAGCACGACCAGGCTCGTCGCCAGGCCGTGGCTTTCGCCGCGTGTCAGGGCGAGGACGCCGACGGTCAGGGGCGCGATCACCAGCCCGAAACCGATGCCACACGCGGCCAGGGCGAGGTCTGCCTGGCTCACGGGCCCCAGGCGAAGGCTCAGCTCGTTCGCGGTCCACGTCGACATCTGGAGGAAGGCCGCGGCCGAGACGGCCATGCCGGCGGCGCCGGTGATGCGATTGCCGATGCGCGCCGCGACGACACCGCCCGCGACTGCGCCCACAGGCACGCCGACCAGGAATTGGGTGAGCAGCAGGCCTGAGTCGAGCGCGCCGAGGTTGAACACAAGCCGGCCGAGGATCGGAACGTCGACCAGCGTCACGATCAGGGCCGCCCCGATGAGCACGTTCGCCAACGTTGCGCCGCCGAAGGCGGGGCTCCGCAGAAGGTCGCGCGGGATGAGCGGCTCGAGCCGGCGGAGCTGCCGCCATCCGTAACCGCCGAGCAAGGCAATCGCCACCAGGCCCGCGGGCAAAAAGAGCGAGTTGACGGCGCGGTGCTCCGGGTCGTCTGGGTAGAGGGCGAAGACCAGCGCGCCAAGACCGGCGCCGAGCAGCATCGCGCCGGCCCAGTCGACGGTGGACCCTGTTTGCCCGCCCGCCTCTCGGCTCCGGCCCGCGGCGACAAGCCCCGTGCCGCACAGCACCGACAGCGGCAGGTTGAGCCAGAAGACGAAGCGCCATCCACCCAGGCCGCCAGCCGCGGCGGCGAGGGTTGCCCCGTAGATCGGGCCGAGCACGCTCCCAGCCTCCTGGAGTCCCGCGACCGCGCCGAGCGCGATCGCCCGGGAGCGTCCTGGGTAGAGGTCGGCGGCGAGCGCCAGCGAAAGTGGCACCATCCCGCCTCCGCCGAGACCCTGCAGGAACCGGCCGGTCACCAGCCACGGGAGCTCGGCGAACGTCCACAGCCCCGAAGTGGCTGTGACGACCGAGCCCAGGGCGAACGCGGCCAGGCACGCCAGGTACACCGGAGTTCGGCCGCGCGCGTCGGAGTAGGCGCCGAGAAGCGGCATGGCGACGACATAGCCGGCCAGGAACCCGGTGACGATCGGTGTCCCCTGCTCGAGCCGGTCGATCGTCAGGCCGACGTCGCCCATCATGGCCGGCAGCAACGTGACGACCACGTACGCGTCGAGCGCGGCCACGAAGAGGCCGGCGCCGGCCAGGCCCAGGAGAAGAGGTCGCCGGCTCAAGGGGTCGGCGAAGTGATGCTCACCGTGCCGTTGAAGTTTGTGATGTCGACCTCCACCGCCGCTTCCTTGCCCTGGTCGCCAAAGGCGCCGTCGAGCGTGGCCTTGCGGATGAGGTGGTCCGATTTGCCGACCCAGACGTGCGCACCGACCGGGCCGCTCGAGCTCAGCTCGCTCAACAGGCTGCGTACCTGGTCCGCCGTGTACGTGGCCGACACCTGGTACGAGTCGGTGCCGCCGACCTGGTCGCTGGACACGTACTTCGGGCCGGAGCCCTGCGGGATCACGGCGGGGAGCCCGGTCGAAGAGTTGAAGAGCTTCGCCATGTCCGGGAACGCGGCGGCCTGGGTCCCCTTCAGCTCCTGGTACGGCGTGAAGGGCAGATGCAGAAACACGCGCCCCGAGGCCATGACCACCTCGAGCCCGAAGGAAACGTCCTGTTCTTTGACCATGTAAAACGTGTCGCTGTCCGAGGGCAGCCTGACCGAGGTCCGCGCGCTGACCAGCGTGAAGCCCTGGATCGTGATCGTGCCTTTCGTCATCTTCAGCGTTGCGGCGAGCGTCTTCACCTGCGCCATCGCGGCAGCGCCGTCGCGAAGTGCCTTCGCCGCGTCCACGTTCTCCTGGCCACACGCGACCACGAGAACCACGGCGGCCGCCGCGAGCCCGCGCCTCATTCGCGCGCTCGCACGATGAGACGGATGGGGCGGTCGAGGAAGAGGTACTCCCACGCCCAGTTGATGAGCACCACCAGCCGGCTGCGAAAGCTGATCACGTTCACCAGGTGCACGGTCAGCCAGATGACCCACCCGATGAACCCGGAGAAGTGGAAGCCGCGGATCTGGGCCACCGCGCTGTTGCGTCCGATGGTCGCCATGATGCCCGGGTCCTTGTAGCGAAAGGCGCGCGCGCCGCCGCTGCCGACCATCTCGGAGATCGAGGCCGCGACCTGCCGGCCGGCCTGCATGGCGACCGGGATGAGCATCGGCAGCATGGCGGCCCCGTCCTGCGCCCCGGCCAGGTCCCCGATCACGAAAACGACGGGGTGGCCCGGCACCTGGAGCGTGGGGTCGACCCTGATCCGCGACTGGCGGGTGAGCTGGACGCCGGCCGCCGTGCCGAGGCCGGAGGCCCGGACGCCGGCCGTCCACACCACGAGCCCGGTGGCGATCTGGGCGCCACCCGCGAGCCCGATGCTGCGATCGGTGATCGACTCGACCTTCGTGTTCAGCATTACCTCGATGCCCTTGCGTTCGAGCGAACGGCGGGCCGCCTCGCGAAGCGAGGGCGCAAAAGCTCCAAGCACATGGGGCGCCGCCTCTATAAGCACCACCCGGACCTCGTTTGTGTCGAGTCCGCGGTAATCCTTGCGCAGGACGAAGCGGATCAGCTCAGACAGGGCGCCGGCCATCTCGACTCCGGTCGGCCCGCCGCCGACGATCGCGAAGGTAAGCAGCATGCGCCGCTCTACCGGGTCGTCTGTCCACCGCGACGCCTCGAACTGGGAAAGGATTCGGTTGCGGACGGCCAGCCCCTCGTCCAGCTCTTTGAGGCCGAAGCTGTGCTCGGCGAGCGAGGCGCTGCCGAAATAGTCGCTCTGCGCGCCGGTGGCGAGGACGAGGTAGTCGTACGCGACCGGGCCATGATCGGTCAGCAGGCGGCGGCCGTCGAAATCAACCCCCGTGATCGAAGCCAGGAGAAAGTCCGCGTTGCGCAGAGGGCGGATGAGCTGGCGGACCGGTCGAGCGATCTCACCAGGGTCGAGCAGCGCCGACGCGACCTGGTAGAGCAGCGGCGTGAAGAGGTGGTAGTTGTTCCGGTCGACGAGCAGCACCTCCACCGGGGCGTGCTTCAGCGCCCGCGCGCACGTCAGCCCGCCAAAGCCGGCGCCCGCGATCACGACTCGCGGGCCCTTGCTCACTGCTTGGCGTAACGCCGACCCCCTCCGTGCCGCCGGTTGGCCATCTTCTCGAGGGCGACCGTGCCGCCCGTCGCCTCCAGGAGCGACTTCGGCAGCTTCTGCTTCTTCTTGATCACCGGCTCGAAGAGGTCGCCCAGCTTGTCGACCCGCTTCAACACCTGGTCCGAGTCGAAGACCAGCAAGCTCGGGTCTTTGGCCTTGAGGCATTTCTCGACCTCGTCCCACGAGACCGGCGTCGAGACGGTCGGCCGGGCCCGCGCCCGCAGGGAGTAGACGTTGACCGTGGTCTTGTACTCGTCGTTCTGGCTCCAGTCGATCAGCACACGGCCGGTGCGCAGCTCCTTCAGCTGCTTGTGCACCGCGAGGTCGGGGTGCTTTTCCTCGAAGTACTGGGCCAGGCCCTTGGAGACGACCTTGGTCTGGTTGTAGTCGACCTTCGTGTTCAGCGGCACGTACAGCTGAAGGCCCTTCGAGCCCGAGGTCTTGGCGCAGGAGTCGAGGCCGTGGTCGGCGAAGAGGTCGCGCAGCATCAGCCCGATCCGGCAGCACTCGACGATCGTCGCCGGCGGTCCGGGGTCGAGGTCGAAAACGAGGGTCCGGGGCTCCGGCAGGTTGCTGCACAGCGACAGCGACGTGTGCATCTCGAGGGTCGCGAGGTTGGCCAGCCACACCAGTGTCGGCAGGTCCTGGGCGAGGCAGTAGTACATGTCGCGGTTGTTGCCCCCGCTCCAGACCTTCGCCGTCTCCACCCAGTCCGGCCGGTGCTTGGGACAGTTCTTCTCGTAGAAGAACTCGCCGTCGACGCCGTTGGGGTAGCGCTTCAGGGTCAGCGGGTGGTCATGTGTATGCGTCAGCAGGACGGGCGCGATGCGGGTGTAGTAATCGATGACCTGGGCTTTGGTGAACCCGACCTCGGGATAGAGCACCTTCTCGAGGTTCGTCAGCTTCAGCGTCCGGCCATCGATCTTGACCTCGACCGACGTGTCTTTAGCCACCTTCGCGGATCACCTCTTGCGCGGGTTTGTCGATGCGGAAGCCTTTGAAGGCGGGCGCGCGCAGCTGCCCTCCGCGGGTCCACTCCACGAACTCGAACTCGGCGACGATCTTCGGCTTGTCGAAGTGCGCCGCGCGCGGCGGCGCGGCGCCGGCCTCGAAAGGACGCTTGCCGGTGGCCAGCGGCTTCAGCTTCTGGTTGAGCTCCTCGAGCGTCTTGTCCGTGAAGCCGGTCCCGACCTTGCCCGCATAGACGAACTTTCCGTCCTTGTAATAGCCGACGAGAAGGGCGCCGGGATAGCCCCGCCGCTTGCCTTCGCCCTCGAGCCAGCCGCCGACCACGAGCTCCTGGCGGTTGTGGTTCTTGACCTTCTCCCAGGCGCCGCTGCGGCGGCCGGGCTCGTACCTGGAGTCGAGGCGCTTCGCCACCACGCCTTCGAGCCCGGCCCTGGCGCTTGCCTCCTTCATCGCCTGGCCGCCGCCCTTCTCGTAAGGCGGCGTCTGCCACGAGGCTCCCGCCAGCTTCAGCGCGGCCAGCGCCTGACGCCGGTCGGTGTAACGCTGCTCCATCAGCGAGTGCCCGTCCTGCCAGAGGACGTCGAAGACCATGTAGGTCACGGGCACGTCCTTCATCTTTCGCCGGATCTCGTTCTCGGCGGTCAGGCCCATCCGCTGCTGGATCTCCTCGAAGCTCGGACGCCCTCTTTCGTCGAGGGCGACGATCTCGCCGTCCAGGATGACCTCGGCGGAGCCGAGCGCGCG
>VBHA01000163.1 GCA_005889495.1 Chloroflexota bacterium
CTTCCGGATCAACGGCATCCCGATCACGCCGCGCCGCGCCTTCATCTTCGCCCTGTTCGTCGGGCAGGTGGTCACGTTCCTCGCGTGGGCGATCAAGAACCTGGACCTGTACCTGATCGTCAACGAGGGCACGTTCGCCGTGATGCTGCTGTTCGCCTGGTACATCAACCGGGGCCTGGTCCGGCACACGGTCGAGGACAGCTTCACCCGCAACGTGGTGCTCGAGTACGGGGCGTTTGCCGTAGTCCTGATCTACCTCTTCGTCTCGAGCTACCGACCAGGCTGATAAAAGGCTCGCCGCGCGGAATTTTCCGGAAAAACAATTCAAGCCGGCGTCCTGGAGGCGGGTTTTTCCGGAAAATTCGGGTTTTGGGCGTTACATGCCCAGGTAGGCGGTCTGCACCTCTTTGGAGGAGAGCAGCTCCTTGCCGGTGCCTGAGTGCACGATGTTGCCTGTCTCGAGCACGTAGCCGCGGTGCGCGACCTCCAGCGCTTTGGTCGCGTTCTGCTCCACGAGCAGCACCGGGGTGCCCTGGGCGTTGATCTCACGCACGATCTGAAAGATGGTCTCGACCAGGATGGGCGCAAGGCCCAGCGACGGCTCGTCGAGCATGAGGAGCTTGGGCTTGGCCATCAGCGCGCGTCCCATGGCGCACATCTGCTGCTCGCCTCCTGACAGCGTGCCGGCGATTTGGTTCAGGCGCTCCTTGAGCCGCGGAAACAGCTCGAAGACGCGGTCCATGTCCTTCTTGATGTCGGCCTGGTTGCGCCTGGTGTACGCCCCCATGCGGAGGTTGTCGAGGACGCTCATGCGCGTGAACAGCCGCCGGCCCTCCGGAGACTGGCAGATCCCGAGGTTGACGATGTTCTGGGGCTCGGAGCGTGTGATGTCCTTGCCGTCGAACTTGATCGTGCCTCGCACCGGATGGTGCAGCCCGGAGATCGTGCGCAAGGTCGTCGTCTTGCCCGCGCCGTTGGAGCCGATCAGGGCCACGACCTCACCCTGGTCGACCTCGAGCGACTCGCCGTGCAGCGCCTGGACGCGTCCGTAGAAGACGTCGATGCCGCTGATTTCGAGTAACGCCATCAGCAGTCTCTAGGCCGACTTACCGAGGTACGCCTCGATCACGCGCTGGTTCGAGCGCACCTCGGCCGGCGTGCCTTCGGCGATCTTCTCTCCGTGGTCGAGGACCACGATTCGCTTCGACGCCTGCATCACGACGCGCATGTCGTGCTCGATGAGGAACACCGTGATGCCTCGCCCGAGGATCACCTGGACCAGCTGCATCAGCTCGACCTTCTCCTGGGGCGTGAAGCCGGCCGCCGGCTCGTCGAGCAGGAGCAGCTTGGGGCTGGTGGCGAGGGCGCGGGCGATCTCCAGGCGGCGCTGCTGGCCATACGCCAGGTTGCGCGCGTAGCTGTCCGCGTGCCGGCCGAGCCCGACAAGCTCGAGCAGCTCCATCGAGTGTTCGATGATCGCCTTCTCTTCGCGTTTCTCAAAAGGCGTCTTGAACAAAGAGTCCCACAGCTTGGAGTGCATGCGGCAGTGATGCCCGAGGCGGACGTTGTCGACCGCCGACATGTAGTCGAACAGCCGGATGTTCTGGAAAGTCCGTGCGATTCCGGCTTTGGCTGTGCGGTGAGGCGGTGAGCCCGAGATGTCGCGGCCGCCGAAGTTGATCGAGCCGAAGGTCGGCGCGTAAAAGCCGGTGACGCAGTTGAAGAGCGTGGTCTTGCCCGCGCCGTTGGGCCCGATGAGCGCGAACACCTCGCCCTCGTTCACCTCGAAGCTCACGTTGTCCACGGCCACGAGGCCGCCGAATCTCTTCGACAGGCCTTCTACACGGAGGATTGCGGGCATCTAGGACTGCAGCTGCCGCGGCACGGTGAGAGCCTCGTGCTCTTCGTGCTTCAGCTCCTGCTTGCGGATCTGGCTGGGCAGAAGTCCCTGCGGCCGGAGCAGCATGATCCCGACCAGGATCAAACCGAAGATGACGTACTTCGAGCGCGAGATCTCCTCGGCGATGCCCGGCCACCCGTTGGGGACCGCCTTGTTCAGGAAGTCCAGGCCGACGGATGAGGCGAGCGACTCGACCTGCGATGGAGCGCTCGGCAGCAGCCAGAAGAGGATGAAGTACAGGACCGCGGCGCCCAGCATGGCCCCTGGGATGTTGCCCATCCCACCCAGCACGACCATCGCCAGCACCGTGACCGAGACGATGAAGCTGAAGTTCTCGGAGCTGACGTAAGAAAGCTTCGCGCCGTAGAACGCTCCCGCGAACCCGCTCGTCGCCGCGCCGATGGAGAACGCGAGCAGCTTCACGGTCACGGTGTTGACGCCGCTCGCCGCAGCCGCGGTCTCGTCTTCGCGAACGGCCATCCAGGCGCGGCCGAGCCGCGAGTTGTAGAGGTTGTGGACGAGCACGACGGTCATCCCGATCAGCAGCACCATGAGCACGTAGTAAGCGGTGAGGTTCGCGGTGGTGAATCGAAAGTCAGGCACCCAGGCGAAGTTCTGGTTGATCCAGGGTCCCTGGAACCATCCCGGCAAGGTGGGCACGTCGAGGCCGCTGATGCCGGGGACGCCGCCAGTCCAGATCCCGCCGTTGCGAAAGACGATCGGCACGATCTCGCCGAAGCCCAGGGTCACGATGGCGAGGTAGTCGCCTCGAAGGCGCAGGGTCGGAGCGCCGAGCAGCGCGCCGGCGCTCGCGGCGATGAACATGCCGACGAACAGCGCAAGCCAGAAGGGGATGTGAAGGGCATGGTCGACAGGGGTGACCCCGAGGTGATAGGACGCCACCTCGGCGTATGTGTACGAGCCGATGGCGAAGAACGCGGCGTAGCCGAGGTCGAGAAGTCCGGCAAACCCGACCACGACGTTGAGGCCGATCGCCATCAACATGTAGATGCCGCCGTCGGCGGCGATGCCGACGAGGTAGTCGCCGTTGCCTCCCGTCCAGAACTGGACGATGGTCGGATACAGCAGTGCCGCGATGATGAACACGCTGTAGGCGATCGCGTTCGGGTTCCGGCGGTTGTCCTGGAACCAGGTGCGCACCCGGCTCATTTTTCTGGGACCCGCATGCCGAGCAGGCCTGTCGGCCTGAACACCAGGACGAAGATCAGGATGCCGAAGATCAGCGGGCGGGTCCACGCGACCGTGAAGTAGCCGTCGGACATCGCCGCGATCACGCCGATCATGAATCCACCCAGCGCGGCCCCAGGGACGTTGCCGATGCCGCCGAAGACGGCGGCGGTGAACGCGTAAAGGCCGTAGGCGAAGCCGTCGAATGCCGCCACCGAGTTGTAGTAGAGCCCGTAGATGATGCCGCCGGCGCCGGCCAGCGCCGCGCCGATGAAGAACGTGGCCGAGATCGTGCGGTTGATGTTGATCCCCATCAGCTGCGCGGCGTCGCGGTCCTGCGCCGTGGCGCGCATCGCCTTGCCCAGCTTGGAGCGGTTGATGAAGAACGTGAGCCCGACCATGAGGATGAGCGCCAGGATGATCACGAAGACCGCCTTGGCGGCGATCGTTATCCCGCCGCCGAGAGAGAGCTGCTGCTCGGGCAGGAAGTCCGGGTACGCCAGGTTGAAAGGTCCACGCCAGATGAACATCACGCCTTCGAGGAGCGAGGACATGCCGATCGCCGTGATCAGAGGCGCGAGGCGGGGGGCGTGTCGAAGCGGCCGGTAGGCGACCCGCTCGATGGTGATGTTGACCAGAGCGCAGAACAGCATGGTGATCACGAACAGGCCGAGCAGGGGGAGGATGACCCCGGCGCCCGACGAGCTCGGGTTCAACCCGAACAGCGGCATCATGGCCAGGGAGAAAAAGGCGCCCAGCGTGAACACGTCGCCGTGGGCGAAGTTGATCAGCTCGATGATCCCGTAGACCATGGTGTAGCCGAGCGCGACCAGGGCGAAGATGGCTCCCTGAGCCAGGCCGAAGCCCAGCGTCTGGAAGAAGTAGGTGCCGCCGGACTCGAACACCCTCTGCAGGGTGGCGATGATGGCGACGAGGACGGCAATCCCGCCGGCCAGGTTGAGCAATGAGTTGACGTTCAGCGTGAAAAACGTGCCCCGCAGACGCTGGACCGTCTCTGCCATACGAGACCCTAATTGTTCACAAATTGGCGTTTTGCGGCAAAAAGAAAGGAGGGGCCGGTCGGCCCCTCCTTGTCAGACGTCAATGCTAGGAAGTCGCGACGTTGATGTTCTTGACCGTCGTCCAGGCGCCGCTCTTGTACTGCTGGACCTGCAGCGCCGGTGTCGTGGGATCGCCCGCCGCGTTCAGCGTGTAGGTCCCGGTAAGACCCTTGAAGTTGCTGGTCTTGCCCATCTGGTCGATGACCTGCTGCCGCGTCGGCATGTTTCCGCCGTTGGCGTCGATCGCCCGGCCGATGGCGTCGATCAGGATCGCCGCGCAGTCGTAGCCGGCGAAGGTGTAAGCGGCGGTGTCCGTCGGGTTCGGGTGCTCCGCCTTGTACTTGTCGATGGTCGCCTTGGCGCTCGGGTTGGAGTTGGCGTCCGCGACGCCCTGGCTGGCGTACATCTTGTCGTTGGCCATGGCACCTGAGTCGGTGATGCATTGACCATCGCCGATGCCGTCAGGACCGAGGTAGTAGCTGCTGGGGTCGAAGATGCCCTGGCTCTGCAGCCGTGCGATACAGCCGTACGACGCAGAGGTCGCCCCGGCGTAGATGCCCTGTGCACCGGCCGCCTTGGCGCGGTTCAGCCAGCTGTGGAAGTCGGGCTTTTGCGATGTGTCGAAACCCTGGCGGGCGACGACGGTGCCGCCCTTCTTCTGGAACTCCTTGGCGAAGTTGTTGGCGACGCCCAGGCCGAACGGCTCCTGGTCGTCCCAGACCGCAACGGTCTTGAGGCCAAGGGTGTCGTAGGCGAAGTCAGCCATCGCCGGGCCCTGGAACGTGTCGTTGGCCGCGACCCGGAAGTAGTTGTTCTTCCCGGTCGGGCGCAGGCTCGTCGGGGTGTACCCGGCGTACTTCTGGCAGTAGTCGAACGCGATGGTCAGGCACTCGTTGGTGTTGGACGGGCTGATCATCGCCAGCGGCGCCTGGTTGGCGACCGGGATCTCAGCCGCCGCGACGCCCGAGTTGAACGGACCGACCATGCCCAGGACCTTGGTGTTGGAGATGATCTGCTGGACGTTCTGGGCGCCCTTGGTCGGGTCGTGCTTGCCGTTGACCGCGTCGTCGAACGGAGTGAACTTCAGCGTGAAGCCCTTGAGGCTGCCGGCCTGCGAGACGGCGAAGGCCGCGCCGTACTGCGTGGGCAGACCGCTCGAAGCGTCCGCGCCGGAGGTGGGCAGGTCGCTGGCGATATCGATCTCGCCCTTGCTTCCGCCACCGCCGCCCGTGTTGCCACAGGCAAAAGCGACCATCGTCGCCACTGTGAGGACCACAAGTCCCCTAGCTCGAACCATATGGTTCCCCCTTGTGCTTGTTGGGAGGCCAGCGCAAACCACACCAAACGCCTCCCATCACTTGCCGCCCTCTTCCCAACCGAGTCGGGGCGAGAGTGCGCCGGCGGCGAGTGCGGCCACATGGGATGGCCGAACTGCTACTCCGAGGCAAACTATCGACGCGGAGGGCCCCACAAGTCAAGTCGAACCTGAGCGCCTGGCCCGCTCGGCCGCATCAATAAGGTAGGCGGGCGCTGTAATCGACCGTCCCGGCCAGCTTCCAGGGGGCCCTCGCTCCGGCAGCCGGCGCCTCGAAGATCGAGACCACCCGGTTGGTGGTGTCGCCGTTGGCGTCGAACCCCAACCGGCCGGTGACGCCTTCGAGACCGGAGGTCCTGGCCAGCTCGGCGATCACCTGGTCCCGCGACGGCAGGCCGCCCCCGGCTGCCACGATCGCGCGGTCGAGCGCCGCGTACAGGACCGCGGTCGCGTCGTACGCCACCATCGTGTACGGCCCGTAGGCGGACGTGCTCCCGAACGAGGTCTTGAACCCCGCGATCGCGGCCTGGGCGGCCGGGGCCGAGGTGGCGTCGACGATGGGCACCGTCGCGTAGATGCCGGCGGCGCTGGTCCCGGCGGCCGCGATGCACTGCGGGTCATGCGCGATCCCGTCGCCGCCCAGGAAGGGCGTCGATTCGCCGGTCGCGAAGAGCGGGCTCATCTGGGCCCGGATCGCGCACCCGGCGTGGCTGCCGCCTCCGTAGTAGATCGCCTGCGCGCCGTCGTCCTTCATGCGGGCGAGGAAAGGCTGGATGCCGGCGCCGGCGTTGGGGTCGGTGTCCAGGCGGCCGACCGCGCTGCCGCCGAGGCGGGAGAAGCGGGCGCTGAAAGCCGAAGCCAGGCCCTGGCCGTAGGCCTCGTGGTCGGAGATCACGCCGACCCGCAGCACGTGGAGGGTGCCGAACGCGAACTCGGCGGCGGCCGCTCCCTGCAGGTCGTCGGTCGTGGTCAGGCGGAAGAAGTTGACCGTGTGCGTGGGCCGGAGGTCGGAGGCCGAGGGCAGCCCGGCCTGCTTGCATGTGATCGCGGTGCGGGCGGGGTTCAGCGGCGCCGGCACGTAGACGTCGCGCGTCAGGCACGGGTTGCTCGTCGCCGGGCTGACCATCGCCAGGCCGGCGGAGTTGGCGACCGGGATCTCCTTGCGCGCGACCGGCCCGTCGAAAGGTCCGATCATGGCCACGACGCCGGCCTCGGTGAGAAAGCGGTTGACGTTGGAAACGCCGCGCTTCGGGTCGGCCGCGTCGTCCGTGGTCTCGAGCTGGATGGTGAAGCCGTCCAGGGTCGGGTGGGTCTGGACGAAGTAGCGGATTCCGTTGAGGGCGGGTGTCGCGGCGCGGCTTTCGCCCCCGCTGAGCGGAAGGTCGACCCCGATCCGCAACGTCTTGCCCGCGGGCGCCGGTTGTGAGGTCGGCGCGCACCCGGCGGACAGCGCCACCACCGCGCACGCGCCGGCCGCCGCCCAGGAGCGCATCGGCACAGAGGATGACACTCCCTCGCGTAGCGGGCACTCCGTATACTCAGCATCCCCCTCAGCCCTCAGCCGGCCATAGGAGCGCGCCTCATTGAAGACGGAAACCAGCGAGCACCTCAAGCCCCGATCGCAGTACGCGGACGATGCCGTGCAGCTTGCGATCGCCGGCAGGTGGGACGAGGCCGTCAAGCTGAATCGCTTCATCATCGACAGCTTCGGCCCAGACGAGGAAACGCAGAACCGCCTCGGCAAGGCGCTCTCCGAGCTCGGCAAGCTCAAAGAGGCAAAGGCCTCGTATGAGGTCGCGCTGAAGCTCAACCCCATGAACTCGATCGCCAAGAAGAACGCCGCGCGGATCAACGCGCTGCTTCACCAGAAGGAAGGCCTCAAGGTCGGTGGCACCCGGGTCGACCTCAACCTCTTCGTCGAAGAGATGGGGAAGACGGTCATCACGACGATCGACCTGCCCTCCAGCGCGGAGATCTCCTCCAAGGTCGCGGCGGGCGATGTCGCCGAGCTGAAGATCGAGGGCGACGGCATCACCGCCGAGACTTCGCGCGGGGTCCGCATCGGTCCGCTCGAGGCCAAGCTCGCGCGCCGGCTCATCAAGTTCATGCGCGGCGGCAATCGCTACCAGGCGGGCGTCACGTCAGCCGAAGGCAACACGGTCAAGCTCATCGTCCGCGAGACGTACCAGGACCCGCGCTTCGCCGGCAAGCCGAGCTTTCCGATGCGGCGAAAGCGTGAGGTCGAGTTCAGGCCCTACGCCAAGGAGAGCCTGCTCGCCCGCGAGGTCGAGGTCTTCACCGAGGACGAGGAAGAAGGCGAGAGGCTGGTCGAAGAGCCGGCGAGCGACGAGATGGAAGAGGGCATGCACGCCGTCGAGGACGAGGCCGAGACGATCGACTTCTCGGACGAGGCGGAAAGCGACGCCGAGGATGAGGATGAAGACGAAGGCTGACCCGAAGGATCAGCAGGCCGCGGCCCGGAGGTTTCTTCACCGACCCTAAGCCTCAGCTGGGAGGAGTCCCCGGCTTTCGCGATCTCCTTCCACCCGAAGCCGAGGTGCTGCGCGAGGCGCAGGAATCGCTCCTTGCCGAGATGCGACGCTGGGGCTACCGCCATGTGATCACGCCCCTGGTCGAGAGCATGGAGGTCCTCGACCTCGGCCTCGGCGTCGACCAGCGGCGGCGCCTGTTCAAGTTCACCGACGGACGCGGCGACGTCGTCGCCCTGGTAGGTGAACGCACCGTGCCGGTGGCAAGGCTCGCGGCCGGCAAGCTCCGTGGCGCGGCGATCGCGCTCGCGGCGCGGTGCATGGAGGCGGCCGGGATCCGCCGCTATCAGGTCGACGTCGGGCACGCCGAGTTCTTCCACGGGATCATGGACGCCGTCCGGCTCCCGGGCGACGTGAAGGCTTCGGTGCGCTCGGCCCTGGCGGCCCGCGACTTCGTCAGCCTGGAGTCGCTGCTCGAGGGCACACCCCTGAAGTCGGCGGAGCACGAGCTCCTGCTCAGGTTTCCCGCGCTTCGGGGCGGGCCAGAGATCCTCGAAGCAGCGGGCGGCCTTGTGCGCAACCGCCGGTCGGAGGCGGCCCTGGGTGAGCTTGCGCGCGTGCGCGAGCTGCTGGTCGCCCACGGCATCGGCGATGTGGTCGTCCTCGACCTCGGCGCCATCCGGGACTTCGATTACTACACGGGCGTGATCTTCGAAGGCTATGGGCCGGACCTCGGGCAGCCCGTCGCCCAGGGAGGGCGGTACGACGGGCTGCTCGCGCGGTTCGGCCGGCCGGCGCCCGCGACCGGTTTCGTGATCCAGCTGGACCTTGTGTCCGAGATGCTCACGCGGGCCGCGCGGTCGCCTCAGCTGCCCCGGATCGAGGCGGCGCTGGCATGGACCGGGACAGGCCTGTCCACCGCGCTGCGGCTCGGCTCGACCCTGCGGCTCTTCGGCATGCGCACGGTCGTCGACACCCAAGCCCGCGGTGGGGCGGATGCCAAGACATGGTGGCGGGCGGTCGGCGCGGCCAACCTCGTCTACTGCCGCGGCGACGCGGAAGTGACCTGGTCAGCCGAAGGCCAGCGCGCACGGAACCTGCCGCCGGAGCAGGTGGCGGCCAGGCTCGCGGGTGGCCTCACGTGAAGATGGACGGGACGGTTTCGATCGCCCTGCCGACCGGCGCGCTGATGCACGACGCGCTCGACCTTCTCACCCGCTCGCGGCTGGTCAGCCTGAGCGCGGAAGAGCTGGGGCGGCAGCTCCTGGTCGACGCCTCCGGTCTCCGCGTGATCCTCGTCCGGCCGAGCGACGTGCCCGCCTACGTCGACCACGGGGCGGCGGACCTCGGGATCGTGGGCAAGGACATCCTGTGGGAGTCGCCCGGCTCGCATTACGAGCTGGTCGACCTCAACTTTGGGGGGTGCAGGCTCGTGCTCGCGGTGCCGGACGCTTCCAGGCTCGACGGGCCTGAGACGTGGCCGCCGCTCCTCCGGATCGCCACCAAATATCCGCGCACCACCACGGCCTGGTTCGAGGGCCGTGGCCAGGCGGTCGAGGTCGTCCGCCTGCACGGTTCGGTGGAGCTTGCTCCGCAGGTCGGGCTCGTCGACGGCATCGTCGACCTGACCGCCAGCGGGCGCACTCTTCGGGAGAACGGGCTCCGGATCGCCTCGGTGCTCGGGAGCTCGACCGCGAGGTTGATCGCGAACCAGGCGAGCATGAAGACCCGCATGGCCGCCGTGCAGGCCGTGGTCGCGAAGCTGCGGGAGGGTGCGGGCCTTGACCGTTAGGCGATTCGACGGCCGGTCGTGGCGGGAGTCGGGGCTGTCCGGGCGGCGGCTCGATCTCTCGCGCTTTGCCGCCGAGCGCTCGGCCGTGGCCGAGATCTGCGACCGGGTGATGCGCGAGGGCGACGCCGCCCTGCGCGAGCTCGGCAAGAGATTCGACGGTTGGTCCCCAAAAGCGGGTGAGCCGTTCTCCGTACCGCGCCCCGAGATCGACGCGGCGGCCGCCTCGTTGCCCCGCGCCGACCGCGAGGCTCTCGAGTTTGCGGCGCGCCGCATCCGCGACTTCCACGAGCGGCAGCTGCCGTCCGACCGGGCGGCCGAGGGCGCGATCCGGCTGGTCACCCGCCCGGTTCACCGTGCCGGGCTCTACGCGCCCGGCGGCCGCGCGTCCTACCCGTCGACGGTCCTGATGACTGCGATCCCGGCGCGGGTGGCCGGAGTCCCCGAGGTCGTGCTCGCGACGCCGCCTCGGCCCGACGGCTCGGTGCCGGAGGCGATCCTCGCGGCCGCGCGCATCGCGGGCGTGGACGCGGTGTTCAGGATCGGCGGCGCGCAGGCGATCGCCGCGTTGGCGTACGGCACCGAAAGCGTCCCTCGCGTCGACGTGGTCGCCGGACCCGGAAACGTCTATGTGACGCTCGCGAAGCGCGAGGTGTTCGGGTCGGTCGGCGTGGACGGCATCGCGGGGCCGACCGAGGTCGTCGTGCTGGCCGACGGCAGCGCCCGCCCGGATTACGTGGCCGCCGACCTGGCCGCCCAGCTCGAGCACGACCCGCTGGCCTGGGGCATCCTGGTCACCGACTCGTCGACGCTTGCTCAGCGCGTCGAGGAGGAGCTCGAGCACCTGCTGCGCGGCCTCGAGCGCGCGGACATCATCCGCCAGGCGACCTGCTGCGTGGTCGTTGCCGGTGATATGGAGGAGGCGGTCGCCATCGTCGACGACTTTGCGCCCGAGCACCTCCTTGTCGTCGCCGCCGGCGGCGATGAGCTCGCGGCGCACGTGAAGAACGCGGGCGCGGTCTTCGTCGGGCCTTACGCCACCGTGCCGCTCGGCGACTACACCGCCGGGCCGAACCACACGCTGCCCACCTCAGGCGCCGCGCGGTACGCCTCGCCCCTGGGGGTGCAGACGTTTCTGAAGCGCACGAGCGTTTTGAAGCTGGATCGCGACGACCTCGAGATGCTGCGAGGGGCGACGGTGCGGCTGGCCGAGCTCGAAGGCCTGGGGGCGCACGCCCACGCGGTGGAGGTTCGCCTTGAATAGGAAGGGCGCGGTCACGCGCAAGAGCAAGGAGACGCGGCTGACGGCGAACGTCGGGCTCGGCGGCCGCGGGCGGGTGGTCGTTGCCACCGGGCTGCCGTTCCTCGACCACATGCTGGAGCAGGTCGCGCGCTACGGTGGCTTCGACCTCACGCTTCGCGGCGCCGGCGACGTCCACGTCGACCCTCACCACCTGGTCGAAGACGCCGGCATCGTCGTCGGCCAGGCCCTGTCGCAGGCATTGGGCGACCGCGAGGGCATCGCGCGGTTCGCGTCGGCGTACGCGCCGCTCGACGAGTCGCTGTCGCGCGTGGTCGTCGACCTGGGGCGGCGGCCGTTTCTGTCTTACAACGTCGCGGTCAAGGGTCGCATCGGCACCCTCGAATCCGAAGTGCTCGAGGAGTTCTGGCGCGCGTTCTCGATCCACCTGGGGGCGACGATTCACGTCGACGTGGTCCGGGGCCGGAACCGGCATCACATCGTCGAGTCGACCTTCAAGGCGCTGGGCCTCGCGCTGCGGGATGCGATGGCCGCCACCGGCGGCCCCGGGGTGCCGTCCTCGAAAGGCATGTTGGGGTGATCGCGATCGTCGACTACGGCGTGGGTAACATCCGCTCGGTCGCGCGCGCTCTCATCCAGGTCGGCGCGCGCGCGGTCCTCGTCTCAGACCCGGGGGAGCTCGATGCGGCCGCGGGGATCGTCCTCCCCGGCGTCGGCGCCTTTGCGCCCGCCCTGGCCAGGCTCCACGAGCGTGGTCTTGGGCGGCGAATCGTCGAGCTGGCGAGCCAGGGCAAACCCGTGATGGGCGTATGCCTGGGCTACCAGCTGCTCTTCGAGGAGTCGATGGAGCACGGCCGCCACCAGGGCCTCGGCCTGCTGCCCGGCCGGGTGGTCGAGGTCGAAGGGAGCGACCGGTTACCCGTGATCGGCTGGTGCCGCACCACCCAGACCGAACCCTCACCGCTGTGGGCCGGGGTCGCCGACCACTCCTACTTCTATTACGTGCACTCATTCACGCCCGAGGGCTCGGGCCACCGCATCGGCTGCTCCGACCACTCGCCGGCCGCGGCGGCGCAAAAAGGCAACATCCTGGGCACCCAGTTCCATCCCGAGAAGAGCGGCCCAGACGGGCTGCGCATCTACGCGAACTTCATCGGACTCTGTGCCTGATGCCGGCCAAGCGCATCATCCCGTGCCTGGACGTCACGGAAGGCAGGGTCGTCAAAGGCGTCCGCTTTCAGGACCTTCGCGACGCCGGCGACCCGGCCGAGCTCGCCGCGGCCTATGACCGCGAGGGCGCGGACGAGGTCGTGTTCCTCGACATCACGGCCTCGTCAGACGCCCGCAAGATCCTGCTCGGGGCTGTCGAGCGTACCGCCGACCAGGTCTTCATCCCGCTCGCCGTCGGCGGGGGCGTGCGGAGCGTGGAGGACATGGGCGAGCTGCTGACGCACGGAGCCGACAAGGTCTCTGTCAACACGGCCGCCCTTCACGACCCGCAATTGATCGCGCGCTGCGCCGAGGTGTTCGGGAGTCAATGCGTTGTCCTGGCGATCGACGCTCGGCGCAGGAGCGACGGCCCGGGATGGGAGGTCTTCAGTCACGGCGGCAGGCGCGTCACCGGCCGGGACGCGGTCGAGTGGGCGGCGCTGGGCGAGAAGATGGGGGCGGGGGAGATCCTGCTGACCTCGATGGACACCGACGGGACCCACGCCGGCTACGACCTCGAGCTGACGCGGGCCGTCAGCGATGCGGTGCGCCTGCCGGTGATCGCATCCGGTGGCGCGGGCTCTGCCCGCCACATGCACGACGCGCTCACGGAGGGAGGCGCGGACGCGGCTCTGGCCGCGTCCGTCTTTCACTTCGGCGAGCTTTCGATACCCGAAGTCAAGCGGGAGCTGGCCGGCATGGGCCTGGAGGTGAGGCGATGAGCCCGGACTTTTCGAAAGGGCTGGTTCCGGCCGTCGTCCAGAACGCGGACACGGGCAAGGTGTTGATGCTGGGGTACCTGGACGAGGAGTCGTGGACCAGGACCAGGGAGACCGGACGCGCGTGGTTTCACTCCCGGGAGCGCGGTCTCTGGGAGAAGGGCGCCACCTCGGGCAACACCATGGAGGTCGTCGAGTTGCGCCTGGACTGCGACCTCGACGCGGTCCTGATGCGGGTCAGGCCGGCAGGGCCCGCCTGCCACACGGGTGCCGAGTCCTGCTTCTTCAACCGTCCCGGCTAAAGTGCATCTTTATGCAGTAAACCGTATACTCATGCGCTCATGACCAGGAAGGTCAAAGCGGCGGTGGCCGGCGCGAGCGGCTACGCGGGAATGACCGCGGTGAACCTGCTGGCCCGCCACCCGGGTGTCGAGCTGAGCCAGCTCACATCGCGCGCGTTCGCCGGTAAGCCCTGGTCGGAGGTCTTTCCGCTCCTCGACCTGAAGGGCGAGTTCTCGCCCGAGCCGGCGTCGGACGGCCTCGACGTCATTTTCAGCTGCCTTCCCCACAACGTGGGCGCGGCGAAGGTCGGAGCCTGGCTGGAGGCGGGTCTGCGGGTGATCGACATGAGCGCCGATTTCCGCCTTCACGATCCGGCGGAGTACCCGCGTTGGTACGGGCAGCCGCATCCTGCCCCGGCGCTTCTCGAGCGCGCGGTCTTCGGGCTGCCCGAGCTCCACGAGGAGGAGGTGAAGACGGCCCGACTGGTCGCGGTCCCGGGATGCTACTCGACAGCCGGCATCCTTGCGCTCGCGCCGGCGGTGTCGGCCGGGCTTGTGGGGTCGGATGTGGTCGTCGACGCGAAGTCGGGCGTCAGCGGTGCGGGGAGGTCGCCCGGCCTGGGCGTGCACTTCAGCGAGGTCAACGAAACCCTTGGCGCATACGCCATCGAAGGCCATCGCCACCTGCCGGAGATCGTGCAGGAGCTCGACGGTCTCGGCGTGACGTTCGTGCCGCACCTGGTGCCGATGACGCGCGGAATTCTCGCCACGTGCTACTTCGACCTGAAAGGCTCACTCGACGAGCTGAAGGATGCGTATCGCGAGTTCTACGCCGGCCAACCGTTCACCCGGGTCGTCGAGCGGACCCCGACCACCAAGCTTGCGACGCACTCCAACCTCTGCCTGGTCAACGTGGCCGCGCAGGGAAAGAAGGCAGTGGTCACGTCTGCCCTTGACAACCTCATCAAGGGCGCGGCCGGCCAGGGCGTCGAATGCTTCAACATCGCGTTCGGCTTCGAGCGCTCGACCGCGCTTGTCGGTCCGATGCAGTGGCCGTGACCTACGCCCGAGGATTTCGGGCCGGCACGGCGGCGTGTGGGATCAAGGCCTTCACCACCGGCGCGTCATCGATCCCGACCGGGCAGAGGGACGACCTTTGCGTCGTCCACTCCTCGTACCCCTGCGATACCGGCGGGGTGTTCACCACCAACAAGGTCAAGTCGGCCTCGGTGGTCATCGACCAGCTTCACCTGCAGCGCAACCGGGTCCAGGCGCTGACGATCAACTCCGGCAACGCCAATGCCTGCACCGGCGCGCAGGGATTCCGCGACGCGCTGTTGATGGCCAAGCTCTCCGCCGATCGCCTGGACCTGGACCCGGACCAGGTGCTCGTCAGCTCCACCGGCGTGATCGGGCGCTACCTGCCCATGGAGGCGATCAAGCCGGGGATCGCCGAGGCGTGCGTAAACCTGGACCCGGACGGAGGCGAGGCGGCCGCGCGGGCGATCATGACGACCGATACCGTGCCCAAGACCGCACGGGTCGAGCTGGACATCGCGGGCACGACGGTGCGAGTCGGAGGCATGTCCAAGGGGTCGGGGATGATCCACCCCAACATGGCGACGATGCTCGCCTACATCACGACCGACGCCGCGGTGGAGGCCGGGCTGATGGCGCGCCTCGTCAGGTCGATCGCGGACCGAAGCTTCAACCAGGTCACGGTCGACGGCGACAGCTCGACCAACGACAGCTTCCTGATGCTCGCCAACGGCGCCGCGGGCAACGAGCCGATCCGCGCCGGCAGCGTCGAGGCGGAGCAGCTCGAGTCCAGCTTGACCCACGTCGCCCAGGAGCTGGCGCGGGCGATCGCCAGGGACGGCGAGGGCGCGACCAAGCTCATCACGGTCAGAGTCCTGGACGCCGCGTCGAGGGAGGACGCGCGCGAGGCGGCACGCGCGGTGGCCTCCTCGAGCCTGGTCAAGACGGCCGTGCACGGCGGCGATCCCAACTGGGGCCGCGTCGTGTGCGCGCTCGGCTACAGTGGCGCCGAGCTCGCGCTGGACCGGCTGCACCTCACGGTCGGAGGGCTGGTCGTCTTCGAGCGTGGCTCGGGAGTCGACGTCGACCTGGCGGCCGTCCGGCGAGCGTTCGAGCAACCGAAAATCGAGATCGTGGCGAAGCTTGGCCTGGGCGAGGGAAGCGCCGAGGCCTGGGGCTGCGACCTATCGGAGGAGTACGTGCGCATCAACGCCGACTACACGACATGACACTCACAGTCGAAGAGCGAGCCAAGGTCCTGGTCGAAGCCCTGCCGTACATCAAGCGGTTCCACGGCCAGGTGGTCGTCATCAAGGTCGGCGGCAACGCCATCGACCACGCACGCGACGAGACGCTGCTGGACGTCGTGCTCCTCCGCTACGTCGGCATGCAGCCCGTGATCGTCCACGGCGGAGGTCCGGAGATCACGGCCATGAGCGAACGCCTGGGTATCAAGGCCGAGTTCCGAGACGGGCTGCGGATCACGGACGACAAGACGATGGAAGTGGTGAAGATGGTGCTCACAGGCAAGGTCGGACCCGACCTGGTGGCGACCATTCACCGTCTCGGCGGGCAGGCCGTCGGGATGAGCGGCGAGGACGGGCCAACCATCATCGCCGAGCCGCTCGACGAGTCGATGGGCTTCGTCGGCCGGGTCACGCAGGTGAACAAGGAGCCGATCACCGCCCTGCTCGGCCGCGGATACATCCCGGTCATCGCATCCATCGGCCTGGGTTACGACGGCCACGCGTACAACATCAACGCCGACACCGTCGCGGCCGAGATCGCCGTCGCGCTCGGTGCGGCCAAGGTGATCCTGCTCACGGACGTGCCCGGCGTGCAGGGGGTGGACGGCCAGGTGGTCGCGGTGCTGTCGAAGGACGACGCCAGGCAGCGGATCGAGAAGGGCGAGGTGACCGGCGGCATGATCCCCAAGCTGCAGGCCTGTCTGCGCGCGCTCGACGGAGTCCCCCTGGCGCACATCGTCGACGGCCGGACCAAGCACGCGCTGCTGCTGGAGCTCTTCACCGAGGCGGGGATCGGGACGATGGTCACGCCGTGAGCGTCGAGCTCGCCGAGCGTTACCTCATGCAGACCGGGCGCCGCCTGCCGGTCACGTTCGTCCGCGGACGGGGATGTCTTCTCTATGACGACGCGGGTCGCGCCTACCTGGACCTCGTCGCCGGGATCGCGGTCAACCTGCTCGGCCACGCCCATCCCGACGTCGTGGCGGCCGTGAGCCGGCAGGCGGCCGAGCTGATCCACACGTCGAACCTGTACCTCACACGGCCACAGATCGAGCTCGCGCGACGGCTGGTCGAGCTGTCGTTCCCTTCGCGCGTCTTCTTCTGCAACTCCGGAGCCGAGGCCAACGAGGCGGCGATCAAGCTCGCGCGGAAGTGGGGGACGAAAAACCGAGCCGGCGCCTTCGAGATCATCGCCACCACCGGGTCCTTTCATGGACGTACCCTCGCGACCGTCACCGCGGGCGGCCAGCACAAATACTCCGACCCGTTCCGGCCGCTGCCCGACGGCTTCGTCCATGTGGCGTACAACGACGCGGCCGCCATCGAACAGGCGACGACAGACAAGACCGTGGCGGTGCTGCTCGAGCCGGTGATGGGCGAGATCGGAGTCATCCCCGCCGCGCCCGGCTACCTCCAACGGGTTCGCGAATGGTGCGACAGCAAGGACCTTTTGCTCATCCTCGACGAGGTACAGACGGGAATGGGGCGCACCGGCCGCTGGTTCGCCCACCAGCACGCGGGCATCACGCCCGACGTGATGACGCTGGCCAAAGGGCTCGGGGCCGGCGTCCCGATCGGCGCGTGCCTCGCCAACCCCCGGGCCGACGTCTTCGAGCCCGGCGACCACGGCTCGACGTTCGGCGGCAACCCGCTCGCCTGCGCGGTGGCGGCCACGGTCCTCGAAGTCATCGAGCGCGATGGCCTGGTGGGCCACGCGGCAGAGATGGGCGAGCTGCTCCATGCCTCGCTGCAGGACCTCGGCGCCAAGCAGACCCGCGGCCTTGGCCTCATGCAGGCGTTCGAGTTCGAGGAGCCGAAGGCCAAGCTGTTTCAGCAGGGGTGCCTCGATTCCGGCCTGATCGTGAACGCGGTCGACGACCACTCGGTCCGCCTCGTGCCGCCGCTGGTCATCAGCGCAACCGAGATCGACCACGCCCACGAGACCATGAGAAAGGTCGCAAGGTGACCGCGACCAAGGCCGAACGCCAAAGCGCCATCGTCGAGCTGGTGAACCGTGGGTCCGTGCATACGCAGCAGGACATCGCCGTGGCGCTCGCCCGCCGCGGCATGCGGGCGACACAGGCCACGATCTCCCGGGACATCCAGGAGCTGGGCCTGTTGCGCTCCGGCGGGGGCTACCGCAGCTCCACCGCCCTGGTCCGAGAGCTCGTGCTCTCGGTCGAGCTGGTCGAGCCGGTGGCGGTGATCAAGACGCCGCCCGGCACGGCCAACCTGGTCGCGCGCCGGATCGACGAGGCCGCGCTCCCAGGGGTCGCGGGCACGGTGGCAGGCGACGACACGATCATCGCGGTGCTGCGCAGGCCTGGCGCCGGCCGCGCCCTGAAAGAGATGCTTGCGAGTGCCGGATAAGAAATTAGTGCTGGCCTACTCGGGTGGGCTGGACACCTCGGTCGCGATCCGGTGGCTCAAGGACCAGGGCTGGGACGTGGTCGCGTTCACCGTCGACCTGGGCGAGAAGAAAGACCTCGACGCCATCCAGGCGCGTGCGCTGAAGACCGGCGCCTCGGCGGCCTACGTCGCCGACGGGCGCCTGCCGTTCCTGCAGCTTTTCGTCTGGCCGTCGCTCCAGGCGGGCGCGGTCTACGAGAAGGAATATCCGCTCGCGACCGCCCTCGGCCGGCCGCTGATCGCCGCCATGATGGTCGAGGTAGCGCGCCGCGAAGGGGCGCAGGCGATCGCCCACGGCTGCACCGGCAAGGGCAACGACCAGGTCCGGTTCGACGTCACCACCGCGGCGCTCGCGCCCGAACTCCAGGTCGTCGCGCCGGTCCGCGAGTGGGGCATGAACCGAGACGACGAGATCGAGTACGCGACCAGGCATGGCATCGAGGTGCCCGCCACGGTGCGCGAGCCCTACTCGACGGACGAGAACCTGTGGGGCCGCTCGGTCGAGGCAGGCGTGCTGGAGGACCCGTGGGCCGAGCCGCCGAGGGACGTGTACGCGTGGACCCGCGACCCGCGCGCGTGCCCCGACGAGCCGACATATGTCGAGGTCGGCTTCAAGGAGGGCATTCCCGTATCGCTGGACGGCAAGCCGGCCGCGGCGCTCGAGATCGTGACGGCGCTCAACCGCGTCGGCGGCGAGAACGGCGTGGGCCGGATCGACCACTTGGAGAACCGCCTCATCGGCATCAAGTCGCGCGAGGTCTACGAAGCCCCCGCGGCCGTCGTGCTGCTCCAGGCGCACCAGGCGCTCGAAGACATCACGCTGCCGAAAGAGGTCGCGCGGTTCAAGGATGTCGTCGCCCAGCAGTGGGCGCAGATGGTCTACGACGGTCTCTGGTTCAGCCCGCTTCGCGACGCGCTCTATGCGTTCGTCGCGGAGACGCAGCGTCACGTCACCGGCGATGTCCGGCTGAAGCTCTACAAGGGGTCGTCACACGTGGTCGGACGCAAAGGTCCTTACCAGCTCTACCAGCACGCCCTCGCCACTTACGGCAAGGGCGACCAGTTCGACCAGTCGGCCGCCGCCGGCTTCATCAAGCTCTGGGGCATGGGGGTGCGCACGTCGGCGCAGGTGCAGGGGCGGCTCCACGCCCGCGATCTCGGCAAGCTCCTCGGCGACGCGAAGAGGCTCACGCCATAGCCGGCGCCAGGCCCGCGCGGGGCGCTCAAAAGAAAAACAGCGGAAAGCTGTGGGGCGGCCGCTTCGAGCGCGGCTTGCTGCCGGAGCTCGAAAGGTTCTCCTCCTCGCTGGTGCTGGACTACGAGCTCTACCCGTTCGACATCGCGGGCAGCGTTGCCCACGCGCGCGGCCTGGCCAAAGCCAGGCTTCTGTCCAAAGCGCAGCTGGCGGCGATCGAGCGCAGGCTGACGGAGATCACGCCGGCGGGCGCCGCTCTGCATGCCGGTAGGTCGCGCAACGACCAGGTCGCGCTCGACCTGCGGCTGTACTGCCGTGATGCGGCCAGAGAGGCCGTCGCGCTGCTCGCCACCTTGATCGACACGCTCGCTCTCAAGGCCGAGGCTCACGCGGACTGGGTCATGCCGGGGTATACGCACCTCCAGCGGGCCCAGCCGGTCACCGTCGGCCACCACCTGCTCGCGCATGCCGAGCCGCTCCTGCGCGACGCGCGCCGGTTCGAAGCCGCGTTCGAGTCGGCCGGCACGATGCCGCTCGGCTCCGGGGCGCTGGCGGGATCCACCCTGCCGCTGGCGAGGCGTGCGGTCGCCCGGGAGCTCGGGCTGCGGCAGCTGACCCAGAACAGCATGGACGCCGTCTCCGACCGCGACTTCGCCCTCGACCTTGCATTTGCGTGCACGGCGGCCTCGATCCACCTCAGCCGGCTGGGCGAGGACGTCGTGCTGTGGGCCAGCACCGAGTTCGGCTTTGTTGCGCTCGCGGACGAGATCGCCACCGGGTCCAGCCTCATGCCTCAGAAGAAGAACCCCGACATCGCCGAGCTGCTGCGCGGCCGGGCCGGGAGATCGATCGGAGGGTTTGTCGCCCTGGCGACGGTGCTCAAGGGCCTCCCGCTTGCCTACGACCGCGACCTCCAGGAGGACAAGCCGGCCCTGTTCGGCACAGTCGAGAACGTGCTCGAGTCGCTGGGGGCGGCGGCGCTTCTCGTCCAGCGCCTCGAGTTCGACCGCGAGCGGCTCACCGCGGCCGCGTCCGACCCGATGCTGCTCGCGACCGACGCGGCTGAGGAGCTGGTCCGCTCGGGCATGCCCTTCCGCCGGGCGCACGAGAAGGTGGGGGAGCAGGTTCGAGACGGCGGCTTCACGCCACCCTGGGACGCCCAGACCTCGCTGGCCAAACGGCGACTCAATGTCGTCGAGCGGGCCAAGACGCTACGGAAGGAAGCTTCCGGGCTCGGACGGTAGAGTTCGCCCGTGCTTTTAGCGGTCGACGTCGGGAACACGAACGTCACCCTGGCCCTCTTCGACGGCGAGCGGCTGGCGGCCGACTGGCGCGTCACCTCCCATCGCGAGCGCACGGCCGACGAGGTGGCGGTCGAGCTGCGAGACCTGTTCGAGCTGCGCGGTTTCGAGCTCAGCGTGGTCACCGGGGTGGTGATCGCGAGCGTGGTGCCCACCATCAACCCCGCCCTGGTCGAAGCGTCGCGCCGCTACCTGAAGTGCGAGCCGGTGATGGTCGGCCCTGGGGTCAAGACCAGCGTCCGGATCCGCTACGAGAACCCCAAGGACGTGGGTGCGGATCGGATCGCCAACGCGCTGGCGGCCTTCACCAAGTACGGCGGTCCGATCGTGGTCATCGACTTCGGCACCGCCGTGACCTACGACGCGATCAACGCCGAGGGCGACTACCTGGGCGGCGCGATCGCGCCCGGGGTGGAGATCTCGCTCGACGCGCTCGTGTCCCAGACGGCGATGCTGCGGCGGGTCGAGGCCGTCGCCCCGGACTCCGTGATCGGCCGCAACACGGTGGCTTCCATCCAGTCGGGCCTGGTCTGGGGCTTCGTCGCCCAGGTCGAGGGCATGGTCAAGCGGATGGTGGACGAGCTGGGCGGTTCGGCCAGGGTGATCGCTACCGGCGGCCAGGCCTCGCTGGTGGCGGGCCTGACCCATGTGATCGAGTCGACCGACCCGCTGTTGACCCTGGATGGTTTACGCCTTATCTACGCTCAAAACTCCGACGGGGGTGCTAGATAAGAGCCCGCTCATGAAGACTGTCCCGCGGTTCCATCTCTACGTGCTCGACGGCGAGGAGCCGGCGGGCCTGCGGTCGACGGGCCTGGAGACCGAGCGGCTGGCCGGGACCGCGCAGGTCGAGCAGCCGGCGCTGATCCTGCTGCCGCCCGGGGGCAAGGCGCCGGGCAACCTGGAGGTCGCGGCCGTCGAGGTCCCGGCCGACACGTCGCCCAGCGCGGTCAGGGAGATCGTGCGTGTGGCCATGGAGAACGTGGCCTTGAAGCAGCAGGTCAGCCAGCTCGAGGAGGAGGCGCACAGGCGCCACCGCCAGTTCCGGGAGCTCAACCGCATCGGGATCGCCCTCTCGGCCGAGAAGGACATCGACCGTCTGCAGTCCTTCATCCTCACGACCATGCGCCAGCTGACTCACGCCGACGGGGCCAGCCTCTGGCTCAAGATGGAGGAGGACGGCGTCCCCAAGCTCTTCCTCGCGTCCAGCCAGAACCATTCGATCGACAAGAACACCTACGAGGCGTTCACCGTTCCCGTCGACGAGAAGTCCGTGGTCGGCTACGCGGTTTCCGTCGGCTCGAGCCAGATCTATGAAGACGCCTACAACCCACCGCCGGGCAAGCCGGTGGGGGGCAAGAGCTTCGACTCGCAGTTCGGATATCGGACCAAGTCGATGCTCACGGTGCCGATGCGCAACTACAGCAACGACGTGGTCGGCGCGGTCCAGCTCATCAACGCCAAGCGGCGCTACGAGACGCGGCTGACGATCGCCAACGTGGAGAGCGAGGCCGTCAGCTTCCAGCCCGAAGACGTCGAGATGATCGAGTCGATCGCGAGCCAGGCCGCGGTCGCCCTGGACAACAAGAACCTCATCGATTCGATCCAGGCGCTGTTCGATGGGTTCGTCCAGGCGAGCGTGACCGCGATCGAGCAGCGGGACCCGAGCACCGCCGGCCACTCGGGCCGCGTCGAGGGGCTCACCACCTCGCTAGCTCGAGCGGTGCACGAGATCGCCACCGGAAAGTACCGCGATGTGAGGCTCAGCGACGATCAGTTCAAAGAGCTTCGCTACGCATGCCTGCTGCACGACTTCGGCAAGGTCGGAGTGCGCGAGCACATTCTGATCAAGGCCAAGAAGCTGGTGCCGGGACAGCTCGAGGTGATCCAGGCCCGCTTCGAGTTCATCGAGCGGTCGGTGCAGGTGAAGTACGCGACCGAGAAGCTGCAGGCGCTGCGCGAGGGCAGCAACGGCGAGGGCCTGGAGGAGATCGACAGCCGGCTGCGGCAAGAGATCGAGCAGCTGAAGGAGTGGGTGCAGAGCATCGTCGCGGCCAACGAGCCGACGGTGATGCCGGAAGACAAGGCCTCGATGATCGAGTTCCTCGCCCAGCAGACGTATGAGGACACCTCCGGCCAATCGCATCCGATGCTCGAGCCGCAGGAGTTTCGCTTCCTGAGCATCCGCAAGGGCACGCTCGATCCCCAGGAGCGGCTGGAGATGGAGTCGCACGTGACCCACAGCTTCCATTTCCTGACCAAGATCCCGTGGACCCCGTTGATGCGCGGAATACCTGAGATCGCGTATGGCCATCACGAGAAGCTCGACGGATCGGGCTATCCGCGGGGCCTGGCCGGCGAGCAGATCCCGCTGCAAGCCCGGATGATGACGATCTCCGACATCTACGACGCGCTGAAGGCGCAGGACCGTCCGTACAAAAGGGCCGTCTCGCCGACCGTCGCCCTCGACATCCTGCACGACGAGGCCGGGCAGGGAAAGCTGGACAAAGACCTGCTCGACATCTTCGTCAGCAAGAGGATCTATGTGCCCATGGCCGCGCGATGAGAGTCAAGTTCTGGGGCACGCGCGGCACGCGGCCGACGCCCGGGCGGAGGACGCTGCGCTACGGGGGGAACACGACCTGCATCGAGGTCAGGGACGCGGAGGACAACCTGCTCATCATCGACTCCGGTTCGGGCATCGCCGAGCTGGGCAGCGCTTTCAGCCCGAGCGAGCCGCTGCAGGCGCATGTCCTCATCACGCACACGCACCTGGATCACATCCAGGGTTTCCCGTTCTTCCTGCCCGCATTCGTGCCGGGCACCCACCTGACCATCGTCGGGCCGTCGGGCTCGGCGAAGTCGCTGCAGGCGGCTTTTGCCGACCAGACCGACCCCGCCTACTTCCCGGTCCGGTTGAGCCACATGCCGGCGGAGATGGAGTTCATCGAGCGCAATCCCGGCGAGACCTTCGAGGTCGGGGCGCTCCGCATCACGCCGCACCTGTTGATGCACCCGATCCCGACCTTCGGCTATCGGATCGACGAAGCCAGCTCGCGGTTCACCTTCGCGACCGACAACGAGATCGCGCTGTTCGCGAATGGGACCAACGGCACGTTGAAGGAGCTCGCGAACTGGTGCCGGGACTCGGACCTCCTCGTCCATGACGCGCAGTACAGCCAGGAGGAGTACAAGACGCACGCGGGGTTCGGTCACTCCACCTACGAGGAGGCCCTGTCGCTGGCCGAGCAGGCGGGAGTGAAGGAGCTCGCGTTCTTCCACCACGACCCGCTGCATTCCGACACCGACGTCGACGCGTTGATCGAGCAGGCGCTTGGCAATCACCGCGCGTCGGGCGGCGGCGACGTGAACTCGTTCCCGGCCGCCGAGGAACAGGAGCTCGCGCTCTAGTTAGTCTTTGCGGTCGTGGCGGAGGATTTTCTGCACGACCGGCTGGCCAAGGTCGAGAAGCTACGGGCGTCGGGAATCGACCCTTATTCGCGTGGTTTTCAGCCGACGCATTCCTCTGCATCGGCCAGGGCGCTGATCGGCGAGGCGGAGCGCACCGAGCCGGTCTCGCTTGCCGGCCGGTTGATGGTGAAGCGCCTCCAGGGCGGGGTGGTCTTCGCCGACCTCCAGGACGGCCGCGGCCGGATCCAGCTGATGGCCGGCCGCAACATCGTGGGCGACGAGGAGTTCGACCGCTTCGCCGACCTCGACGTCGGCGACATCGTGGGCGTCACCGGGCCGATCTTCAGGACCAGGCGCGGAGAGATCACGCTCGAGGTCCACTCGTTCCAGCTGCTCACGAAATCCTTGCGCCCGCTGCCCGAGAAATGGCACGGCCTGAAAGACGTCGAGATCCGCTACCGGCAGCGCTACGTCGACCTGATCGCCAACCCGGAGGTGCGGGAGGTGTTTCGCGCCCGGACCAGGGTGATCACGGCGATTCGCGGCCTGCTCGACGAGCGCGGTTTCATCGACGTCGAGACCCCGGTGCTCCAGGAGGTGCCCGGGGGCGGCCACGCGCGGCCCTTCATGACCCATCACAACGCGCTCGACCGCGACCTCTTCTTACGGATCGCGCTCGAGCTGCACTTGAAGCGCCTGCTGGTCGGCGGGTTCGAGCGGGTCTATGAGATCGGCCGCGTCTTTCGCAACGAGGGCCTCTCGCCGCGCCACAACCCCGAGTTCACCTTGCTCGAGTCGTATCAGGCGTATGCCGGCTACGAGGACGTGATGCAGCTGGTCGAAGATCTAGTCGTGGTCTCGGCGATGGCCGCGGGGCGTCCCCTCGAGGGTGCCTACCAGGGCGAGTCGGTCGACCTGACGCCGCCGTTCCGCCGCGAGCGGATGGCCGACCTCGTGCTCGAGCACACCGGCCGTCACGCGGAGGGCGAGGAGCTGAACGACCTCTTCGAGGAGCACGTGGAGCCGCGGCTGCGCCAGCCCACGTTCGTGCTCGACTACCCGGTCGAGATCTCGCCCCTGGCGCGTCCGCAGGCCGCGCTGCGCGCCGCGGGCAACGTGGAGGCCCACCCGATGGACGAGGACTTCCTGCGCGCGGTCGAGTACGGGCTGCCGCCCTGCGGAGGTCTCGGTGTTGGCATCGACCGGCTGGTCATGCTGCTGACGGACCAGCCGTCGATCCGCGACGTGATCCTCTTCCCGGTCATGAAGCCGGAGACGTAATGCTTGCCCTGGACTTCATCCGCAAGAACCCGGAACTGGTCCGGCGTGCCGCCGAGCTGAAAGGCGAGGGGGCGCCGGTCGACGAGGTCCTGCGGCTCGACGGCGTCTGGCGAGGCCACCTGCACAAGGCCGAGACACTCAAGGCGGAGCAGAACGAGCTCTCGAAAGAGTTCGCGAGGACGCGCGACGAGTCGCTGAAGGAAAGGCTGCGCCAGATGGCCGACACCGCCAAGAGCGAGCTGTCGGTGGCGGACGCGGTGAAGCGAGAGCTGGACGACCTGCTGCTGCGCGTGCCGAACGTCTTTCACGAGTCCGTGCCGGTCGGCGAGACGGAGGCGGACAACGTCGTCGTGAGGGAGTGGGGGACGAGGCCCGAGCTGGCCTTCGCGGCGCGGACGCACTACGACCTGGGCGAGGCGCTGGGGATCATGGACTTCGAGCGCGCGGCGCGCGTGACCGGCTCGCGTTTCGCGTTCTTGCTCGGCGAAGGCGCCCGGCTGGAGCGGGCGCTGGTCCAGTTCATGCTCGACGTGCACACGCGCGAGCACGGCTACACCGAGGTCTGGCCGCCGATGCTCGTGAACTCGGCTTCCATGGTCGGGACTGCCAACCTGCCGAAGTTCGCCGACGCTGCCTTCAAGGTCGAGGACAGTGACCTGTGGCTCATCCCCACGGCCGAGGTCCCGGTGACGAACTTCCACCGAGATGAGATCCTCGAGGTAGATCGGCTTCCGCTGAAGTACGTCGCGTACGCGCCGTCCTGGCGCACCGAGGCGGGCGCGGCCGGCAAGGACACGCGCGGCTTCATCCGCCTCCACCAGTTCTCGAAGGTCGAGCTGGTCAAGGTCACCACCGGCGAGACATCGCTGGACGAGTTCGAGAAGCTCACGCGCGATGCGGAGGACATCCTGCAGCGCCTCGGCCTGCACTACCAGGTGATGGCGATGTGCACCGGGGACATGGGCTTCGCGCAGTACAAGAAGTACGACCTGATGGCGTGGGCGCCTGGGCTGGACCGGTTCCTGGAGGTGTCGTCCTGCTCGACCTTCAACGATTTCCAGGCCATGCGGGCCAACATCCGCTATCGGCCGGGCCGCGGCGCCCCGCCGAAGTTCGCGCACACGATCAACGGTTCTGGGCTGGCCCTCCCGCGCACGATCGACGCGATCATCGAGACGTATCAGCGCTCCGACGGGATGATCAGCGTGCCCGAGGCGTTGAAGCCGTACATGGGCGGGGTGGAGCTGATCGGGGCGCGCTAACCCACAACCTCAATCCCGCGAGTGCCGGCAGCGGCGGCAAATTTCCAGCCAGCAAACCCGCGACCGCCGGCAGTCGCGTGTTTGGGCGCTGGCGGACGGGCTGGGATTTGAACCCAGGACAGGCTTGCACCTGTACCAGTTTTCAAGACTGGCGCCATCAACCGGACTCGGCCACCCGTCCGCGACGAACGATCTTAGGCGAGGACCCTTGGGTTCAGAATCAGCGGGTGAGGCGCTCGTGGCGGGGAATCCCGATCACGGTCATGCTCGGTGCCGCCCTGCTGGCGGCTTCCGCCGCCTGCGACACGTCCAACCGCCCGGTCTCGAAGACGTCTGCTACGCCGTCCATCGAGATCGCATCGCCAACCGTCGAGGCCACGTGGGCCTCGTTCACGACCGGCGCAGACAAGCAGCATCGGACGCTGGAGGACGGATTGCAGGTCACAGACGTCGAGGGCGGCTCCGGCAGGGTGGCGCGGAGCAAGGACATGCTGACGGTGCGCTACATCCTCTGGCTGAGCGACGGAAGGCAGGTCGACTCCAGCGATGCGGAGGGTGGGTCGTTCAAGTTCACCGTGGGGACGGGCGCGGTGATCCGGGGTTGGGACGAAGGCGTACCCGGCATGGCGGTAGGTGGAACTCGACGGCTTGTGATTCCGCCAGGCCTCGCTTACGGGGACCGCGGCACGGCAAACCAGTCGGGTGTCTACGTGATCCCCCCGAACGCAATCCTCTTCTTTGTGATCCGACTGGTCGCCGACTCGCCGGCCGGATAAACGGACGCGCGTCACGTCTAGGGACGACGGCTCAACCAGACGGGTTCCTCCGCCAAACTGATCAGCCTTGATCGAGGTTCGATCGCCGCCCCAGTGGCAGTACTACCTCAACCCCTGGTGGCGTGAGCAACGGCTTTACGTCACGCGGCTGAGCAAGGCCGAGTGCCAGCGCCGGCTCAATGAGGCCACCACTCGATTTCTGGGCCGGCGCGTCGGTCGCGCGTGGCTGAGCGCCGCCGACTTCACGCTGCACCGCGTCACGTTTTACAACAACGGGTTCAAGCCGTTCGTCTACGTCACGCTGGATGATTCGATGCCGCCGGAAACCGCCGTCCGGATGACGCTGTCCGGTTCGAACTCGGTGCGCCTTTTCTTTGTCGTCTGGTATGGATTCCTTGCGCTGTTTGCCGCTGGGGTCTTGATCTCAACCCCCGGCCGCCAGCCCCCGTCAGACCTCGCGTTTCCGCTCGGGATCATGGCGCTGTTCCTGGCGTGGCCTGTGGTGCTGAACGCCTTCGGCAGGGCGATCGCCTACGGAGACCGCCAGTTCCTCACGACATTCTTGGTTGAAGAGCTCGAGCTCAAACAGTCCCAGGTGATGCCCGCTCCGAGCTACGGCGGGTAGCCCTCTCCCGTCGCCGGGAGAGGGGTGGCGGGTGTTGCTACCACGTCACATGACGATCAACGAATCCAGGCCGGAAAGCGGTCGCGGAAATTCAGCCAAGCAGGTGGGCGGACAGGAACTCGAGGATCCGCCGGTTCGAGGTCACCTGGTTCGGCAGCGAGGCGATGCCGTGGCCTTCGTCCTCGAAGATCATCAGCTCCGCGCCCGTCGCCTCCGCGATCTGCATGCTCTCTTCGACCGGGACGCGCGGGTCGTTCCGGCCGTGGATCACCAGGAGCGGCGCCTTGATGGTCCGCGCGCGATGGATCGGGCTGATCTCGCGCAGAAACTCCGCTTCCGCCCCCTTCGGGTCTCCATATTCGTTGACCCGGAGGACGCCTCTCCAGGGCGGCATGTTCTCGAAGAAGGTGTGCCAGTCGGCGATCCCGACCACGTCGACTCCCGCGTCCCACAGGTCGGGGTCCTCCACCAAGACCGCCAGGGTCATGAACCCGCCGTAGGAGCCGCCCATGGCCGCGGTCCTGGTCGCGGCCCCCGACCGCTTGAGGTGACGCGCCGCCTCGCAGCCGTCCTTGACGCCGTTCCAGCGCAGCGTCCTGTCGTCGAGGCTCTGAAACCGCATCCCATAGCCGGCAGAGCCGCGGACGTTCGGAAGGAAGACGTTGACCCCGATCGAGTTGAGCAGATGCGCGATCGGCACGAACGTCGCGCGCGACTGCCCCTCCGGCCCTCCGTGGAACTCCACGACCGCGGGCCGGGGGGTTTCGTCGACGCGATAGAAGAGGCCCGGGATGCTCAAGCCGTCGAAGCTCTGGTACGAGCTCTCGATCGGAGCCACCAGGTCGTCGGGCGGCTCTGAGGAGAACGTGCGCCGATTGGCGCCGGGCCACTCGTAGATCTCGGCCGGGTGGGTCGGCTGCTCCCAGCTCACGAACAATCCCGAGCCGTCCGGCTTCCACGCCACGTGGTAGTCCGGTCCGCCGCTGTGGTCGTTCGTCACCACTCCCGGAGGCAGCGGAAGACGCTCGAGAATCGTCCCCGACGGAAGCTCGACGATGCGGACCGTGTCGTAGATGCCCTCGTTGACGACAAGCGCGGCCTTGCTGCCGGACGGGGCGACGCGGACGCCCTCCAGGTCGTGCTCTTCTTCGAAGATCCAGCGCGCGACCTCCTCGAGCCTGCCCTCCGTCACCAGCGCGAGACCCACGTAGTCGCGACCGAGGTCGGTCATCACCAGCAGGCCGTCCTCGCGCCACTCGACCGGATACGTCCGCAGGGCGCCCGGAAGGACACGCGTGAGGGTCGCGTCGCGGTCGAGCAGGTAGGCCTCGGTGGGCGTGCCCATCAGCTTGACCACCGCGGCCCGATCACCGCCAGGACTCCATGCCGCCCACTCCCAGAAACCGCCGGGCGTCGCCCACGTGGCCAGCGAGCCGGTCGCAAGGTCCAGCTCGCCGAGGACCATGTCGGCCTGCCCGCCCGGGTTCCAGCTCAAGCCCACCCGCCGCTGGTCCGGGTGAAGGATCGCCGAGCGGTGAATCGCCCTGGGGTCGGTGGTCAGTGGCCGGTAGCCGGATGCCGCCAGGAGACCGAGCTGCCAGATCTCGTCTCCGCCGTGGTCCGCGCGCACCAACAGGCCAAGGGGAGTGTGAGCGTGCGGGAGCATGCGGTTCTCGCTCGGACCCAGGAGCTCCGGCTCAGCGCCGGCCGCCGCCTGGCGGAAGACCTGCGCGCGGCCGGTGATGTTCGAGGCGTAGTACAGCTCACCGCCGGAGTGGGGTAGGGGTCGCGTCGCCCGCACGACCGACAGCAGTCTTTCGATCCTGGCGCGTTCGGTGGCGGAGCTCGGCGCACCCAATCCACGAATCACGTTAGCCCGTAACTTTTGGCCGCGTTTCAGCGCTTCACGATGAGGTGGCTGACGTCACGCCTGCTCACGTCGGTCAGCTGTCGCCAGACGGGCGGTGGCGTTGGGACGGCACAGCGTGGCTGCCGGTCGCCGCCGCGCCCCTGCCGGCCTGGGCGACCTCGAAGGTCAGGTGGAAGCCGACGTCGGCCGCGGTCGCGGCCGTGCTCGTCGCCGGCCTGATCGCCGACCAGGCGCTGCGTTCCGGCAGGTTCGGCTTGGCGGCGTCGCTCGTGTTCATGGTTGCGGCGGTTGTCGCGATCGCCGCGGGCCGGTTGCGACGCGGCCAGTCGCGGCTGCTCGCGGGCGCAGCCGTCCTGTTTGCGCTCTGGTTCACGCTGCGCGCAAGTCCCTGGCTGCTATGGCCGGACCTCGCCGCCGTGCTCATCCTGCTCGGGCTCGCGGCTTCCTTCGCCGTGCGCGGGTCGATCTTCGATCTGGGCACGGCCGAGCTGGCGGCGCGCCTCTTCCAGGCGGTCGTGCAGCTGGGAGCCGGCGCGGGCTTCGCCGCCAGACCCCTCATCGATGCTCGCGGGCGGATGAGCTCCGCCGCGCCGTTCTTGCGAGGCGCCCTGATCGCGCTGCCCATCGCGGCCTTGCTTGCCGGCCTCCTCGCTTCCGCCGACCCGGTGTTTGCGTCGTTCTTCAACCTCAACATCGATGTCGGCACCCTCTTGCTCGACGTTTTCTTCATCGCGGCGGGGTCGTGGTCGATGGCCGGCCTCCTGCGCATCGCCGCGTCCGAGCCGCTCGAGCGAATCGACGGCGCCAGGTGGCGCCTCGGCGCGACCGAGACGCTGGTCGTCCTCGCGGTCCTGGACGCCGTGTTCGTGGCCTTCGCCGCCGCCCAGGTGCTCGCTGCGACCGGAGCGGCGGCCCAGACGCTCCGCTCCGCGGGCGTGACGTACGCCGACTACGCGCGTTCCGGCTTCTTCCAGCTCCTGTGGGTCGCCGGTATCACGCTCGGGCTGCTCGTGCTCTTCAGCCGGATCGGCAACCTTGCCGAGCGAAAGGCGAGGCTCGCCTTCCTGACCCTCGCGCTGTGCGCCATCGCGCTGACGCTGATGATCGACGTGGTCGCCTTTCGCCGTCTCTCGCTCTACGAGGAGGCCTATGGCTTCACGATGCTGCGCCTGTACAGCCAGGTGTTCGCGGTGTGGGTGGCGATCGTCTTCGCCCTGCTGGCGGCTGATTTCATGGGCGTTTGGCCGCGCCGCCGCTGGTTCCTCGGAGCAAGCCTGGTCGCCGCCCTACTTGTGCTTCTCGGGCTCAACTTTGCCAACCCAGAGGCGATGGTCGTGGCCTTCAACACAAGCCACGCGCAGACCGCGCACAAGATCGACAGCCAGTACCTCGCCGAGCTGTCCAGCGACGCCACGCCGGCGCTCCTCGACTCGAGAGCCGGGCTGGAGCCGGCGCTGCGAGCCCAGGTCACCGGCACGGCTTGCTCCGGAGAGCGCTCGTACAACCCCACGTGGGCGGCGTTCAACCTTGCGGACCTGTGGGCGGCCGATGCCCGGCACAACGCGTGCTGAGGAGCGTCGTAACTTCGAATTCTGGTGGTGGCGGACGATCGCGTGCTCGAGAACTTCGTTGACGTGGCGGGCCGCCTGACAGGCATCCCCGTCCAGCGCAAGAAACGGCTGGTCGTCCTTCGCTGGCTGGTGGAGGACTTTCAGCCGGGCCGCGTCTACGCCGAGGCCGAGGTGAATCGCGTGATCTCGAGGCGCCATCCGGATTTCGCGGCCCTGCGTCGCTACCTCGTCGACGAGGAGCTGNGCCGCGGCGATCACGCCGGGATACGACTCGATGTCACGGACGGTCAGCAGGCTGGCGGTGCCGGGCATGCCCGCGGCAGCCGCGGTCGATGTCGCGATCGGGATGACCGCGATGGCCTGCCTGGCCCTGGCCCTGGCCCTGGATGGACACGCCAGGACGGCGCGGGCAGCCCTGGTCGCCGCCGGGCTGGGCTTCGCCGTCGCGTCTCTGATCCACCTCGACCCGTTGTCGGCGGGCGCGACCGCGACACACCGAGGGGGATCGGGGCTGGCGGTGAGCGGGCTCATCGCGGCAGCGCTCGTCCTCGGGCGCCGCTACGGGGTCATGTCGCTCGTGCTCGGGGCGGCCGAGGTCGCGGTCGTGATCGCCGGGCTCGCGCTTCTGGCCACTTCGTTCGAGGCCTGGGGCGCGTGGGAGCGTGTCCTCCTCGTCATCGCCCTTCTGTGGACGGTCCTGGTCGCGGCCAGGATCGTCTGGAGCGAGTACACGGCCAGCGCGGCCAGGGCGATGTCGAGCAGGAGCGCTTCATACGTCCCGGTCAGCAGGGTGAACAGCGCGAACAGGTAGAGCAGCCCGCCCGCGACCTTCCCCACCAGCTGCTTCGGGTCGACCAGGCGTCCAAACGCCACCAGGCTCGCGGCCAGCGAGGCGGTGTAGAGGAAGGCAGCGGCGGCGAGCAGCGGTCCGTTCTGAGAGGCGATCTCGGGATGCATCAGTCCGAGCCACACCGCCGCCGAAAGCATCAAGACCACGTCGGCGACCGCATCCAGCACCGCCCCTCGCCGCGATGCCACGCCCAGGCGGCGCGCCACCAATCCATCCAGCGCGTCCGTCAGGCCCGCCGCGATCAACCCCATCCCGACCACGCGCTCCTCGCCCGCCAGGGCGAAGGGCGAGAGCAGCCCGACCAGGATCAACCTTGCCGCGCTGAGCCAGTCCGGTACCGACATCGCTGTTACGTCACGGGTCCGGCCGGCGTTTCGGAGGCAAAAGGAGGTTGCCCCGCATGTCCTCATCGCTCCGTCTCGTCGCCATCTCCATCGGCTTTGTGATCGTGGGCGCCCTGGCGGTCACCGCGATGGTGGTTGCCTCCAACCGGCCGGCGATGGTCGTCAGCGCCGCCACGACATCATCCTCGACCATCGAGGCCGGCATCTTCACCAGCGGCGACGCCACCGTCTCCAGGAAGCCGGACCTCGCCATCGTCAGCGCCGGCATCCAGTCCCAGATGGGGACCGCGGCGGCTGCGCAGAGCGACCTCGCGTCCAAGACCGCAAAGCTGGTCGCGCGCGTCAAGGCGCTCGGGGTCGCCGACAAGGACCTCAGCACGGCTTCCTACTGGGTCGGGCCGGTGTACGACCAGTCGGGACAGGCGGTCTCGGGCTATCGAGCCACCGAGCAGCTCAACATCAAGTGGCACAACGTGGACACGGTTGGAAAGACCCTTGACGCGATCGTCCAGGAAGGTGGGGCGACGAACATCGCGGTCAGCTTTGGACTGGCCGACCCGAAGGCGGCGCAGGCCGAGGCGCGGTCGCAGGCCATCGCCGACGCGAGGTCCAGGGCCCAGGCCATGGCGTCGGCGGCGGGTGTGCGGCTCGGCCAGGTCATCCGGGTCAGCGACGTGTCGACCTCGAGCCGGCCGCCGGTCGGTTACTCGGGTGCCGGCGCGGCGCCGGTCGCCTCCCAGGTCCCGGTCGGTCAGATGGACGTGCAGGTCACCGTCGAGGTCGACTTCGCCATCGCCTGAAACGCGCCAAGACAGTTAGCGCGCCGTTTCCGCGCCGGTGGCTTATCGTGCGCGGGTCATGATGCTGAAGATCTACCCGGACCGCCGCTGGCCCGCGTTCCTGCGCGTGCTGGCGGACACCGTGGTTTTCTTCTGGGCCGTGGTGTGGGCCTACCTGGGGTGGGTCATCTACCAGACGGTGATGGGACTGGAGGTGATCGCCGACGCGATCAAGAACACGGGCATCACCTTCGACCAGTGGATCGCCGCGTTCCGGAAGGCGGTGCCGGGGGGCATTCCAATCCTCACCAAGTTCCTGCAGGACATGGCCGACGCGCTCAAGCAGTACTCGGGCGACCCTCTGGTGACCACCGGGCAGAACATCCACGACGCGATCTTTCGCACCGCGGTGATCCTGGCCCTGCTGGTCGCGCTGCCGCCGATCCTGCTCGTGGTACTGCCGTACAGCGGCTGGCGCTGGCGGGACATGCGCGAGACGGGGGCGGCGCTTGCGTTCGTCCGGATCGCGTCGATGACGGGGCGCGCCGATGCCGCGCGCGCGGTGCTGGCTTACCGCGCGGTCTCCTCTCTGAGTTTTCGCCAGCTGATGAGCGCATCGCCGGACCCCGTCGGGGACCTGGTCGAGCATCGCTACGACCGGCTCGCGAAGGCGATGCTGCTGCGGGCGGGCCTGGACCCTACCCGGCTCGCGCCGCCAGACCTGCCGGAGCTTCCGCCGCACCGCGGCCGCTGAGCGCTTCTCTATTGTTGTGGGCCTATGTGTCGAAGCATCAAGACCCTGCGTCACGCCGATGTTGTTGCGACCGATGTCGAGATCCGCGAGGCCGCGCGCCAGTACGTGCGCAAGGTGAGCGGGTTCTCGAAACCGACGAGCCGGCACGAGGCCGCGTTCGATGAGGCGGTGAACGAGATCACGGTTGCGTCGCAGCGGCTGCTGGACAGCATCGCGGGCAACCTGGCGGGAGCGGCGCACCGGGCTTAGTCCTCGCGAGCGCCCGGCATTCGGACGTAATTTGGGGATCCGATTGGTCCGAATGCCGGCAGTCGTGGATCCCGGGGCTTTTGAGCTGGCGCCACTCTTAACAGGCGGGGTTGACGGCCTGCGTACGCTGAGGCTGGTTGGCCGGCGGGGGAGGGACACCGGAACCGAAGGGAGGGACCCCGCCAGGGGTATGTCTTTTTTTAGAGCTGGCAGCCCCGGCAGAAGTTCAGCGGCTCCCGGTTCGACCCGATCTGGCTGATCCGGTGCCCGCACCGGGGGCACGTCTGGCCTCCCTTCATGTGCACCGCCATGAACTTCCGGTCCTGCTTCGACTCCTCGTAGTTGGGGTTGGCCAGGATCGCCTCCACCGCGCGTGAGAGCACGAGCGGGATGGCTCGAAACAGCGCCTCCTCCTCCTCGGGCTTGAGCGATGCCCGCCGCCGCAGCGGCAGGAGCCGCGCCTCGAACAGGATCTCGTCCGAGTAGGCGTTGCCGATCCCGGCCAGGAACTCCTGGTTCCGGAGCAGGTCCTTCAACTCGTCCCGAAAGCGGCGCAGCCGCTTGCGAAAGACGTCGATGCCCATGGAGGCGACGGAGTCCGCCTCCGGTCCCTGCGGCTCCCATGCCGGCACCTCTTTGACGCAGTCGCTCACCCAGTAGATCCGGCCCATGTCCCGGAAGTCGAGGTAGCGCAGCTCCTGCTTGCCCTCGACCCGGAGCGTGAACACCTCCGTGGCGGGCACCGGCGTGTCCGCGCCCGCGACCTGAAACCGGCCGCCGAGCATGGGGTTGATGACCAGCCACCTCGGCGCGCCCCCACCGCCCAGCTCGGTGGCGAAGACCATGTGCTTGCCCCGACGTGTGAGAGACGTGATGCGCCGCGCCGGCAGCTCGAGGGCGAAATTGTCCACCGGGTATCGAAGCAGGTGCGCCTTCTTCGGGTTGACCGAGGCGGCCGTGATGAGCTTGCCCTCGACCCGGGGCCCGATCCGGATCCGCAGCGCCTCCAGCTCGGGCAGCTCAGGCATGCCTGCAAGATACGGTGAAGTCGTTTGGCCATCGCCAAGCAGTGGGAAAACCAAGGGTGATGAGACAGGAGCGGTTCACCGAGAAGGCGCTGGAGGCTGTGCAGGAAGCTGCGGAGCTCGCGCGAGAAAGCGCCAACCAGGCGGTCGAGCCCGAGCATCTTCTCCTGGCCCTGGTCAGGCAGGACGAAGGCGTGGCCCGGACCCTGCTCGAACGCGCGGGGGCTTCGGTCCAGGCGCTGCAGCCCGCTCTCGTCTCGGCGATCGAGCATCTCCCGAAGGTCAGCGGCGGCCAGACCTACTTCGGCGAGGCGCTGACCAGGCATTTCAAGCAGGCGGAGCGCGAGGCCGAGCGGCTGAAGGACGAGTACATCTCGACCGAGCACCTGCTGCTGGCTCTCACCGACCTCAAGCTCCTCAAGGACGCCGGCGCGACCCACGAGGCCCTCCTGAACGCCCTGCGCCAGGTCCGAGGCGCGCACCGTGTGACCGACCCGAACCCCGAATCCAAGTACCAGGCGCTCGAGAAATACGGCCGCGACCTGACCGCGCTGGCCAGGGAGGGTAAGCTCGACCCGGTCATCGGCCGTGACGAGGAGATCCGCCGCGTCATCCAGGTCCTTTCCCGGCGGACCAAGAACAATCCCGTCCTCATCGGCGAGCCGGGCGTCGGCAAGACGGCCATCGCCGAGGGTCTCGCCCAGCGCATCGCCCAGGGCGACGTGCCGGAGGGCCTGAAAGGCAAGCGCGTGATCGCCCTCGACCTGGGTGCCCTGGTCGCCGGCACCAAGTTCCGCGGCGAGTTCGAAGATCGGCTCAAGGCTGTGCTGAAGGAGATCGAAAGCTCTGACGGGCAGGTGGTCCTGTTCATCGACGAGCTGCACACGCTGGTCGGCGCCGGCGCCGCGGAGGGAGCCATTGACGCCGCCAACCTGCTCAAGCCCGCGCTGGCGCGCGGTGAGCTCCGCGCCATCGGAGCGACCACGCTCGACGAGTACCGCAAGCACATCGAGAAAGACGCGGCCCTGGAGCGGCGGTTCCAGCCGGTGTTGGTCGACCAGCCGACGGTCGAGGACACGATCAGCATCCTCCGCGGCCTCCGCGAAAGGTATGAAGTCCACCATGGCGTCCGCATCAAGGACGCGGCGCTCGTGGCCGCGGCGGTGCTGTCCAACCGCTACATCACCGACCGCTTCCTGCCCGACAAGGCGATCGACCTGATCGACGAGTCCGCCGCGCGGCTGCGCACCGAGATCGACTCCATGCCCGCGGAGCTCGACGAGCTCGAGCGCCAGATCAGGCAGCTCGAGATCGAGCGCGAGGCCCTGAAGAAGGAATCGGACCGCGCTTCCAAAGAGCGATTGGCCGCGTTGGAGAAGCAGCTCGCCGAGCTCAGCGAGAGGCGCACCTCGCTCCGTTCGCGCTGGAACCAGGAGAAGGACGTCATCGCCAAGATCCGCGGCTTGAAGGCCAAGCTCGAGGAGGTCCGCGGGGACGCGGACCGCGCCGAGCGCGCGGCTGACTTCGCGCGGGCGGCTGAGCTGCGCTACGGCAGGGCCGTAGAGACCGAAAAGCAGATCGAGGATCTGAACCGGCGGCTGGGGCAGCTCCAGGGCGGCCACCCGCTGCTCAAAGAAGAGGTCACCGAGGAGGACATCGCGCAGATCGTCGCCAAGTGGACGGGCATCCCGGTGTCGAAGCTCATGGAGGGAGAGGTCGCCAAGCTCATCCAGATGGAAGATCGGCTGCACGACCGCGTCATCGGCCAGGACGAGGCGGTCAGCGCCGTGGCGAACGCCGTCCGCCGCTCGCGGTCAGGCCTGTCGGACCCCAACCGGCCAGTCGGCTCGTTCATATTCCTCGGACCGACCGGGGTCGGCAAAACAGAGCTGGCGCGCGCGCTCGCGGAGTTCCTGTTCGACGACGAGCAGGCGCTGATCCGGCTCGACATGTCCGAGTACCAGGAGAAGCACACCGTGGCCCGCATGCTGGGTGCGCCGCCGGGCTACATCGGCTACGACGAGGGCGGGCAGCTGACCGAGGCAGTCCGGCGCCGGCCCTACTCGGTCGTGCTCTTCGACGAGATCGAGAAGGCGCACCCGGACGTGTTCAACGTCCTGCTGCAGATCCTCGAGGACGGGCGTCTCACCGACGGTCAGGGCCGCACGGTTGACTTCCGCAACACCGTTCTGATCATGACGTCCAACCTCGGCGGACAGCTGATCCAGGAGATGTCGAGCCGGTCGTTCGACGAGGTCCGGACGGCGGTCATGGAGGTGCTGCGCGACCACTTTCGGCCCGAGTTCCTGAACCGCGTCGACGAGATCATCGTCTTCAGGTCGCTCACCCAGGAGCAGCTCGGCGCGATCATCGACATCCAGCTCGCGCGGCTGCAGAAGCGACTGGACGAACGCAAGATCATGCTGGTCGTCAGCGATTCGGCGCGCAACCTGCTGATCGAGCGTGGTTGGGATCCGGTCTATGGCGCGCGTCCGCTCAAGCGGGCGATTCAGCGCCAGCTCCAGGACCCCCTGGCCATGTTGCTTCTCGGCGGCAAGTTCTCGGACGGCGACACCGTCGAGGTCGGCGTCAAAGGCGGCGAGCTCGTGTTCGAGAAGGCGCAGTCTCGCGACGCGGCGCCGGTCGCCTGATTCAGCAGACCGTGCCGGCGGCCGGAAGCGTAAGGCTGATCAGGTAAGCGTCCTCGGCTGCGTGCGCGCAGGCGCTGGCGTCGTAGGAGGTGTGCCCGTTGCCCCGCCGGGTCAGGAGCACCGACCCCGAGATCTGGCGGCTGACCGACTGCGCCTCCGCGTACGGCGTCGCGGGGTCATCAGTGCCGCCGACCAGCAGGATCGGCGGGGCGCCGTTGACCAGCAATGGCTCCTGGCCGTGCTTGGCCTTGACCGGCCAGTACGCGCACTGAAGGTTCGAGTACTGGCTCCACGGTCCGAAGAAAGCTGAGGCCCTGGCAAACGCAGGGCCGAGCCGGTCGTAGGCGGCGACGTCCGCCGGCACCGCGAAGTCCAGGCAGTAAGTCGCCTGGAAGGCTCCGTTGAAGAGGTTGTCGTAGGTGCCGTCGGCCTTGCGCTGGTTGTACGTGTCCGCGAGGAACAGCAGCGTGGTCCCGTCGCCTCTGTCGAGCGCGGCGAGGGCCTGGTCGAGGTACCCCCACGTCTCCTGGCTGTAGAGCGTGACGAGCACGCCGGTCATCGCCAGCGCGCGGGTCAGCTCTCGGTTCCCGACCCGCAGGGGGCTGGAGTCGAGGCGTGCCATCGCCGCGGCCAGCTTGGCGCCAGGATCGCCCGAGCGGCCGTAGACGCAGGTCGAACGCGAGCTGCACCCGGCGAGGTAGGCGTTGAGGTTCTGCCCGAACCCGGCGACCTGTCCGAGCACGGCGTCGTTGGCCGAGACAGTCGGGTCGACCACTCCGTCCAGCGAGAGCGCGCGCACACGCGTCGGGAAGAGGTGCGCGTACCACTGGCCGATGAAAGTCCCATACGAGAACCCCAAGTAGGTGAGCTTGTCGTCGCCGACCGCCTCTCGGATCTGGTCCATGTCGTTTGCCGTGCTCGCCGAGTCGAGGTACGGGAGGAGGTCGCCGTTGCGGCGCTGGCAGGCGGCGGCGAAGTCTTTGTCCGCCTGGATGGCCGCCTGCTTCTCCTGCGCGTCGTCGAGCACCGAGTCGAGCGCGAGGTAGGCATCGAGCTGGGGCCCGTCGACGCATCCGACCGGGGTGCTTCCCGCGACCCCCCGCGGATCCCAGGTCACGAGGTCGAAGCGGCGGTTGAGGTTGCTGAGGGAGCGGATGTCGCTGCGCATGAAGTCGATGCCCGACTCACCGGGACCGCCCGGGTTCATGAGCAGCGAGCCGATGCGTTCCGCCGTTTGAGTCGCGGGCTTACGCATCAGCGCGAGCGAGATCTTGCGGCCCTGCGGGTTCGCGTAGTCGAGCGGAACCTGCAGCGTGCCGCATTGAAAGCCCGCGCCACAGTCCGACCACGCGACCTTGGAGGGAGCGGGGGAGGGTGTGGGCCTGTGCGTGGCGTTGGGCTGGTTGCGTGTGCATGCCACCAGGAGGATCGCGACGAGCACCAAGACCGTTGCCCCGCGACCCGTCACAGTTCACGAGTCTAGACGCAGCGTCCCGGCGAGCTAGCTGGAGCAGACCGTCCCGGCAGCCGGCAGCGTCAGGTCGATCAGGTATGCATCCTCCGCGGTCCGTGCACAGACGCTGGTCGCGTACGAAGTGTGGCCGTTCCCGTTGCGGGTCAGGAGCACCGAGCCGGGGATCTGGCTCGTGACCGACTCAGATCCGGCGTAAGGCGTGGCCGGGTCGTTGGTGCCGCCGACGAGCAGGATCGGCGGCGCTCCGCGGACGGTAGGCGACCGGTACGCGGTCTTCGACCTCACCGGCCAGTAGGCGCACAGCAGCGCCGAGTACTGGACTGCCGGACCGAAGATGGGCGATGCCTTCGCCAGTGCCGGCCCGAGCTCGTCGTAAACCGCGATGTCGGTCGGGGCTGAGAAGTCCGTGCAGGCGGTGGCCTGGTTGCCACCGTTGTCCAGGTTGGAGTACTTCCCGTCGGTGCCTCGTTCGTGCAGGTAGTCGGCCAGCGTCAGCAGGATCCGGCCGTCGCCGCGGTCGAGCGCCGTGAGCGCCTGGTCGAGGTAGGTCCAGTAGCTCTCGTCATACATCGTCAGCGCAACCCCGCTCAGGGCAAGGCCGCGGGTTAGCTGCCGGTCGCCGACAGGGAGCGGGGTGGCGTCCAGGCGTGCCAGGGCCGCCTTGAGCTTGACCTCGGGGTCGCCGGTGCGGGCGTAGGTGCAAGTCGACGACGAGCGGCACCTCGCGAAGAAGGCCTGCAGGTTCTTGTCGAAGCCGCCGACCTGGCGCACGAGGCCCGTGTCCCCTGGGGCATAAGGGTCGACGACCCCGTCGAGCAGCAGCGCGCGAATGTGCTTGGGGTAGAGGTGCGCATACCACTGGCCGATGTAGGTGCCGTACGAAAATCCCAGATAGGTCAGCTTCGAGTCGCCCAGGGCGGCGCGGATCTGGTCGAGGTCGCGCGCGGTGCTCGCCGTGTCCATGAATGGGAGCAGGTAGCCGCTGTTGCGTTCGCAGCCGGCCACGAAGTCCCTGGTCGCCTGGATGAACGTGGCCTTTTCCGACGTGTCGTCGAGGACCGGGTCGAGCGCAAGGTAGGAATCGAGCTGGGCGTCGTCGAGACATTTCACTGGCGTGCTTGCACCGACGCCCCGCGTGTCCCACGAGACGAGGTCGAACCTCGAGTTCAGGTTCGGGAAGATGCTGGTCGCGTTGCGCAGAAACTGGAGCCCGGATTCTCCGGGTCCGCCCGGGTTGAGGAGCAGGGAACCGATCCGGCGCGACCGTACCGTCGCCGGCTTGCGGATGAGCGCCAGGGTGATCTTGCGGGCTGACGGCTTCGAGTAGTCGAGCGGCACCTGCAGGCTGGCGCACTGGAAGCCGGTGCACGAGTGCCATTTGAGGGCTGGTGCAGGATGCCTGGGGTTGAGGGCTCAGATGGTCGTAACGTGCCGGTCGCGATGACGTTTGAGCCGACGTGAGGATGGCATTGAGGACGTCCGCGGTGGTGATTGCAGCCGTGCTCGTCGGTGCGTGCGGTTCACCGCCCTCGGCCGGCTCCGCCCGATCGCCGCTCGGCGCGATCGTGAGCCCGAGCGTACCCTCCTCCCCGGGCTCCGTTCCCGCGTCATCTCCCAGCCCGGCGCCGGCTCCGGTCGCTCCTCTCCTCGTGATCTGGGACATCGCACAGACTCAGGTCCGCCTGGCGCGCATGGACGCGACGGATGTCGCGACGGTCCAGGGCCAGTACCTCGGGATCGCCGGCGGGCAGGTCATCATCGGCAACGGCACCACCCTGCAGGCCCTTGACAGAACCGGCAAGGTGAGGAAGCTAGGCCAGCTGGCGGGCACACCCAACCAGTCCGATAAGGCCCCAGTGGCGGTGAAGCCTGATCTGAGCCAGTGGCTCTACACCCTCACCGATGACAAATGGACTTCGCGGATTCACCTGGGGACTCCAACCGGCGACACGCTGATCGCCACGATCCCGTCCCCGGACGGCAACTTGTACTACCAGGCGTATGCATGGAACGCGAGCGGTGTGTACATGGTCAAAGAGGCCACCGGGCTCGGCGGAGCCAGTCCGTTCCTCGAGTACCACTTCGACCTGGCGAAGTTCGACCTCACAACGAACCGCGTCACCGACGTGTCGCCGGCCTGCAGCGCCTATGGGGTTCTTGACGATGGCACCATGATCTGCCGGACGTCCTATGAGAGTGGGCAGCTCGAAGTGCGGTCTGCGTCGGGCATCAAGCACAGCATTCAGAT
>VBHA01000164.1 GCA_005889495.1 Chloroflexota bacterium
ATTTGCCTGGCATGGAGATCCCGGTCGGCCAGATCGGATGCGTGCTCGGCACGCATACGGGTCCCAGGGCGTTGGGCCTGGTCTACCTCAAGAAGTAGTACCCCGTCTTCCCCATTCATGGGGAAGTGGCGCCGCAGGCGCCGATGGGGCGCGATGGGGCGCAGATGGGCCCACCGCCTTACGATCCTCATGCGCTGAGCGAAAGATCCCGCGCCAGGCTCACGTTTCGTCCCGGCAGCGGCCAGACCCGAAGCACCGGCGGCGTGACCGCGACGAGCCGGGGGATGGCGATGACCATGAGGCGAAACAGGCGCTCCTGCCGGGCCGACCAGCTGAGCCCGTACTGCTCGCGCAGCTCCGCAGGCAGCAAACCCGCGGTCACCACCTCGAAAGGGATCATCGCCGGGCCCGGGAGCAGCCGGAGCCTGGGGCGCAGGACCAGCCCGGCCAGCTCTCGCGCCCGCGAGTCCACCCGGACGGCGCCGTCACGCACCATGCCGGCGACATAGTCCTCGAACTGGCGAAGTCCGGCGGGGAAATGGTCCTCGGGGATGCCGAGCAAGGTGCCTAGAACCTTCGACTCCTGGTAGAAGTCCTCGCGCTCTCGCGCCGGCAGCGGCTTGACGAATGTCTCGTAGGTCGCCAGCGCCGAGTCGACCAGGGTCGCGTGCACCCAGAGCAGGAGGTCCGGGTCCAGCGCACGATATCGTTCACCGCGCACGCGGCCGTGGGTCTGGTTCACGGCCCGGGCTGCGGCCAGCGCAGTCTCGCGGTCACCGAAGACGATGGCCATCGTCAGCCGGATCGTGCGCCGCAGCCGGTACATGGGCCGTTGCCGAAAATCCGAATGCTCGTCGACCCCCGCGGCGACCATGGGGTGCGCGAGCTGCATCAGCAGCGCGCGGCCGCCACCGAGAATCAGGACGTTCTCGCGGTTGACGCGCCGCGTGATCGAACCTTCGGGATAGAGACCCTCTCGCATCCAGTCCATTATTTATCTCTACCGATGGGGCAGCAGGTTTTCATCTTCGGCGCCGCCTTCCTCGGCTCAGCTGTGGAGTCGACCGAGGCCCTGACGATCGTCCTCGCGGTGGGACTGACGCGCGGCTGGCGCGCGCCGCTGATGGGCACGGCGGCGGCGATCGTCGCCCTTGCGGTGCTCGTGCTCGCGTTCGGCCAGCTCATCGTCACCACCGTGCCCGAATCGGCACTCAAGCTCGTGGTCGGCACCCTGCTTCTGCTCTTCGGCCTCCGCTGGCTGCACAAGGCGGTGCTGCGGTCGGCTGGGGTGGTGGCGCTGCACGACGAGGAGCACGCCTACAACCAGGCGGTCTCGCAGCTGGGCGGGGCGGCCGCGAGGCGCGACTGGGTCGGTTTCGTGCTGGCCCTCAAGGGCGTCTTTCTCGAGGGCCTCGAGGTCGTGTTCATCGTGATCGCGGTCGGAGGGGCCGGGCACGGTTTTCCCGCCGCGATCGCGGGTGGAATCGCGGCCGCGTTGGTCGTGGCCGCGGCCGGAGTCGCCGTGCGGAGGCCGTTGGCCCGCGTACCCGAGAACACGCTCAAGTACGGTGTCGGGCTGATCCTCACGAGCCTCGGCACCTTCTGGGCCGCCGAGGGCATGGGCGCCCGGTGGCCGCTTGACTTCGTCTCCATCCTGGGCCTGGCCGTTGTGTACTTCATCTCTTCGAGGCTGGCGATCGCCCTGGTCCGCCGGCCGGCGCTCGCGTGAGCTTCGTCCGCGCCGCCGTGCGGCAGGTCGTCGGCCTCTTCGTCGGCGATTGGCTGCAGAGCGCCGTCGTGCTCCTGATCCTGGTCGCCGGGTGGTTGGGCATCTCGCGCTTCGGCGCGCCCGCCCTGGTCGCGCTGGTGGTCCTTCTGGCGGGCCAGCTTGTCTGGTTCGCCCGGGCCGAGGGAGCCCCGCCTAGCGGGTCGCCGCGATGATCTCGGAGTTGTAGCGGTCGATCAACGGCCTGAAAAAGGCATCGATCTCTCCTCCGATGCGGTCGATGTCGTAGGTGCCGATCTTCGTCACGTCGGCCTCGACGCTCGTGTCGGCCGCCGACAGCCCGGCGTCGTCGCCCGCGGCCTGGGCGTCGAGCTTCTTGCCGTAGTCGCCGACAAACGTCTGCAGGTCGGCCATCAGCGCCCGCAGGTCTGACGGAAGTCCCGGGGCCCCGGACAGCGCCGCCGCCTGGTCGATCTCGGTCTTCATCTTGACCAGCGTCGTGTGGGCGCCGCTCGTGTCGCCTGAGGAGCTCTGCGAGCTCAAAGCGGTGAAATCGGACAGGCCGAGATACAGCGCGCGCCAGAACCGACCGTCAAGGGCCTGGTCGGCCGCGATCGTCCGCGCGGCCGCCAGCGCGTTCTCCGCGTGCCCGATCCGGGCCGCGTCGCGGTCGAGGCTGACGCGACCCAGCACGGTGAGCCAGGGCACGGCGTGGACGTCGTTCGAGGCGGCCCTCAGCGACCGGTCGTCGTCGTTGATGGTCTTCATCGCCAGCTGCGAGCTCGAGATCGACTGGTCGACGAGCGTCAGCGCCTGCTCAGAGTCGAATGCGGAGCTGGTGTTGAGCGCGCTGAGCTGCGTGTTGATGTCGCCGAACGCCGTGTTGAGCGAGTTCTGATGCGAGATGACCGTGTTAAGAGTGCGATCGGCGACGTCGGCGCGGTACGCGGCCAGCAGAATGCTGGTGGCCCCATAGCCGATGATTCCGAGGATCAACACCCCGATGGCGATGAGCTCAGTTCTTCTCCGCAGCGCAGTGCCCCCGATTCGGACGATTGCGTAGATGTCCGTCCTTGTACTCCCACGCGCCCTCGACGCGCCTGTGGATCAGCTGCAGGACATCGGTCCGAAGTATTCGAAGCTTCTCGCGAAGCTCGGAATCAAGACGATACGAGATCTGCTTCTCACCCTGCCATTCGGCTGGGAGACATACGTCCCATCGCAGATCTCATCGCTGGTTCCTGGGACCCAGGCTTCGGTCATCGCGACAGTCGTTTCCATCAAGCCGGTGGTGACCCCACGTCGCCGGATGCGATTGGTCGAGGCGACCGTGGCGGATGACAGCGGTGCCGAGATGCGCGTGGTCTGGTTCCACTCGCCCTACATCCTCAAGCACCTGCGCGAGGGCGACCGGGTCGCGTTCGCGGGGGTGGTGGACAAGAGTCAGTTTCGCGGCCGCCCCGGGATGGTCAACCCGCAGCACGAACGGCTCGGTGAGGCCGGCGAAACGGCGCCTCAGAGGGTCGGCGGGATGACGCCCAAATACCACCTCGTCGAGGGCCTGACATCGCGCAAGATCGCCGGCTGGGTGGAGCTGGTCCTGCCGCTGGCCGGCCACCTCGAGGACCTGCTGCCCCCCGAGGTCCGGGAGCGCCACCGCCTGCTCGACGTCGCCGACGCCGTGCGGCTCGGCCATAAGCCCGCCTCGCTGGAAGATTTCGCGGCGGCGCGCAAGCGCATGACGTTCGCCGACCTCTTCGAGCTGCAGGCCGCCTTCGCGATGATGCGGGCCAGCATCGCGGCGGAGCCGGCGACCCCGATTCCGTTTCGCCAGGACGTCGGCGATGCGTTCAAGTCCGGCCTGGGCTTCGAGCTCACCGGCGCTCAGCGGCTCGCGACCAGGGACGCGTTCAGAGACATGCAGCAGTCAGTCCCGATGAACCGCCTGCTCAACGGCGACGTCGGCTCAGGCAAGACGGCGGTCGCTGCGGCGTGCGCCGCGATGACGCACGCCGCGGGGATGCAGACGGTCGTGATGGCCCCCACGGAGATCCTGGCGAGGCAGCACCTGCACAAGTTCCGCACTTACCTCGAAGGAGCGTTTTCCGACCTGAAGGTCGAGCTTTTGGTCAGCAGCCAGAGCACCGCGGAGCGCCGCCGGGTGCGCACCTCCGCGGCGTCGGGCCACTGCGCCCTCGTGGTCGGCACGCACGCCTTGATCGAGGACGAGGTCGAGTTCTTCAACCTGGGTCTCGCAGTCGTCGACGAGCAGCACCGGTTCGGGACTCGCCAGCGCGAGCTGTTGCGCGCCAAAGGCCGAGGCAGGCCGCACTTCCTTGCCATGACCGCCACGCCCATCCCACGCACGCTGGCGCTGGCGATGTATGGGGAGATGACGCTGTCCGTCATCGACGAGATGCCGCTGGGCCGCGTCCCGGTCGAGACGGAGGTGATCGACCCCGAACACCGGGATCTGGCCTATGACCTCGTGCGCAAAGAGGTCGCGGCCGGCCACCAGGCTTTCGTCATCTGTCCTCTCATCGAGGAGTCCGAAACGGTCGTGGCCCGTTCCGCGACCGCCGAGTTCGAAAGGCTCCGGAAGGATGTCTTCCCCGAACCGATGCGGATGGGCCTGATTCACGGCCGGCTCAAGGACAAGGAAGTGGTGATGCAGCGCTTCGCCGGCGGCGAGATCGACGTCCTGGTCGCGACCGCGGTGGTCGAGGTCGGCGTCGACGTGCCCAATGCCACCGTGATGATGATCGAGGGAGCCGACCGGTTTGGCCTCGCGCAGCTGCACCAGTTCCGAGGGCGGGTGGGGCGTGGATCGGCGACGAGCCGCTGCGTGCTCCTCGCGGACGACCCGACGGACAAGAGCCTGGCGCGCCTGGAGCTCGTCGCCCGCACGAGCAGTGGGTTCAAGCTCGCGGAGGAGGACATGCGTCTGCGGGGCACGGGGGAGCTGCTCGGGTCCCGCCAGCACGGCCTGACAGATGCGGCCATGGATGCGCTCCTTCAGCCGCAACTTCTGGACGACGTGCGCCAGGAGGCCGAGCGCATCGTTCAGGCCGATCCCAGCCTGAACGGCCAACCCGCGCTGCGGGCTGCGGTGGTGCGGCGCCTGGAGCTGACCTCGATCAGCTAGGCGTGTACGCCGCGGTCAACATCCCAAAGTAGGTGGGCGCCTCGTAGCTGATCAAAGTGCCGCGCCATCCACGCGTAGCGCCATGCAGCATCAGCATCTGCCACCAGCTGTCGGCCTTCGCGTTCTCGACGAGCTCGCGCGGGATCTCCACCAGGCGGTCGAGCCGGTCCGCCCGCACCAGCTCCGAGACCAGGGCGTCGTACTCCGCGGCCGCCGGGTGGTATCCGTAAGGTCCGGATTTCGCGTGGGCGTGGCCGTGGTCCGCGCTGGCGATGAAGGCCACTCGGCGATCGGAGTCGGCCGCCGTGGCGGCGATCGCCGCCCCCGCGGACACATGGTCGCTCGCGGTCAGGTCGCGCGCGGGCGTGACCACCACGGCCGGCACCGGCGGGTCGGCCCGGCCTCCCATGAACCACAGCGGGATCAACACTCCCCAATCCATGGGCGCGACGGCGGTCTCCGGGTCGTTGGAGCCGAAGCTGACGGCCGCGGCGCTCAAGCCGGCGGCGTCCAGGGCCTCGAGCAGCCGCCAGGCCAGCCCGGTGTCGGAGGGCAGGTCGAGCTCGATCGGGGGCGCGACGCCGTTCAACCTTCCCTTGACCCGGCTCGCGACGACGACCCCGAGAGCGTTGGCGATGTGGACGTTGTGGGGCGTGGCGACGATGGCCACCTCGGGCTTTGCCTCCGCGAAGCGGCGCCCGAGCTCCTCCATACCGGCCCGCGTCTTCAACGCGACGTCGCGCTCATCAGCCCCGCAAGCCTCAGCGATCGCAATCCCCCCATGCGGCGCAATCGCGGCAAACACGAGCGGCATCTAAATAATTAAGTCTCCTCCCCATTCATGGGGAGGTGGCCCGCAGGGCCGGAGGGGCAGGTTCACGTCCCCAGCCCGGAAGTGCGTCACCTCCCGAGCCCGGAGGTGCGTCACCGCCCAAGCCCGGGGGAGGCCGACATGATCACATCCCGATACTTAGCACACACATGGACCTTTCGCCGCTGCGTTTGACGGAGTACAGCCACGGGGCCGGTTGAGCCTGCAAGCTCAGCCCGGTGGAGCTAGGGCAGGTTCTCGGGGCTCTGCCCCCGATCGTCGACCCCAACGTACTTCACGACGCGGCCGCGCGCGACGATGCCGCGGTCTACCGGATCGCGCCCGACCGCGCCCTCGTGGCGACGGTCGACTTCTTCACGCCCATCGTCGACGACCCCGCCGCGTACGGCGCGATCGCGGCCGCCAACGCGCTCAGCGACGTCTACGCGGTGGGAGCGCGGCCGCTGTTCGCCCTCGGCATCACGGCTTTTCCGCGCGCGAGACTGAGCGCGGGCCTGCTCGAGAAGATCGTGGGCGGCGGCGCGGCCAAGCTGGCCGAGGCGGGGGTGCCGGTGGTCGGAGGGCACTCCGTCGACGACGAGGAGCCCAAGTTCGGCTACGCGGTGATCGGCGAGGCGCATCCAGGTCGCCTGGTCGCCCACGAAGGTGCGCGGCCCGGCGACGTGCTCTTCCTCACCAAGCCCCTCGGCTCGGGCCTGGTCGCCACGGCGATCAAGCGCGGCCTGTGCCCGCCAGACCTCGAGCGAGAGGCGATCGCGATCATGACCGCCCTGAATCGCGGAGCATCCGAGGCGATGGTCGAGGCGGGCGCGACCGCGGCCACGGATGTCACCGGATACGGGTTGATCGGCCACCTGGCGAACCTGAGAGGCGGGGCGGACCTGGACTTCGACTCCGTGCCCTTCATGAACGGAGCCGGGGAGCTCGCCGAGCGCGACCTCTTCCCCGACGGCAGCCGGCGAAACCACGCCGCGTATCGCGACCTGGTGGAGTGGGGCGGACTTGGAGAGACCGAGCAGCTGATGCTCTGCGACGCGCAGACAAGCGGCGGCCTGCTGGTTGCCATTCCGCCGGCGAACGCCGAGGGCTTCGGACACGGGGTGAGGATCGGCGTCATGCGCGACGACGGCGCGATCCGGGTCCGGCCGTGAGCAGGCTGCGCATCGCGGGCGGCGAGGCGAAGGGACGCCGGCTGACGGCGCCCAAGAACATCCGGCCGACGCAAGGGATGGTCAAGCAGGCCCTCTTCAACCTGGTCGGCCCCCGCATCGAAGGCGCAACCGTGCTCGACCTCTTCGCGGGTTCGGGCGCCATCGGCATCGAGGCGCTGTCACGCGGCGCCGCGCATGTCACGTTCGTGGACCAGCAGCCGCGCGGTCTTGCTATCCTGCGCCAGAACTTGGACGCCCTCGGCTTCAAGGAACGCGCGCGACTCGTACGAAGTGACGTGGTCCGGTGGCTCGAGGCATCCCCTGACACGGTCCGGGCCGCGGACCATATCTTTCTCGACCCCCCTTACGAGGACGTCGTGCTGGACCGCGCCTTGCGAGTGCTGGACAGGACGGTGAGCGAGGCGATCGTGCTCGCCGAGCATTCGCGCCGGCAGGAGCTACCGGAGCTCACGCGCCTGCACGTGGACCGGCAGCGACGCTACGGCGACACGGTCGTCACGGTCTACCGAACCTGATGGCACGCAACGCCAACCAGGTCCCCAACTCCAAGATCGCGGTCTATCCCGGAAGCTTCGACCCCTTCACCAACGGTCATCTCGACGTCGTCAACCGCGCGCTCGGGATCTTCGACAAGCTCGTCATTGCGGTCGCGGCCAACCCGGAGAAACGCCAGCCGCTCTTCACCGTCGAGGAGCGTCTGCAGCTGATCCGCGCCTCGCTCAGCGACCACGACCGCGTCGAGGTCGCGAGCTTCACCGGCCTCACGGTCGAGTTCGCCCGGGCGCGCGGCGCAAGCACCCTGGTGAAGGGCCTGCGCGCCTACTCAGACTTCGACGCCGAGCTGCAGCAGGCCTTGATGAACCGCAAGCTCGCCCCCGACATCCACACCGTGTTCCTGATGTCGAGCTTCGCGCACATCTTCGTCTCGTCAAGTATCTTGAAGGACATCGCCGGCTATGGCGGAAAGGTCTCGGACCTGGTCCCGCCGCCGGTCGCGAGAGCGTTGAAGGAGAAGTTCAGATAAAGGTCCAAGAGCTGCTTGACCGCATGCAATATCTGGTCCAGAACGCGCGCCACGTCCCGCTCTCGACGCAGGTGATGGTCAACGAGGACGAGATGATGGAGCTCATCGACCAGATCCATTTCAACCTGCCTGACGAGATCAAGCAGGCGAACTGGACCGTGTCGGAGCAGCAGCGGATCATGACCGAGGCGCACGCGGAGGCGGCGCGCACGATGTCACGGGCGAACGAACGCGCCGAAGAGAGCGCTTCCGAGCACGAGGTGCTGCGCCGCGCGGAGCGTCACGCCGCACAGGTCGTGAAGGATGCGCAGGCGCGGTCCGACCAGATCGTGCGCGACGCCGAGAAGTACGCGCTCGAGCAGCTCAAGCAGCTCGAGGCGCACCTGACCCGCACGCTCGCGACAGTGCGGCGTGGGGTGGAGGCGCTGCAGTCCAACGAGCCCGTCGAAGCGGAGCAGGATCAAGCGCCCGTCTCCTAGCTTCCCGTAAACTTCCACGAGCCATGGCACTCCCGAAGGTCAAGCTATCCAAGTCGAAGAAGGGTCGCCGCCGCTCGCACCTCGCGCTCGCGCTCGTCCAGATCCAGCCATGCCCGAACTGCAAGCACCCGCGGCGGCCGCACTCCATCTGCCCGAACTGCGGCCAGTACGCCGGCCGCGAAGTCCTCAAAGCGAAAGAATAAGAGCAGTTATATAAGTCTCCTCCCCATTCATGGGGAGGTGGCCTTTTACTCCCCATTCATAGGGAGGTGGCGCGAAGAGCCGGAGGGGCAGGGCTGGTGGCACCTCTAACAGCGTTTGTCTACCCAGGCCAGGGCTCCCAGCAGCCCGGCATGGGGGCTGAGCTTCTCGAAGACGCCGAGGTCTCGTCGCTTTGCGACCAGTGTGCGTCCGCGGCCGACGTCGATCTTCGCCGCCTGCTGACGGTCGCCGACGACGACGAGCTCCGACTGACCCAGAACGCCCAGCCCGCGCTGTGCTTCGTCGGCATCGGGCTGACGCTGCTGCTGCGCAGACGAGGCATCGAGCCCGCAGCCGCAGCCGGGCATTCTGTCGGCGAGTACGCGGCACTGGCCGCGGCTGGATCCGCCGGCGCACCGCACGTGTTCAAAGCGGTCGTCGAGCGGGGCAAGGCGATGGCCGACGCGGCGCCGGCAGGCACCAGCTCCATGGCGGCCGTGCTCGGCCTGGAGGCGGATGCGGTCGACAAGGCCCTCGCCGGAATGAATGACGCGTGGCCCGCGAACTACAACACGCCGGCCCAGACCGTCGTCGCCGGCACGACCGCCGGCCTGGAGGTCGCGACCAGGCGCCTGCAGGAGGCGGGCGCGAAACGCGTCATCCCCCTGAACGTGAGCGCGGCCTTTCACACGCCGCTGATGGTGCCCGCCGCCGAGCGGCTGCGCGCCGCCCTGGATCGGATCGAGTGGCGGGCCCCGCGCATCCCCGTGATGGCCAACCTGACCGGCCGTGCCCACCAGGGAGGCGACCGGATCCCGCACGTGATGGAGATGCAGCTGCGCTCGCCGGTGCGTTGGGCCTCATGCGTGGCCGGGCTGCTGGAGGCCGGGTGCGACACGTTCATCGAGGTCGGGCCGAAGCGGGCGCTGACCGGGATGATGCGCGAGCTTGCGCCCGGCAAGAGCGCGGTCGCCGTCGGCACACCGAAGGCCGTGGAGGAGCTCGCGACTCAAACCTAGGCAACCTTCCGTTGCCTGGCGGCCATCTGCGCCTTGACGCGTGCCGCAGAGGGGGGCGGAGACTAGGGGATCAATCGCCGCTATCTCGGTTTCCTCACGGAGGTGAGAGAGATGAACGCAGGCGTGGTGAAGTCCAGGTACAAGAAGGCCGACCTGGAGAAAGCAATCAAGGAGTACAGAGAGCAGGCCTTACCCTCCATCTCGACCCACGAGGGCGGCCGGTCGGGGATGCTGCTCCTGAACCGCGAAACGGGCGATGTCCTATCGATCGGCATGTACGAGAGCGAGTCCGCAGCGAAGGCGTTCGGTCCGAAGGCGGAGAAGCTGATCGAGTCTTTCGAGAAGTACAAGGAGGGCGACTCGAAGCCGACCCGCGAGCTCTACGAGATTGCCGCCTCGACGCAGCAAGAAGCCAGGGCTGTCGTCGAGCGGACGATCAACGCGATCAACGCACATGATCTCGAAGCGGCGGCGCGTGACTCGGCGCCTGACTCAGTCCTCACCGCCCCCGGCGATATGACGGTCAAGGGACCGCAGGCGATCAAGGAGTTCAACAAGAACTGGATCACGGCGTTCCCCGACGCGAAGATCGAGACGCAAACAGTCTTCGCGCAAGGCAACCAGGTGGCCATCAAAGCGCAGTTCGTGGGCACTCACGACGGCATCCTGAAGACGCCGATGGGCGACGTACCGGCGACACACCGCAAGCTGCGCGGCGATTTCGTCGAGCTTTTCGAGGTCGACCGGGGGTTGATCAAGAAAGCGCTCCTGATGTTCGACCAGGTGCAGCTGATGACCCAGCTCGGCATGGCGCCGGCGCCCCCGCAGCAGGCGGTCAAGTCCAATCGGTAGGTGATCTGGCGGGGGCGGGGCCGAGCGGAGCCCCGCCCCCGGGCGTGGGCCCGCCAATTCGTTGCTCGTGTACAGTAGTCCGCGTAATGGAAACTCAAAAGCTGAGCTTCGAGGACTTCAAGAACATCATCGTCGAGCGTCTCGGCTGCGAGCCCGAGCAGGTGACGATGGACGCGTCGTTTCAGGAAGACCTGAACGCCGACTCCCTCGACCTGGTCGAGCTCATCTACGCGTTCGAGGAGAACACCGGCCTCGAGATCCCGGACGAGGACGCTGAGAAGATCACGACGGTGGGGCAGGCCTGGGAGTACATCCAGGAGAAGGCCGGCTCATAGCACAGGCTCAAGCTGCACCCCTCGCTCAGTCTCTGCAGCTCCTACAGCAAAAGATCGGGATTCACTTTCGCGACCCTGGCCTCCTGCTCGAGGCCGTCACGCACAGCTCTTTCGCCAATGAAAACCCGGCGGTCTCACCGCGCGACAACGAGCGTCTCGAGTACCTCGGCGACGCCGTCCTGCAGCTGATCGCGGCCGAGTACCTCTACAAGCATCACCCCGGCGCGACCGAAGGCGAGCTGACACAGACGCGGTCGGCCATGGTCAACACAAACACGCTGGCCGAGCTCGCGGAACAGCTCGACCTGGGCAGCTACCTCTACCTGGGCAAGGGAATCGCAAAGGGTGGCGGCCGCAACTTGAAGTCGCTCCTCGCCAACGGGTTCGAGGCCGTGCTCGGCGCGGTCTTCCTCGACGCGGGCTACGACGCCGCCTACCACTACTACCTCAACCGCTACCGGGCGCTGCCGTCGCCGGCGCGCGACGAGAACTTCAAGGGCAGGCTGCAGCAGGTCGCGCAGGAACGGTTCGGCGAGACGCCCGTCTACGACAGCGAAGGCGCGCGGGTTGGCAACCGGCGCGAGTACACGTCGGTGGTGTTTGCGGGCTCGGAGCCGCTCGGCACCGGGCACGGCCCGAGCAAGCAGGAGGCGGAGCAGGACGCGGCCCGGGCCGCGCTGGAGGCGCTGGTCGGGTCGGTGGCCGAGATGCCTGGCAAGAAGCAGGCCAAGCCTCGAACGCGGCGCGCCCCGAGACAGAAGCGGGAGCAGCCGGCCGCGCCGGCGGCCGCCACCGAGACCACACCTCCGGCGGAAGTGGTGCCGCTGCACGCGATGGCCGAGCCGCCTCGCAGCCGGCAGTTCGGCGAACCCCTGGAATAGCTTCAGGCCGAGAGCGCTCGTCGCACCAGCGCACTTACCGAAGAGGGCCTGTGAAGCAGGTCGCCGGCCGTGAACCGGAGCACACGATAGCCGGCGTCGATCAATCGATTCTGCCTTCGGTTGTCGGCGGCCATGCTTTCGCGATGTGTCGCGCCGTCGTACTCGACCACGATTCGCTCTTCGGGATAGCACAGGTCGGGACGGGCGATCAGAGACCCGGTTTCGTCCTGAAGCGGCATCTGCACCTCTGGCTTGGGAAGTCCGTCCTCGATGAGCAAGATCCGAAGACGGGTCTCCATCGGGCTTTCGCTCCTGGGGTCGGCGAGCTCCATTGCGCGTTTCAGTCGCCCGATGCCTCGGTGGCGAGGGTGTTCCTGTGTCCAACGTTGCAGCTCTTCCAGGCGGACGAGGCGCTGCCGCAACGCCATGTCGAGGACGACCATACCCTCGACAAGCGGCGCCCGACGAGCCAGGTCCGCGATGGTCCGAGTCGTTGAGGTCGCCGGCAGGCACTGGACCTCACACGCCTCCGACTCCGTGAAGTCCGACCTCATCAGGGAGACCTCCGCCAGATGCGACGTGCAACTCAGCTGCGGCAGCGTCACCTCGATCGGCTCACATGCCGGAACGTCGAGGCCATGCAGCCAGGCAGCAGTTCGGTGCGAAAACAGTGCCTCGCTCGGCATCGTTCGTCGACGCTCGGCCAATCTCGCGAGGGACATGCCCTGAATCGTGGGCATCGGCGATCCGTGTGCCAACCCAGCCTGTTAACAGCACAGTGTGCTGAATTCGGCCCCTAGGCCTCCCAAAAAGCCAAATTCCGGCACACTGTTTCGATTGGTGGCGAGTGCGGCCGCCACCCCCCACATCTGGTACTCTGCCCGCCAGTTTGTTCCTCAGGTCCCTGCAATTGCTGGGCTTCAAAACCTTTGCCCGGCAGACCGAGATCCAGTTCGACGGCGGCGTGACCGCCATCGTCGGCCCCAACGGTTCGGGCAAGACGAACATCGTCGACTCCATCAAGTGGGTGCTCGGTTCCGGCCAGGCCCGAGACCTCCGCGGCAAGAAGATGGAGGAGGTCATCTACGCGGGCGGCGAGCGGCGCTCCCGGGCCTCGTTTGCCGAGGTGACAATGGTCTTCGACAACTCCGCCGGCCGGCTTCCGATCGACTACCACGAGGTCGCGATCAAGCGCCGCGTGGAGCGCGACGGGGAGAGCGACTACTTTCTCAACGGCACTCGGGTCCGCCGCCGCGACCTGATCCACCTGCTGGCGTCGACCGGCCTGACCGTCGACTCCTACGCCATCATCGACCAGCACGACATCGAGCACATCGTCGTGTGCACGCCCGCCGAGCGCCGGCAGCTGCTCGAAGAGGCGGCCCAGGTCCGCGGCGTCAAGGCGCGCCGGCAGGAGGCGGGGCAGAAGCTGCAAGAGCTTGCATCCAACCTCCTGCGCCTGGAAGACTTGCGCTCGGAGCTCGACCCCCGGTTGGAGGCGCTGCGCCTCCAGGCCGCCACGGCGCGCGAGGCGGCGGAGGCCCAGGCCAGGCTGGAGCTGCTGCGAGGCAGCATCGTCTGGGAGGAATGGCGCGAGGCCCGCGACTCCCACCGTCGCGCCTCGTCGCAGCTGCAATCGCTCGAGCGCCGTTTGATCGAGGCACGCGAGCAGGCCCGGATCGCCGAAGACGAGTTCCAGGCCGGCCGGACGGCGATGCAGTCGGCCCAGGACCAGCGGCTTGCGCGGCAGCGCACCCTCGGCCAGCTCCGTCTCCAGTCATCCGACGCCGAGCACCGCCTCCAGCTCGCCGAGGAGCGCGTTGAAAACCGGCGCGCGGTCGCCGCTGAGGCCCGCCGCTCGGAGACCGAGGCGCGCGCGCTGCTGGACGCCGCGACCGCGCTACGCACCCAGCTTGCCAGCGAGCTCGCCGAGGCCGAGAAGGCCATCGACCCCGCGAGCGAGACCCCCCAGGCGCCGGACGAGCCGGATGCGTCAGCCGCCCGCGAGGCGCAGCGCGCCGCCGAGCTCGCGCGGCGCGCAGCCGCGTCGGCCGCATCCTCGGTCGCCGGATTGCGGACCCGGAGGGAGTTCCTCGAGGAGCAGTCGGCCAATGTCGCCAGGGCCGAGGCGGCGGCGTCGAACCTCCCCGAGGCGGAGATGGCGGTCACGCGCGCCAAGGAGCGTGCGGCGGAGGTGGAGCAGGCGACCTTGGCTCTCGCCCGGCTCCAGGCCGAGCTGCAGGGCATCGAGGCGCTGCGGCCACCTTCCGGGCATGGCCTGAGGCTGGGTGATGTCATCACCGCCCGCGCCGGCTCCGAGGCGGCGCTCTCCGCCGTCCTGGGCTCGCTTGTCGACGCGATCGTCGCCACCGACGAGGAGGCGGCGATCCGCGCGGTCACCGGCGCAGACCGGCAGCTCTCTGTGCTGTTTCCAGTCGATGCACCCGATCCCGCCGACGGTTCCCTCTACCACCTGGTCGAGGTCGCCGATGGCTACGACCGCATCGCGCGGCAGCTGCTCGGCGGCGTGATCGTCGGCCGCGACGTGACCGCCGAAGGCGTCTACCGGAGTGCCGGCCTGGTCCGAGCCGGCGCGGACCCGCGGATCGCGCTCGACGCGCGCCGGGCCGACCTCCGCCGCAGGATTGCCACTCTCGAGGCCGAGACCTCGGACGCAGGCGAGGCGGCGTCGATGCTGCAGTCGGCGCAGTCCCGCCTGACCGATCTCCGCGCCCAGGCCGCGGGAGCGGCGCGGGCCGAGGAGTTGGCGCGAATGCTGGACGCGGCGCGAGGGGCCGAACAGGCGGAGCAGACCAGGCTTGCCGACCTCGAGCAGATCGCCGGCGCGGCCGACGAGCGAGCTGCGACGCTGGGTCGCGAGCTCGAAGCCCGCGTCCGAGAGGTTGCCGCGGAGCGCGCGGCGCTGCAGCAGCGCCAGCTCCAGGTGGAGCGCTGGCGCGACCGCATCGACTCGCTGCGCAGGCAGGTCGGGCTGGTGGACGAGGACGTGAACAGGCTGAACGCCGGGTCGGACGAGAGGCGTAAGCACGCCGAGGATGCGGAGCGGGCCGCAGCGGCCGCGGTCGACGGCCTTCCCGATCTCCGCTCCGCCGCGGAAGCCTCCCGCGAGACGCTCGCCAACGCCGAGCACGATGCGCCCGAGGACGAGGCCGAGATGGCCGAGACGGCGAGAAAGCTCGTCGCGCTGGAGGAGGCACGCATCGATGGACGGCTGCGCGAGGGCAACCTCCAGGGCAACGTCGAGCTCGTCGCCCGTGAGGCGGAGCTGCTGCAGGCGCGGATGGACGAGATCCGCTCCCGCATGCCCGACGGCGTCGCGCCGGAGGAGATTCCCGGAGGCAAGGGGCGCGAGCGTGAGATGCGCGCGCTCGAGCGGAGGCTCGAAGAGATCGGGCCGACCAACGCGCTGGCGGAGGCCGAGTGCCGCGAGCTCGAAGAGCGATATCGGAACCTCGCCGAGCAGCTCGAGGACATCACGGCGGCGCGCGCCGACCTGGAGGACCTGATCGGGAAGCTCCGCCAGGAGGAAGAGTCGCGCTACGAGGCCGTGTTCGGCGCCGTGGCCGCCAACTTCCACGAATACTTCTCCGAGCTCAACCCGGGCGGCCGGGCAACTCTTCGCCACGCGGAAGGCGACGAAGGCCCCCGGACCGGGGTCGAGATCCTGGTCCAGCCCCCTCGGAAGCGCCTCCAGAACGTCACGCTTCTCTCGTCCGGAGAGCGGTCGCTCGCAGCCCTCGCGCTGGTGCTCGCGCTCGACGAGGTCAACCCGAGCCCGTTCACCATCCTCGACGAGGTCGACGCGGCGCTCGACGACGCGAATGTCGACCGGTTCGGCCGGATGGTGGCGCGCCTGGGCGCCAACCGTCAGTTCCTGGTGATCACCCACAACCACGTGACGATGTCCTACGCCTCGACGCTTTACGGCATCCACCTCGATGAGAGCGGCTCGTCGCACCTGGTGTCCGTGCGCCTCGACGACATCCGCAAACCCGCGACGCGGGCCGCGAGTACTCTGCAAGCAGGCTGAGCGAACCTACACCCACTTTCTGGAGCCGCGTCAGCGGCCAGAGCCGACGCGCGCTGTCCGCGGGCATGCGTGCGCTCAGCCCGCCGCTGGCGGCTGGCTTCTACCAGGGCCTGGATGAGCTGCTACTCGGCGCCGACCTCGGGCCGGAGATGGCATCGCGCCTGGTGGATGCGGTCAGGTCCCGCGCGCCGCATACCCGCGACGAGGCAGCGGACGCGCTGGTCGCCGCCGCGCTCGAGGTCATGTCCGCCGGGCCGCGCGGGCTGAACCTGGCCGGCGACCCCGCCTGCGTGTTGCTGTACGGCATCAACGGAGCGGGTAAGACGACGACCGCCGGCAAGCTCGCCTTCCAGCTCCGCGAGCAGGGCCGCAGGCCTCTCGTGGTCGCCGCGGACACGTATCGAGCCGCGGGAATCGAGCAGATGGTCGCGTGGGCGGAGCGTGCCGGCGTGGAGCACTTCGAGGGCACGAGCGGGGCGGACCCGGCGTCGGTGATCTTCGAAGGCGTCCAGCTCGCGCGCCGGCGGGGCCACGAGGTCGTGATCGCCGACACCGCGGGCCGGCTGCAGACGCAGCGCAACCTCCTCGAGGAGCTGGCGAAGATCGGCCGCGTGACCACGAAGGCGCTGGACGGCGCCGCCTACGAGTCGCTGCTCGTGCTCGACGCCGTGCTCGGCCTGACCAACCTCGCCCAGGCGCGCGAGTTCCACAAATCGATGCCCATCACCGGCCTCGTGCTGGCCAAGCTCGACAGCAGCGCCAAGGGCGGATCGGTGATCGCCATCGAGTCGGAGCTTGGCGTCCCGGCCAAGCTGGCCGGCGTGGGGGAGAAGATCGGCGACCTCGCGCCGTTTGACCCGGCGAGCTTCGCCGCGAAGCAGGCGGGCCTCGACCTCATCGCGGTCACCGACCACGACACCATGGAGGCTGTCCGGGCGGCCCATGCGTTGGGCGAGGACGCCGGGCTCGTCGTGGTCGGGGGCCAGGAGGTGACGACGAGGTGGCCGGCTCAGACGCACATCCTCGGATGGTTCCTCGAGCGTCCCGTCCGGCGCGGCATGTCGGTCGAAGACACCGTGGCCGCGATTCACGACCAGGGTGGGCTGGCGGTGGTCCCGCACCCGTTCATGCCGGTCTACTTCGGCTCGATCCAGCCGGGCATGCTCCGCCGCCTGATCGACAAGCAACAGGTG